>JAYVNE010000079.1:0-17040 GCA_043758615.1 Akkermansiaceae bacterium
GCTTTCATTTTGTGTGGTTCAGGTTCGGATTTATACCCGCCCCCGGCCACCACAATCATAGCTTAACCCCTGGCCCGATTTTCGGGGTCCGCCTCAATCTTTGAACAACAGAACCCCGGATGCAGGATTAGCGGCTCACCGCGTGAGATTCGCTAACGGCTCACCCGATGATCGCCATTCTCTCAGACATCCATGCCAATTTCCCGGCTTTACTCGCGGTCTTGGATGAGGTGAGGGAGAGCGGTGCCGAACGTATCGTGTTCCTCGGCGACATCGTCGGAAACGGAGCTTCGCCCGCCGAATTTGTGGATCTCGTGCGGAAATACGGAGCTTGCTCGGTGATGGGAAACCACGACGTGGAAATCCGCAAGGTGCGCCGCAGCGGATGTTCCTTCCGGGATCCGAATTGGAAACGCTGCGGCTATCAGGCAGGTCTCGCCCATGCCACTAAATGCCTTGATGCGGCGCAGGCAGAATGGCTGGCGGCTTCGCCATACATCATGAAAATTCCCGGAGCGATTGTTGCCCACGGGAGCCTAAACGAACCTGAAGCGTTCAATTCCATTCAGGATCGCCAGACCGCCGAACCCACACTGGCGATCCTCCGCAAGGAAAAGACCAAGATCGGCTTCTTTGGCCACACTCACGAGACAGGCATCTTCGCTGATGATCCTGATGCTTTGGAATGGTTAGATGAGACAAAGGTAAAAATTCCACTTGGCCAGACATGCGCCATCACCGTCGGTGCCGTGGGCCAGCCACGCCACGAAACCGACCGCCGGGCGGCATGGATACTTTGGAATCCGATAGAGAGCATCGTCGAATTCCGCAAAACCGAATATGATCGCCACCAAGCCATGAAGGATATCGCCGATGCAGGGCTACCGCTTGAGTCGGGACTTCGATTGCTGACGAGCCATGAGCGGTCGGAGCTAAACCCGATTTTCCCGGCTTCCGGTCCGGCCACTGGCTCTTAAAAGGCCTGCACTCATTAGGAATAAAGGTGGATCAGGAAGCCTCGGGAAAAGGCTTGAAAGGCGACAATCGTTACGCCTTCATTTGCAGCCTCTGAAATCGACGGATTCTGGAGACTGCCGGTAGATCACATATTGTCTCTGGAGTATTAATCTCATTCAAAATCAAAAAATTATGCAAATTCTAAAGGATTTTCTTAATAGTGAAGAAATTAGATATCGTAATATTTATCAAAAACTAACACCTTCCCACCCCTGCATTCTACGAGATATTCAAAGTTACTCATACGAGAATAATTTTCAAATCAAAGATGGTTCAACAGTCATTATTTGCATCGGATCAAACTACGGCACAGGACCTAATCAAGTTAATACCTGCTTAACGTATCCTTGTGAGTCAAATCTTAAGCAATGGAAAAGCAATTACATCAGAATGACGAATTTTTTTAGTGTATCGCCAAATTGGCGGTCTGATTGGTGCCAGCACAGCTGGTGTTCAAATCCTTTTCCTGCTTTGAATAATCCGAATAATAATTTTTTCGTGATGACCAACCTTTGCCCTTGGGTTACCAGCGTCGATTGGGGTGCGCTTTGCCCCAATGCAGCCAAACAATTTTTGGCAGCCTCCGCACCCAACGGCCAATTTCAACACTTGATGTCGCTTTTTCAGTTCCTCCATCTTAACAAAATCTCATTTGTTGTGCTGGGTCACGGCATTAACGACAACATCGCCATAGAATTACTAAACTATCTTCAAGCGAACCATCAAATGGATCCTTGGTTGCAATACGCGAATCTAACTCGATCCTTCACTCCCAAGCGCTGGGATATTAAAAAAGGAAGGTTCGTTTTTTGAATCAGGCGCCATCGTCATGGTTAGCGTAAATCAGAGTCTTTATCACCGCCCACTTTGTCCCCAAACTTCGTCCCTGCATTGCGCTGGGATTTCGGCTAGTCATAGGCAATGACCATTGCCATGCAGCCGCCTGCCACATTCCTTCCCGCCAATCCTTACCAAGCCGTATTCAGCTCCTGCGGTTGTTACCGTTACGACTGGCGCTTTCGCTGGGGCAAAGGGAAGTGCGTGATGTTCATCGGACTGAATCCTTCCACAGCAACCTTCAATCAAACGGATGCCACGATGCGGCGTTGTATCGGTTTCGCAAAAAGCTGGGGATATGGGGCGGTGCGGATGGTGAACCTTTTTTCGTGGATTGGTCCTTCCCCGGCTGTATTGCGATCTGTCTATGATCCAGTCGGCGAAGATAACGACCGATACCTGCTAGATGATGAAGAATCCGATCTAATCGTCGCCGTGTGGGGCAACCGTGGTTCATATCTGGGTAGGGATCTTGTGGTGAGACGGATATTCAAAGGCAGATTGTATGCCCTTGCCATCAATAGGAATGGTTCGCCATCCCACCCGCTTTTTCTGCCTAGAGAACTCCGCCCGTTTCCTTATGCATAAAATCAACAAACCACCCACCACCCGGCCTGCCATTCTTTACCTCGAAGTGAAACCCGTGCATACGGCGAACGAGGTAGGTGGATTCAGCAAAGCGGCGACCCGGAGGCGGGGCGTATTGGTTGCGGCCACACTCACCGCCGACGGTGAACTGCGCGTGTTTCGTGGTGACGAGTGCCGGGAACTCGCCGCGCACTTGCGATCCGCCCGGCAAGTCGTGGGTTACAATTGCCTGCGTTTCGATTACGAATTGATCCGGGGCCAAGCTCCATTCCGCAAGCCACCCACCACGGATCTGTTCATCCTCTTGGAGGAGTTAGAGGGCCGCCGTTGCTCTTTAGATCAAGCCATCCAAAAGCACCTTGGCGGCGGAAAGACTCCATCATCCGATTCGGTCACGAAGGCGGCTCTGGCTGAGAAGCATGAATCCGTCGCGCGTGCGCTCAAACGGCATTTGCTGCTTCTACTGCGACTGCATCAACACGTTTGTCCCCAGACTTTGTCCTGAACGGACCATGCCTTGCGTGTCATCGTAATTCCCTAACCACAAACCATACCACTAACATGCGCTCCTTTGAAATCTGCTACACACTCAAGAATTCTAACTCGACACCTATGCAACGCACTATCATTCAAGCTACGGATCATTTCGTGGCGAGGCGCATTTTTGAGCAGCAGAACCCGCAATGCAGAATGGTGGGAACGCCTCGTGAAATCCGGTGATTTAAGGCGGTTCCAGCTTCAATAGCTCTACCTAGCATCCAACCGATTTCGTCCATGCGTCGCAGAAAAATTCATGTTGGCCTCGAGATTGGCACCAGCAAAACCTGCATGGTTGTTGGGGAGGTAAAGGCAGACGGCACTGTGAAGATTCTCGGCATCGGCGTCACCAAATCTGCTGGTGTTAGAGAGGGCGAGATTTACGATTTTTCCCAAGCGCGTGCCTGTCTCAAGGACACGCTCGCCAAGGCCCGGAACGCGAGCGACGTGGAGATCGGCAGCGTGTACCTCGCCGTCACAGGTTCGCACATCCGAGGCCTCAATCACCGCAGCACCTATCCTTTGCCCGATGGCGATGTGATCGTCACTTCAGAGCATGTAGAACAAGTTCGCAGACTCGGTTTCGAGGCTTCCATTCCCCGTGACTACGTCTATCTGCACCCTGTCCTCAACAACTACCGGGTTGACAGTCTTAAGCACTTAACTGCTCCGGTCGGATTGTTCGGAAAAGTCGTGGAGGCGGATTTCCACATCGTCCACTGCATCGGCACGCGTATCCAGAATAGCATCAAACTGGTTAGGGAAATGCCGCTGGAAGTTGATGACATCGTTTTCTCGCCGATCGCCATTGCCCAGATGCTCGAACGCGAGCAGCGCGAGCGCGGGGCGCTAGTCATTGACATCGGTGGAGGCACTACCGACTACGCCCTCTATCTGGATGGAGCGATCGCAGCGTCCGGCTGCATCCCCATCGGCGGTAACCATGTGACCAACGACATCCGTCTCGCCACTGGCCTGCCGTTTTCTCAGGCCGACCACCTGAAAATCATGGAGGGCGATGCCTCGGCCGATCCTACGAAGTCCCCGGGCACCGCCAAGCTAACCGATGACCGCAGAGTCGCCGAAGTCGAATTCAGCCGCGACATCTTGAATAAAATCATCCGTCAGCGTCTCGAGGAAACCCTCAAGCGGGTGCGCGCACGGCTGCCCGCCGGGGCGGTCGAAGGCATCGGTGCCGGAGCGTTTATAACCGGTGGCACCAGCCTGATGCGGGGCCTCGGCAAGCTCGCCTTCGATGTTTTTGGGTGCAACATCTACTGCCCGGAAACCAGCAACGAGCTCACGTGCTCCAATAATCCTCTCCACGCCACCGCCATCGGTTTGATCCGATATGCTCTGAATGATGGCCAAGGGTGGATCTGAACTGGGCCAAGTAGACGACGCTATTCTCAGATCGTCATCGCATGGAAGCCACCGTCCACGATCATTTCAATGCCGGTAATGAAGGAGCCTGCCTTGGACGAGGCGAGCAGGAGGGTGGCTCCGATGAGTTCATCCGCGTTTCCGAAGCGCGAAGCTGGAGTTTGGCGGAGGATGTCGAGGACGCGGGACTCATCGAGCACCTTGCGGTTTTGTTCGGCAGGGAAAAAGCCGGGCACCAACGTGTTCACGCGGATGTCCTTGTCTGCCCACTCGCGGGCGAGATTGCGAGTGAGATTGTGCACCGCGGCTTTGGAGGCAGAGTAGGTGAAGACCCGCGAAAGCGGATTAAGCCCGGAGATGGACCCCAGATTGATGATTGAGGCCGGGCGGGATTCATCCACGAAATACTGGCCAAAAACCTGACAGGCGCGGAAAACGGCGGAGAGATTAGTATCGATGATTTTCTGATACTCCTCCTCAGGGATGTCGAGAAACGGGGTGGGGGAATTGGTTCCTGCGCCGTTGATGAGAATATCGACTTGGCCGGAGCGCTGGAGCACGGTGTCTAGCAGGTGGTGTAGCGACTCGCGCGAAGTGACATCGACCGGCACGAAATAGCCTTTACCGCCGTGGGATTCGATTTCAGCAAGGCGCTTTTCCGCTTTTTCGGGAATGCGCCCACCGAGCACGACTTCCGCTCCTGCGCGGGCGAGTCCGACGGCGATGGTGCCGCAAAGTTCGCCGGTGCCACCGATGATTACTGCGGTTTTGCCTGACAGGTCGAAGAGATCCTTGAGAAATGAAGCGGTTTGCATGAGTGGAGCTTTGTGAGATTTTTCGGCTGTGCCAAGCACGGATTCGCCCTCAAGATCGGGGCGTGGCGGGCAAGGAACGAGCGACTTGGTTTGAGACAGCATCCCGCAGGAAGCGGTGGGTGGTGGCAGTTTCCGGTGGGGCGGACTCTGTGGCGCTGCTCTATTGGCTGGTGGAGGCGGGGTTTTCAAATTTAGTCGTGTGTCATTTGGATCATGGCTTACGCGGGCGGGCATCGGTGGAAGATGCGAAATTTGTGAAGCGTCTAGCAGTCGGGCTCGGACTGGAATGTGAGGTGGGCCGGGTGGATGTGACGAAGCTGATAGAGCAGCGAGGCGAGTCGATGGAAACGGCTGCGCGAAATGCAAGGCATGCGTTCTTCGCCATTTGCGCGGGGAAATACAAATGCCGGAGGATTGTGTTAGGTCATCACGCGGATGATCAGGCGGAAACGGTTTTGTGGAATCTGCTTCGAGGCTCTTATGGACTCAAAGGAATGCGCGAGGAGCAGAAATTCACCACAGAATCGGGTGCGGTTTTGGAGTTTCACCGGCCCTTGTTAGAAATCCGGCGGGCGACTTTGATCGAGTGGCTGGCTTTACATCAAAAGCGTTGGCGGGAGGACGCGAGCAATGCGGAGGCCGCCGCGATTCGTAACCGTCTGCGGAACGAAGCGTTTCCTTTATTGGTAGAAATTTCTGGCCGGGATTCCGTGCTCGCTTTTGCGCGGGGAGCGGCGGATTCCGAGGAAACGGCGCACTTGGAAAGCTGGGCCTTAGATCAGGCAAAATTACTGGATCCGCAGGGACGCCTGCACCTCGGGGCCCTGCGCCAAGTGCCACCAGTCTTGCAGCGCATCGCCTTGCGGAATTTCCTCAAGGGACACGGGATCGCTGCGGTTGACCGCGCCTTGATTGAGCGCGGAATGAGCCTGCTGGATGTGAAAAATCCGGCGGTGATCAATCTCCCCGGCGCGTTGAAATTGCATCGTCGTGAGGGGCGTTTGTGGATTGAGCGTTAGAATTGGCGATTCTGCCTGCGCACCTTGAGGTGGGTTGAAAAAACGCAATCCGCCTCCCGCATCTTCCTGCTGGCATTTTCCGCAGGGACTTGCAGCATGCTTGCACCATGGCAATTTCCTCCAGTGATTATGAAAAGCTCGGGCAGTTTTATCTCGGTCGCGGTTATGACGCGGATACGAAAAAAGTGGATGACGATTTGATCCTCTACGACTCCAAAGATCTAGTAACTCACGGAGTTGTGTTAGGGATGACGGGATCGGGAAAAACAGGACTTTGCCTTGCGCTGCTAGAAGAGGCGGCCATGGATAATATTCCCGCAATCATCATCGATCCCAAGGGGGATATTTCTAACTTGCTACTGATGTTTCCTGACCTCGATGCGAAAAGTTTTCGCCCATGGATCAACGAAGACGACGCGGCGAAAAAGGGCGTCAGCCCAGACGATTACGCGGCGAAAACCGCAGAGACTTGGAAAAACGGACTCGCCGAATGGGGGCAAGATCCCAGCCGCATCGCCACATTGCGCGATAAGGTGGATATCAATATTTTCACTCCCGGCAGCAAGGCGGGGATTCCGGTTTCCATCTTGAGCTCGCTGGCCAAGCCGCCGTTTGAAATCATGGACGATGCTGAGCTGCTAGGCGAACGGATCGAAAGCACGGTTTCCTCGCTTCTATCACTCGTCGGCGTGAATGCAGATGCCATCCAAAGCCCGGAAGCGGTGCTCTGCTCCGCCATTTTCCAACATGCGTGGGCTGCTGGCCAGGACATCACCTTGGAAACGCTCATTCGGCACATCCAGAAACCGGCGTTCGACAAGGTGGGTGTGATTGATCTGGATTCCTTTATGCCGGAAAAAATCCGTCAAACCTTAGCGCTGAAATTTAACAATCTGCTAGCCTCGCCGGGCTTTGCGACTTGGCTGGAAGGCCCACCGCTTGATATTGCAAATATGCTGCACACACCGGCTGGGAAACCGCGCATCTCCATTTTCTCCATTGCCCATCTCGGGGACTCGGAACGGATGTTTTTCGTTAGCCTGTTGCTAAATCAGATGCTCGGCTGGATGCGATCACAAAACGGCACCACCTCGCTGCGGGCGATTATGTATATGGATGAAATTTTCGGCTACCTCCCACCCACAGCGAACCCGCCGTCGAAGAAGCCGATGATGACGATGCTGAAACAAGGGCGAGCATTCGGTCTTGGCTGCTTGTTAGCCACACAAAACCCGGTGGACCTCGACTACAAAGCACTCTCTAACATAGGAACGTGGTTTCTCGGACGCCTGCAAACCGAGCGCGATAAAATGCGCGTGCTCGATGGCCTCGAAGGAGCCGCCGGAACACAGAATGCAAAGTTTGACCGGAGCAGTATGGAGAAAATGATTTCCGGTCTCGGCAACCAAGTGTTTCTCATGAACAACGTGCACGAGGATCATCCGGTATTATTCAAAGTGCGCTGGGTCATGAGTTACCTAACAGGGCCTCTGACGCGCGGCCAGATTAAAACGCTAATGGACCCGAAGCGTGGGGAATTTTCCACTGCCGCAGCCACGCCCGTTGCCGAGGCGAACCCGATGGGGATGCCCGGAATGAACGCTCCGAAAGCTGCCTCATCGCCGCGCCCGGTGGTAGGCGGAGGAGTGGTGGAGATCTTCGTGCCCATCGCCGGAGCAGCGGATGACATCATCTATCAGCCACATCTTCTGCGCGAGGGAGTGGTGCATTTTTACTCGGCGAAATCCGGTGTCGATGGCAGCAACACGGTGAGATTGGTCAATCCGGTATTGGCGACTGGGATTGATTGGGACAACACCGTGCCACCGCCGTTGAAGACCGATGCCACTGCGAGCGAGCCCACTGCCGGTGCGGGATTTGCGGAGCTTCCGGGATTCGCCATGAACGCGGCGAACTACAAGCAGGTGGAGAAAGACTTCGTCGAATGGCTTTACCGAAACGAGCGGGCTGACGTGTTTTCCTGCCCGACGCTTAAGGAATGGGCGAAACTCGGTGAGAGCGAGGCGGATTTCCGCGCCCGTCTAACCATGGAGGCTCGCGAGGCGCGTGATTTGGCAATTGGCAATTGGCAAACTTCGCGATGTGGCGACAAAGAAAATTTCCTCCATCCAGACTCGCCTGCAGACGGCGCAAGGACAGCTCGATAAGCAGAAAGCGGAGTCGAACTCCGCGATGATGCAGGCCGGAGTTTCCGTGTTAGGGGGAATCCTCGGTGCGTTTCTCGGACGCAAGTCCGGTCTCGGTTCGCTCGCCCGCAGCACATCTGCCATTGGCAAGGCGACGGGTGCCTACAAGCAACATGAAGACGTCGCGACCGCAGATGCGAAGATGGCTTCCATCAACGCTGAAATGGAAGCGGTTAATGCTGAACTCGAAGCAGGGATAGCCAAGCTGACTGAATCCTACGATCCAGCGACACTCGCGTTAGAAACCGAGTCCATCAAACCCGCGAAGACGGATGTAAAAGTGATGCAAGTCGCGCTGTTATGGCTGCCATTTGACGTTCAAGGGACGAAGGCGTGGTGAATCGGATATCTACCAGCCTAACATCATTTCAGCAGTCGACGGGCTGGGATTCTACCCAATCGTGGATGCAGCGGTTCTGGATTCGTCACTTGAGGCGTCACTGCTTTTTTCTCTGACGATTCAAAGTGAGAGCTACTCACGGCACTGCCGATGACAGCTTCTTTCTGCACGCAATTGACTTTCCATTCTTCAAGTTTTTCCTCAAACTTTCGATTTCGCCATTCCACTTCCCGGAGTGTAATTTTACCCAGATCCACGGTTAGTTTTTCGTTAGGTTTCATGGTGGCAAGCATGATCTTGTCCAGTGGTTCTTTCAGCAGTTTTTCCGACATCTCGGAATTGATAGGGCTAGGCCTAGCATAAGAAGGATAATGGTATTTTTCATGACTCTGTGGAAACATTCAGAGTGATGGAAAGTTGCAGAATAATCATGCTTCTTCTTCCCAAGCCCGCTTGAGCGCGGGACCGAGAGCGCTGTCGAGGGCTTCCTGCCAGTGGTCGTTGGTTTGGATGATAGGAAGAACGGGAAGAATACGGATCTCAGGATTTTCCGGTTTTTCTGAAGCATGGGCTCGGAAATATTCCCCGCCTCCGATTGCCGGGCCGATCACTTGATGGGCACTGCGCCCAAGGCCGAGCAAGGCGGTATGCACCCATCGCGCGCCAAGATTTGGGCAGAGAATTTCTCCAAATGCTTGAATGGGAAAATCATCAGCGTTGCCGCCAAAGTCGATTTCCCAACCTGGGGCCCGAAACACATTTTCGTCTCTGTTCCATGAGTCCGCGAGGCGAGGAAGCAGCCAGAATCGGACGGCGTCATCCCCATCTTCCGGGGTGATAAGCAGCCGCAGCCTGGTTTCTTTCAAGCTTCGGAGCTGGCGGAGGGTGGTCACGACGATCGCCCGATATCGGCGAGCGGCCTCCTCGGGGCCAAACTCATTTTTCATCTGCGGAAGGACCTGCCCAGGCAGCGGCTCTTGAATTTTGAGAGTGAGCAGGTGCATCGCGGGAAGTCTGCTCGACTTCCATGCGTGGCCAAGCTACAACTGCTTAGGAAAGCCGGATTTTCCGGGTTTGAAAACAATCTTGCCCCCAGCCGTGAGTCGGGGGATGCTGTGCCGCAGCGAAACACATGGCAGCTAAGGACAATAAGAAACGGGGCGAAGTCCCGGAGCCGACGCGATGGTCGAACGAAATCACTGGGATCATTCTGATCACGGTGGGCTTGTTGCTGTTATTGTCGCTGGTGAAATATAGTCCCGCAGATTTGCCGAAGTGGGGAATGTTAGAAGCCTTTGCGGGGAAATCAGGGGCAAAGAGCGAGAATCTAATTGGACCCTTCGGCGGAATTCTTGGCTTCGTTCAGATCCTGCTTTTCGGCGCGGTAGGAGGATTGATCCCCGTGGGCCTGATCTGGTTTGGGGTGATCAAATTGGCTTTTAATGGCCCGATTTGGCCGCGCGCGGCGATTGGATTCGGCATCCTTTTGTTAGCGGGCGCAGCATGGTTGCACGCCGCGGGTTTCTTCTTCAGGGAATGGGCGCAAAACTGCAGCATCAATGGCCCTGGCGGGGTGATCGGTGAGGGCTTAGGTGGATACGTTCTCACGGGTGTGATCGGAAGAGTCGGCACGCTGATTTTAACAGGCGCGGCCTACATCGTGGCGTTGATACTTCTAACGGGCCAAGAGCCGGTGCGTTTCACCAAGGCTTGTTACCGGCTGATCCGCCGCAAGTTTCACGAGTGGCAGGCCAGCCGTAGCGCCGCCGGAAAAATTGCGACCCGTGAGGCAGAGATGCTCGCCGAGCGAGAGCGGCAGCGCGATCAACGCCGCAAAGATCGCGAGCAATCCAAGGCACCTGTCTCCGCTAAAGGCCCCGAGGATGATTCCCAGACACTGCTGCCCCTTCGCGAAACGCCGGTTCCTGAAATCATTGATGCCTCACAACGCCGCGCGATCGACCCGGAGCTCATTGGGAAAAACCCCTTCAGTCGCAAGCCGTCCCCCGAACATCAAGGACTCCAAGAGGGCAGATTTCCTAACTATAAAATCCCGGAGTTCGACATTCTCGATCCGCTGCCCGAGGTGGAAGACTCGGATGCGGATGATGATCACAAGGAAGAGACCCGCCAGATCATCATTGATACGCTCAAGGCTTTTGGCATCGAAGTGACGGCAGGACCGATTACCCGCGGCCCTACGATCACTCGCTACGAGATCTATCCGTCGATCGGGCTACGCGTTTCCCGTATCTCTCAGTTAGAGGCAGACATCGCCCGCGCCACTTGTGCTGAGCGAATCAATATTCTCGCACCGATTCCTGGCAAGGATACCGTCGGTATCGAGATTGCTAACAGCAAGAAAGTCGCGGTGCCACTCCACGAGCTGCTTTATTCTACGGACTTTAACTCTTCCAAGAAAAAGATTCCCCTCGCGCTGGGTAAGGACGTCTATGGAAACACGGTCATCGCCGACCTCGCGGCCATGCCACACTGCCTCGTGGCGGGTGCGACGGGTTCCGGGAAATCTGTTTGTATCAACTCGATCATCGCCTCCAAGCTCTTCAAGTTCAGCCCAGATGAGCTGCGCTTTATCATGGTGGACCCGAAGGTGGTGGAAATGCAGATGTATAACAGACTGCCGCATCTCGTCGTCCCAGTCGTCACCGATCCCAAAAAGACCGTGGCCGCACTCAAGTGGGTGGTCAACGAGATGGAAAAACGTTACAAAATTTTCGCGAAAGTTGGCGTGCGGAATTTCGATAGTTTTAATGGTCGCCCTATTCCGGTGAAGGAAAAGCCAGTTCCTGTGCCCGAACCTGAAGTGGTTAGTGAAGAGGTGCTAGATGATGGCTCGGAGCCTGAGGCCCCATTCGATCCGAGTGAATTGCTAGACCCCGCCATTCCTAGCAGCCATCAAGCCCCACCGTGGACGATGACGGAAGACGAGCCGGACGAGAACATGGATTCGCTGGCCGCCGCGCTCAGCGATGGTGACCTCGGACCCGAGGCGGACGAAGACGACGAGGAGGTTTACGAAGAGCAAATCCCTACCAAGTTTCCTTACATTGTTGTCCTCATCGACGAGCTCGCCGACCTCATGCAAACGGCCCCTGCCGATGTGGAAATGTGCATCGCCCGAATTGCGCAAAAAGCCCGTGCTGCTGGCATTCACCTCATCATCGCCACTCAGACGCCGCGGGCCGATGTTGTGACCGGTATTATCAAGGCGAACATCCCATCCCGTATTGCATTCCAGGTTTCCTCCGCGCTGGACTCCCGCGTCATCCTAGACACCAAGGGCGCGGATAAACTCGTGGGCAAAGGCGATATGCTCTATCTGCCACCCGGCTCTGCAAAATTGGAACGGGCCCAAGGAGCCTTCGTCACCGATGCAGAAATCGAGCGACTCATCGACCACTGCGCCGCCCAAGCGAAGCCGCAGTTTGAAAAAGAAATCCAAGCCACGATCAATGGTGAGGGCGACGACGAGGATGACGATGTTTCCCAAGCCGACGAAGAGCTGATCACGAAATGCATCGAAGTGGTGCGCCAAGAACAGAAAGCCAGCACCTCGCTTCTACAACGCCGTCTGCGCCTCGGCTACACCCGTGCGGCTCGCATGGTGGACATCTTGGAGCAGCGCGGAATCGTCGGGCCGGGCGAGGGAGCCAAGGCGCGTGAGGTATTTCTCAAGTAAATGCGGGCTGCTGTTGGAAAATGTCGAAATTAGAAATTTTCCGGTTGTCAAAACCCCTCAAGCCCCTCTTACTGCCGCCCCGCCTGCAAAGGTGGTAAGTGTGTAAGGCCCGATAGCTCAGTCGGTAGAGCAGTGGATTGAAAATTCACGTGTCGGCGGTTCAAATCCGTCTCGGGCCACTCTCTTATTTTCAACGAGTTATGAAATGGTGTAGCAAATAGTGTCACATTTTGGCGCTGTGGAGGTCGTGTGGGGAGGGTAGGTAAGGGGGTGTTTTATTTCGAGGGTGGGGTGAAACGGTGCATCGTGGGCAGTTTGTTCCGTCATGGTATTTCACCGAGGCGCATGATATTCCGCACCATGATTTGATCACGCATTTGATCGCCTCTATCCGATGGTTTTCGGCGACCATTTTTCTAGTGCGTTCTAGCCGTTCGGTTTCCCATTGGGTCAACGGCGGGTCGGGAGTCACCGCGTCGAACCTTCCGCAGTCGCAGGGCGTCGGGTTGCCCTCGCAAAAGAAACACGATAAGTTCGCCTTGCCTGATGGATTCTCGCTTGGTGATTCAGTAGAAGATCCGCGCTCACTGATTGCTTGCATCTTTCATGCTAAAACATAAGGTGGATGGCATGAGCAAGCCTTTAGCGGACTATTATTCGAATTTGCGGACGGCGTTGGCAGATGAGGGGTCAGCCGGGGTTTACGCATGGAAGGATGAGGTGCTTTCTGCGGCTCTGGTTTCTACGGTGCAGATGGGGTGTGGCCCGCGTGGGGTGGATGTAAATTCTGGGCTGACGGCGTTAGACCCAGAGCCTGCTACGCCGGACGCGCGGGGGTATTTGATTTTCCAAGCGGCGTTGCTGTTGATGGGTGGGCGAATTATTGCCGGGTTTAAAACACGGGCAATGCAGGTGCGGGTGGACCCGGGAGAGCGCATCCTGACGGTAGATTATTTGCGGAGGCAGATCCAAAAATTAGAAAAGCAGGGAGACCCGCATGGTGATGGTGGGTCGTCGTGTTTTGGGGTGTGGTCAGATTTGGAAAACGCGCTGGTCCGCAAGACAGAGCCGGAGCGGGTAGCTTGAAGGGTGAATCTGTAAAAGAAATTTAATATGAGAGTCCAACCCTATACGGTGCATGAAGCGGAGGTGGCGGTTTACCATGCTTGGGCGGATGGGGTGCCAGTGGCCGGGCCGTTTGTGAGACACTTGCAGCCTGGGTTGCTGGATGAATTCCGGGCGGGTTTGAAAATGACGCAGGTGGAAGATGCGGGGGTGGTGGGCGGCTTCGGCGAGTGGCGAAAGCAATCGCCACGGCGGGTGGTAGATGCAGACTGGATGGTTGAAATTTCATCACCGTTTGGGGCGGCGTTGGATGAGGCGGGGGTGGCGATTTCTAGCGTGCTGCGTGCGGGCACGCCGGTGGTGGTGGTGGTGCGGTTTATTTGCGTGGATACCGGCTTGTGGCGGGTATTCCAGTTTCACGATTGTATGCTGGCAACCTCGGATGCGGGGGACGAGGACCAGAAAATGTTTCGATCGGTGCGGTTTTCTGCGGGGCATCTGGAGCAGTTCAAGAGTGGGGTGATGCCGACGATGGAGCCGCGGATGCGCGGAGTGATCGAGTGGCGGCATCTGGGCCGGGTGGTGCGATGCTGGGAATACGATGCCACGACGAACACTTGGGCGGAAGATGCGGAAAACGTGCAGGTGGTGGAGGGTGAAGATGAGCGGTATGTAAGTCTGGTGCCGGTGACGGGCGGGGTGGAGTTTTCCTACTTGGCGGCACGGACGGTGGTGGGGACGGCGGGCGGGCTGGATGCGGCAACGGTGGGGTGGATCGATGCGGCGACGTTTTCGATCATTGGGTCAAGTGGCTTGACCATGGAACCGGGGTGGGCATTGGAAACGCTGGGATGTGTGGAGCCGATATTGATGCAGCCGAGCGGACTTCATTGGGAGCACCCACGGGTGGTTTTCCGGTTTTTGGGCCGAGTGTATGCGACCCTTGAGGCCGGGGTATTTGCGATGCCGAAGCTGACTCAAGGAGATCCGGATTTGCCGATGGATTTTCCCATTCGGATAGGTGAGTTAGTGTTATATCCTGACGGTGGCTGGATCATTGGCGGGGATGTGCCGGAGGGTGCGATCTTGGATTTCAATGGTGATCCGGTTTTATCTGATGACTCAAACTTCATACTACTGACCTAACGATGAGCGAGGATCTGAAACAAGCGGTAGTGCCCATGGGGGTAGATTTTGAAACGGTGGGTGAGGAATACTGGCGGATTGATCGTTTTGATTTGCTGGTGCGGGATTTCGGGATCGAGGTGGCGGATCTACCTGATTGGCATGATGTGATGAGTGGGCAGGGTCTGGCGTGGACGATTGCAGAGCGAATCTACCAAGTGGGATCACTCACAACGCCGCCGGATGATGTGCTGCGGACATGGACCCGAACGGAGGTGGCGAAGCGTTACAGCTTGCCCGTGGCGCAGGTGGATGCAGAAATTGAAAATGCGGTGAAGCACTGGAAGCTGACGCGTGCAAGGCGCGAGCTGGAGCGGGAAGTGAAATCCGAAGTGGGACGCAATGACATTGATCTTCTAACGAGTTTCTCCAATTCGGATGGGCTGGGTGAGGAGGATGTGGAGCGGCTGCTAGAGGCGTTTAATTTCAAGGAGGTGAAGGACCCGATGCAGCGGGTGCAAGTGGTAAAGCGCATCCTTTCGCTGAAAGATTATCTATCAAGCCCTCACACGCGCACGGCAGCGCGGGAGATTATCCGGTTTGAAATCACGATGCATGGGCTGGAGAAAGTCCTGACGATGAACCAGAATAAGATGCAGCGTCTGGCGGATGATGATCCGGAGCTGCGCGTGCATGGGTCTGAGATCGATACGCTGGCTGCGAAGTGCAAGGATCTGGATACTGAGATTCGTAAGATCGGCACGGAGCATGCAAAGCGGCAGAAGGAAATCGGTGCGGATGACATCGACATGACGACTCGCAAGCGGATTTTTGTGGAGACCGTCGCGTTCATCCAAGAAAAGTGCCGGGAGTATGAGAGTGAGCCGGAAAATATAAAGGTGGATGGTGTGTTCCGTGCGGGTGAGATCGACTGGTTGATCGAGCCCTTGGGAGAGCGCCAGGCGCAATACCGGCCAGATATTTCGGTGCGCTTGGCGGATGCATTGCTACCGGAAAATTTATGGGATCCTGAGTATGTGCCGCCGAAAGTGAGTATCCGGGTGTGCCAAGAACTGCGAAAGATCGTGGAAGCAATGCGTAAAATTCCAGAGGATGCGCCGCCGCTGGTAGAACTGGACGAAAATGACGATGTAGGAACGATTTCCGACGGAATGGAGGTGCCGGTGGAAGAGGGTGAAGAGGCAGTAGCGGTGCAGATGGGTAATCCTTATGGGCGCAAAGTAGAAGATGGCGCGGAAATTATGGGAGTTTATTGATAGTTGATAGAAAGAAACCAAAGCGATGTTTTTACCAGGAATTGAAATGCAGATGCAAAGCGCGATGGCCATGTTGCTGGCGACGCCGGGAGCCGCTAACGTGGTTTCTGCGAAGCTTTTATGGCGAACGGTGACACGGCCTGCGGGGTATGACAGGAACGATGAAGACTCTGCTGTGGGGGCGGTGGTGGTGAAAGGATCGCTAGTGTTTAGGGCTTTTTTCCATCAGGTAGAGCATCGGTTGAGTGGGTTCCAGCGGTTCATCGAGGTGGAGACGGGGGATGTGATCCTAGACTATCTAGCAGATCTTGGGCTGTCAGGTAAGGAGGATGTGCGGGTGCTGGTGAATGGGCAGCTTTATGCGCAAAAGACGGCGAGCACGGCACTCCTAGAGACTTGGGACGTGGTGATGGAAAACGGCGGGCTTTTGAAAAGCGTGCTGCTCACGCCGCTAGGGCCGCAAGAGACGCTGCCGGATGGCACGGTGATGGTGGCAGAAGATGAGCCGCTCTTGTCAGACGATGGAGAGTTTTTAATCGCCTAACCGCTAGGCCGCATGAGCAATGAAACGGAAATCGCAAAGTGGGTGAAGGGCTTAGAAAACCTTCAAGGGGAGTTTGAGTCCGGGGGGGATATTTTCGAGCGGAATCAGATGCGGTATCTTAGCATTGCGCAGCGAGTGGGTGGGCAAACTTTACTCGCCATGATGCCGGATGGCGTAGATCCGCAGGAATGGAGTGCGCGGGTGAGTGACTTTGTAGATTTGGTATTTACTCGCGTGAGTGTGAACGGGAATGCGCTTGAGATTATCTACGCAGGGAGGAGCGAGGAGGATAAGAGAGGGGTGCGCCATACGGAGGTGACGTATGCAGATGTGCTGGAGTGGGTAAGAGCCGGTGTGGAAAACGGGGGTAAGGATAAAACGGCGATCGAGAATACACGGAATCGCAGCGATGAACAAATCGCTTATGACGTTAATACGGCGCTGCGGCAGCAACGTTTAGACTTGGGATCGCATGATTACACGGCGATCACCGAGCGTTTGGAAAGATGGGTGGAAAGCCGCGTGCTCAACGGGGATTTTCCGGACATGCTGTTAGCCGTGCTGGATGCTTGGCATCACGCGGTAG
>JAYVNE010000080.1:0-16991 GCA_043758615.1 Akkermansiaceae bacterium
AGGCATCCACTCAAACAATGCATTGTAATCACAAAGTACAGAATAATTTCTGGCAATTTGTGGGTAATGGGCAGAGCAGGCTGCCGCAGTCCATGGTGCGCGGCACACTTGTCTAAAAATCAGATGGCCGGTTTATTTTTGGCGAGTCCCTTATGATGGTTAGAATCCGTCTCTAGCCACCATTCCCTTAATCAGGGATTTAGGGAGCTGAAAGGCTCCCTTTCTTGTTGATGACGGAGGAATTAAACCAACTGCGTGTAGTCTAGCAGGCCTTGTTTTCCGCCTTCGCGGCCAAATCCGGACTCCTTGAATCCGCCGAAGGGGGAGGTGGGATCGAACTTGTTGAAGGAGTTGGCCCAGACGACGACGGCTTTGAGCTCAGTGGACATTTTCAAAATGCGTGAGCCCTTGTCCGTCCAGACTCCGGCGCTGAGACCGTAGTGGGTGTTGTTCGCTTTTTCCACGGCTTCTTCCGGCGTGCGGAAGGTGAGGATAGAAAGTACGGGGCCGAAAATTTCTTCGCGAGCGATGCGGTGGCTTTGCGATACGTTAGAAAATAGGGTGGGAGGAAAATACCAGCCTTTTTCAGGGAGATTGCAGTCGGCTTGATAGATTTCCGCGCCTTCGGCCACTCCAATGGCGACGAGCGCCTGAATGCGGGCGAGTTGCGCTTTTGAATTGATCGCGCCCACATCAGTATTCTTGTCGAGTGGATCGCCAGTGCGGAGGGATCGAAGGCGGATTTTCAGTTTGGCCAGGACCGCAGGGGCGATCGATTCTTGAACGAGCAGACGCGAGCCGGCGCAGCAGACGTGACCTTGGTTGAAGAAAATTCCGTTGATGATGCCTTCGACCGCTTGATCAATCGGAGCGTCTTCAAAAACGATGTTAGCCGCCTTGCCACCGAGTTCCAGAGTGAGTCGTTTCCCGGTTCCGGCGAGGGCGCGTTGGATGGCTTTGCCAACAGCGGTGGAACCGGTGAAGGCGATTTTCGCGGCGAGTGGATGATTCACGACCGCAGACCCGGTTTCTCCTGCGCCCGTGACAAAATTGACGACCCCGGGTGGTAGCCCCGCATCCTGCAAGATCGAGGCGAACTTGAGCGCAGTGATAGAGGTGGTTTCCGCTGGCTTGAGGACGACGGTGTTTCCAGTTGCTAGGGCGGGAGCAATTTTCCATGCGAGCATGAGCAGCGGAAAATTCCACGGAATGACCTGTCCGATAACGCCTAGCGGAGCCAAGGTCCGGCCCGGGGTGACATGGTCGAGCTTGTCGGCCCAGCCCGCATGATAGAAAAAATGTGCGGCAGCCATCGGCACATCGAAGTCGCGGGACTCCTTGATCGGCTTCCCACCGTCGAGCGTTTCCGCAACGGCGAATTCGCGGGCGCGGTCCTGCAACAGCCGGGCGATGCGGAAAAGATACTTCGCCCGCTCGGTGCCGGGAAGTTTGCTCCATGATTTGAAGGCGGTGGCAGCGGCTTGATAGGCGGCATCGACATCGGAGGCTCCTGCTAGAGCGATTTCTGCGAGCTTTTGTTCGTTGCGCGGGCTGATAGAGTCGAAATATTTCTTTGTCTTGGGTGCGACGAATTTGCCATTGATGAAAAGGCCGTAGCGCTCGTCGATGAAGGCTTTGGCGGTTTCCGGTGCGGGATCATACTCCCAGAGGTCGCCGAAGAGGAGTTCGCGGGCGGGGTTGCGTTTTGCGGGCATGATTTGTATAAGTCATCTGGGTCCGATAAGACCTCTTTAATAAGCACTGGAAGATTCACTGAAAGAATAAGGTGCCTGATAGGCCCCCGTCTTTTCTTTCACCAGTTGGCGGACGAGGTCGTTCAGCAGGGCGGAAGCCCCGAAGCGGTAGCGGGTGTTAGTGAGCCATGCGTCTCCGAGTGTTTCCTTCACTGCGACGAGAAAATGCAGTGCCTCCTTCGCCGTGCGAATCCCGCCCGCAGGTTTCATCGCGATCTCGATTCCAGTGGCGAAAAAGTAATCGCGGATGGCTTCCAGCATCACCTGGTTATTGCCGAGAGTGGCGTTGAGATTGGTTTTTCCGGTGGAGGTCTTGATGAAATCGCCGGGGCGAAGCACGCGCATGGCGAGGAAGGATGCAGCGCGGATGTTATCGTAGGTTTCGAGTTCGCTGGTTTCCAGAATTACCTTGAGCGTCGCGTCTCCGCAGGCTTCGAGCACGGCGGCAATCTCGTCCTGCACGAGTGCGAGCTCACCGGCGAGGAAGGCTCCACGGTTGATGACCATGTCGATTTCATCGGCGCCATCCGCCACGGCAGCGCGGACTTCTGCTAGGCGGGTTTTTAGAGGGGCCTGACCGGATGGAAAGGCGGTGGCGACGGATGCGATTTTCACCGAGGTACCTTTCACCCATTTCGCGGCGTGTTTCACCATCGCCGGATAGACGCAGACTGCGGCAGTGGCGGGAATATCCGAGTCATCGTGGGGATGAAGCGCTTTTTGGCAGAGAGAAGCGACTTTGCCGGGCGTGTCCTTGCCTTCCAGAGTGGTGAGGTCAACCATCGTGGTGGCAAGTTTCAGCCCGAAAACTTTGGAACTTTTCTTGATGCTGCGAGTGCCGTATTTGGCGACCCGCTCATCAATGCCAATTTGATCGACCGTGCCAATTTCGTCCATCAATCGGCGTAAAACTTGGGGATTTTGGATTGGCATTGATCAAAATATTCGTTAAAAATCGCCTTTTGCCAAGTTTCAAGTTGGAGCGAGCGGGGAAAACTACTTGTCGCTGCGATAAAAATTGCCTAATTGATCTTCTCTACCTCAAACCAAATAACACTATGTTCAAGGAATTTAAAGAATTCGCCCTGAAGGGCAACCTCATCGATATGGCCGTGGCTTTTGTCATGGGGGCTGCATTTGTCAAACTGTCCACTGCCTTTATCCAGGATATGATCATGCCGTTGGTTGGAAAACTTTCGGGCGGATTCGATTTCACCAATAAGTTCTATCCGCTCGCTGACAACGTGACTGTTACGACGCTAGCTGAGGCGAAGAAAAACAATATTCCTGTCATTGCATACGGTGAATTCATCACGGACGGCATTAACTTTTTGATCGTGGCCTTCGTGATGTTCCTTGTGGTCAAGGCGATCAGCAAGGCGAAGGCGCTGGCCGCGAAACAGGAAGCCGCAGCACCGGCAGCACCAGCTGCGCCCACGGCCGAGGAGAAGCTCCTTGTTGAAATTCGCGATCTACTCAAGCAGAAGGCTTGATTGCGATCTGTCGCCAAAATTTACAACACGCCCCCTTCAGAAGAGGGTGTGTTTTTTTGTGAAAAGGGGAAGTTGCCAGACCTTGCGATGCTCCAGTTTGGAATGGTTGAATTCGTCATTTTGAAATCTTTTCCACTCGCCAGCGTTGTTCTAAGTGCTTAACGTTGGGGCACAAAATAATTCACGAGCGGCATGAGTTGGCACGCGAATTGCTTTGTTGAAATCACCAATCTGCCGAACTATGAAAAAAATCGAAGCGATCATCAAACCATTCAAGCTTGAAGAAGTCAAAGAAGCCCTCGCTGAGGTGGGTGTCCAAGGCATGACAGTTACCGAAGTCAAAGGCTTCGGTCGTCAAAAAGGCCACACCGAAATCTATCGTGGTTCGGAATACACTGTGGACTTTCTGCCAAAAGTAAAAATTGAGATCGTCGTTGACGACGCGCAAACGGACGCTGTTGCGGCCGCGATTGTGAAGAGTGCAAACACCGGCAAGATTGGTGATGGTAAAGTTTTCATCTCGACCGTGGAAGAAGCAATTCGCATTCGGACCGGCGAGACAGGTTCCTCTGCAGTTGCGGTGAACTGATTCAGTTTTCACGCCACGTGCCAATTAACCGCCAATGATTCCTGAAAAGGGTCATTGGTTTTTTTGTCGATAATTTTTCCGGGGCGAGCAGGTCGATTTGAACGCGAGTTGAATTCAAACTCGATCAGGAAAGTCACTCTTCCATCGCGCGAATGCCGTCCTGATTTCAGCCGCATCGCGTGAGGGACTCAGCTCCCAGATGAGTGGGCAATCTGCGGGAAAAAATTTCAGCAGCGCCGCGTAATCCAATGTCCCTGAAAACGGTACTCGGTGGTCTCTAGCGGGCCATTGGACGTCGTGCACATGCCCGCCGATGAGCCGTGGGGAAATTTTTTCCAGCCACTCGATATGATCTAGCAGGCCTAGATTGTGCTTGAGCTGCACGTGCCCGAAATCATGCCAGTAGCCGACCCACGGATTGTCTGCAAAATGGTCCTGCAGAGCGATCATTTCGCGCTCTGTTGGCATGTCTTCAAACCTTGAACGCGACTCGATCGCAAGTTTCACCCCGAGCTCCGCCGCTCTTTCCGCGATGATCGTGAGTGCCTCGATCGCCCGCTGAAAATAAAGTGAACCCATTTTCTCGCGCTTCTTCACAAAGGCAATTTTGTCCTTCACATACTCCGCCGTATGTTGCCCACCATTTGTCACGGTCGTCGTGAGGGCCTTCGTGAATTTTTGCGGATTCATCGGCACCGATCCCATGTGCAATACGAGATACTCCGCCTGAAACTGTGCTGCGATGTTCAGCGTGCGGAGTGTCATATCCATCGCCCGTTTGCGCTCGAAATCCCGGTGCGATGTGAACTCGTAAGCATCCGGCGCATCGATCATCACTTCCACCGGCGCGGGGAAAAAATTGTGGACGCCGGAACATCGAAAAAGCCCGCGTTCGTATGCCTTTTTAATGCCCGGCAGCTTGGCAACTGTCATCCCGTGCGAGAGTTCAATGTTGTCGAATCCCAAATCGACAATCTCCTCGATCATCGTCTCTCCGTCCGTGTGACGGCTGTTATTCCAGCATGATGAAAAGGCGAGCATGGCGTCCCGAGGAGCGTGGTCGTCCGGCTCACGAGTTTCAAGAACGGTTTGCTGGGCAAGTCGGGTGAGCGTGTGGCGGATCGACATCCGCGCAGTTTCCGGTAGGTTGTTCCCGAGTGGATGAAAATGAACGAGTTTGATAGCAATTCGGCATCGAAGTTGCTAAACCGATGGACACCCTATGTCGATCCACGTCGCCCTGCACCATCGCACCAGTTATCAGTATGAACGCCCGATTGGCCACGGACCTCACGTGGTGAGGTTGCGCCCCGCTCCGCATTGCCGCTCCAACATTCTCGCTTACAGCCTCAAAGTCGGACCGGAGGAGCATTTCATCAACTGGCAGCAAGATCCTCAGGCGAACTATTTAGCGCGGCTGATGTTCCCTGAGCCCATGGCGCGGTTAGATATTGAAGTGGATCTGGTCGTCGAAATGTCGGTTCAGAATCCGTTCGATTTCTTTCTTGAGGAGCAAGCCGAACAATTTCCTTTCAAATACGATGCGGAGCAAGCCCGAGAACTCGCGCCATTTTTAGCCGTGCAAAAAGCCGGGCCGCTGCTTTCCCAAGTGATCGAGCGCTTCAAGGACAAAACCGGGCGAACGATCGACGTGTTAGTGGAAATGAACTCCGCACTGCAGGCGGCGATTGGCTATCAAATCCGCATGGAACCCGGTGTGCAGACACCTGAGGAAACGTTAGGAAAAGCCTCTGGATCATGCCGTGATTCCGCTTGGCTGTTAGTAACCTTGCTGCGCCATCTCGGATTAGCATCACGATTTGTTTCGGGCTATCTCATCCAGCTCAAGCCGGATGTGAAATCGTTAGATGGACCGGTGGGTTCTGAAGTTGATTTTACCGACCTTCATGCATGGACCGAGGTTTATTTACCGGGTGCCGGTTGGATTGGTTTCGATCCCACGTCCGGGTTGTTAGCGGGGGAGGGGCACCTGCCCTTGGCCTGTTCCCCGGACCCGTCAAGCGCCGCGCCCGTCACCGGTGGAGTAGAGCCTTGTGAAACGACGATGGAGCACGAGATGACGGTGACACGAATTTACGAATCACCACGCACGACCCTGCCGTATGATGAAGAGCAGTGGGCGGAAATCCTAAAGTGTGGCCAGCTCATCGATGAGGATCTCGATGCGATGGATGTGCGTCTAACGATGGGCGGCGAGCCGACCTTCATTTCCATGGATGACTTCGATGGCGATGAATGGAACACCGCAGCGATGGGGCCGACGAAGCGTCTTCTATCTGGTCAGTTGATCAAACGCCTGCGTGCCCAATTCGCTCCCGGCGGTTTGTTATTTTACGGCCAGGGGAAATGGTATCCCGGCGAGATGCTGCCACGCTGGTCATTAGCCTGTTATTGGCGCAAAGATGGTCTGCCGATTTGGGAAGATGTATCGCTGATCGCGGATGAGTCCAAGGATTACAAACACGATGCCACGCATGCAAAACTTTTTGGTGAGGCTCTATCAGGGGCGCTCGGAGCAGACCCCAAGTGGATGATCCCGGCTTACGAAGATGTTTTCTATTACCTCTGGAGGGAGCGCCGCCTGCCTTCGAATGTAGATCCTTTGAAATCTAACTTGAAGGACAAGCTGGAGCGCGATCGTTTCGCCCGCTTGTTCTCGCAAGGGATCAATGAAATCGCAGGATACGCGATTCCATTAGAGCGCCGGATGACCCCGCAAGGCATGAGCTGGACGAGCGGCCCGTGGTTCCTTCGCGATGAAACGCTGTTCCTTCTGCCGGGCGATTCTCCGATGGGCTACCGATTACCGTTAGATTCGCTGCCGTGGGTGAAAGAATCCGAATTCCCTTGGCATATTCCGCAAGATCCGACCCGCAGTCTATCACCTTTGCCGCCCCAGCCTGGCAGCGTGCTCGCCTATCAGCGGCGTGAAATGGAAAAATCGAACAATCGTCTAACGGGTTCTGTGGAGAGAGCAGCCGCAGTAGATCGCCCATGGGAGCGCAAGCCCGGTGAGCAAGAGTCCGCCGCACTCATCACTCGCAGTGCGCTTTGCATCGAGCCCCGCAATGGACGCCTGCACATTTTCCTGCCGCCCGTGGACGAAACCGAGGATTTCCTCGATCTCGTCGCGACCATCGAAAAAACGGCGGCTCGTTTGAAAATCCCCGTCATTCTCGAGGGCACGCCACCCGCGTTTGACGCACGCCTCACCGTCGTGAAAGTGACGCCGGACCCCGGCGTGATCGAAGTGAACCTTCAGCCGGCCGCCTCATGGAAAGAATTGGTTCATAACACTTCAGTGCTCTATCAGGAGGCGCATCTGTGTCGTCTCGTCACCGAAAAATTCATGGTCGATGGCCGCCATTGTGGCACCGGCGGAGGCAACCACATCATCATCGGCGGCGAAACTCCATCGGATAGCCCGCTGCTCCGTCGCCCGGATCTGCTGCGTAGCATGGTGACTTTCTGGAACCATCATCCGTCGATGAGTTACCTGTTTTCAGGCCTATTCGTCGGCCCCACCTCACAGGCTCCGCGGGTGGATGAGGCGCGGAATGACTCGATTCACGAGCTGGAAGTTGCATTCAAAACCCTCGAGGGTCAGGGGGCACCCCTTCCATGGCAGGTGGACCGCGCATTCCGGAATCTACTCATTGATCCGACGGGAAACACGCACCGGGCGGAGTTCTGCATTGATAAACTCTACTCGCCGGATAGCTCCACAGGGCGCTTAGGTTTGTTGGAAATGCGCAATTTCGAAATGCCGCCGCACTATCAGATGAGCCTCGCACAGCACTTGGTCCTGCGCGCTTTGGTATCGCGTTTTTGGAATGAGCCTTACACCAAGCCGCTGGTCCGTTGGGACAGTGAGATTCATGACCGTTGGATGTTGCCGCACTTTATTTGGCAGGATTTCTGCGATGTGTTAAGTGATTTGCGCGAACAGGGTTACGCGGTCGAGGAAGAGTGGTTTGCGCCGCATCTGGAGTTTCGTTTTCCAAAAATCGGCGAGTTCACCCAGCGTGGCATTAAAGTAGAAATGCGCCATGCCATCGAGCCATGGCACGTGCTCGGTGAAGAAGGTGGTGCAGGAGCGGCAGTGCGCTATGTCGATAGTTCGGTGGAGCGGATTCAGCTTCTCGTGAGCGGCATGACGGGTGAGCGGCACTCGATCACCTGCAATGGCATTCGGATTCCCCTACAAGCTACCGGAGTTCATGGTGAGTTTGTGGCGGGCGTGCGTTACCGAGCTTGGCAACCGGCGAACTGTTTGCATCCGACCATTCCGGTGCACACGCCGCTGGTGATCGATCTGCTAGATACATGGAATGACCGCTCGCTCGGGGGGTGCAGGTATTACGCGGTCCACCCGGGTGGTCTCAGCCATGAAAGTTTCCCGGTGAACTCGTATGAGGCGGAGTCCCGCAGGCTTGCACGGTTCTTCCAGCATGGCCATACAGGTGGAAAAATCCAGGCTCGCGAGGCACCAATTAGCCCGGATTTCCCCTTCACGCTGGACTTGCGGATGATCCCATAGAGCCTGTGTAAATCGTCTCCGGGCGACACCCTGACGCATGGCCGAGAGTTTCCGTTCCAATCCTTCCCAGTCGCAGCAGCAATCCGCAGCTGCGGCACTTCCTGTGTGGGATGAAATGACGGATTCACGCGGTTTAATCCGTCACCATTGGCAGGCTCTGAGTTCGAAAATCCTGCGTTGGGGCACGGAGGATCGCGCGTCAATTGCCGCGACCGCCAGTCGCATGATCGAAGACCTTGGCACCACGTTCAATGTTTACAGCGATGTCGGCGGGGCAGGGCAGCCGTACGAGCTCGACCCGATCCCTCTGCTCATTTCTCCAGCGGAATGGGCCCACGTCTCGGCAGGTCTCGCCCAACGGATCCGCCTGATCGACGTGGTCCTAACGGATATTTACGGGCCACAAAAGCTTCTGCGCGATGGATTGATTCCCCCGGATCTGGTGCATTCGAGTCCGGCATTTCTCCAATATTCGTGCGGGGTGCAGCCATTGGGCGGGCACTTTCTGGTCACATCTGGCTGTGATCTTGTTCGGTCAGCCAGTGGTGCTTGGACGGTATTGCGCGACCACACCGGCGCGGCTCCGGGTGGTCTCGGGCAGGTTTTGGAGAACCGCAATGTCACGGCGAATCTACTCCCCGAGGCTTTCGAATCCTTGCGGGTTGCTAGGCTTGGAAACTTTTTCGATTTGGAGCGAGGCACCCTGCAAGCCCTTGCTCCATCGCGCGGGGAGATGGCAAATGTGGTTTTCCTCACTCCAGGATTTCTTCATCCCTCGTATTTTGAACATGCCTACAAGGCGAGATTGTTAGGATTTCCTTTGGTAGAACCTGCTGACCTAACGGTTCGTGAGCAACGGCTGTATTTGAAAACCCTAGCGGGACTTCGTCGCATCGATGGAGTGGTTTGCCGGGTCGCGGATGAGGGGCTTGATCCGCTTGAAAACGGGGTTCATGGAGGTGGCGGAGTGCCCGGGATGATCGAGGCATGGCGCACGGGAAATGTGGCGCTGGCCAACGCTCCCGGAGCAGGATTTGCATCCACCCCGGCGCTGATGCCTTTTCTTCCGGGGATTTGTCGGAAATGGTTAGGTGAGGAAATCATGTTGCCGTTTGTCGAAACTTGGTGGCTCAGTCAAGATCATGTTAGAAAACGGGTATTGGACCAGCTTCATCGCTACGTTCTGTTGCCTGCATTCAATCGTGACCCGCTTTTACCGATCCGTTGTGCGAGCCTCTCGCCAAGCGCCCGCAAGCAGTGGATGGCGGTGATCGAGGAGCGGCCGTATGATTTCGTGGCTCAACTCGATGTGACACCGAGCGAGGCTCCGTCGTTAGAAGCTCGAGGAATCCGCCAGCGCCCGGTCGTCTGGCGGGCTTTCGCGTTGAATGCCACCGAGGGACCGATGGTGTTGCCCGGAGGATTAGCAAGGGTTGGGAAAACTGCGCAGGCCCCGCAATTGTGGCCGGGCCACGCTGGATTTACCAAGGATGTCTGGGTTTCTAACGATACCATGGATTTGATGGCAAAGCCGGATGTGAAGTCACCGCGTGCTCATAAGGACAGGCATCCTGCGGCTGCTGAGGTTCCCAGTCGCATCGCCGAACAGTTGTTCTGGGTTGGCCGATACGCCGAGCGCATTGAATTCGCCACCCGCCTTCTTAGAGTCACCCTGCGTTGTCTAAGCGGTGAAACAGGCCTCCATCAAAAGGATCAGCTAGATTCTTGCCTTGCCTTGATCCGCGGCACCCATCTGGTTCAGAAAGGTGCGGTCATCCACCCGGCGCAGACCCTGAAAACCCTTTCTGCGCTGATTCACGATCAAGCTGCACGCGGAGGCATTCCTTATCTAACGCGCTCCCTGCTCCTAAACGCCGCCGCTGCTCGTGATCGTCTATCCGATGATACATGGCGCTTTTTCAACAGGTTAGAAGGAGTCGTTCATTCCCCGTTAGTCTATCACAGTGCGGCGGACCTCCTGCGGACACTCGATACACTGGTGCTCCATCTCGCGGCGTTTTCAGGGATGCAGGCAGAAAACATGACACGAGGCCAAGGCTGGCGATTTTTGGAAGTCGGGCGGCGCATCGAGCGGTCGTTGAGCGGGCTTTCACTGCTGCGAACTGCCGTGCAACAAGGCGACGGGGAAACACCTATCCTTGATCCATTGTTAGAAACTTGCGACAGCGTGATGACCTACCGCCGCCGTCATTTTTCTCGGCCGAGTCTGCAACCGGTTTTCGATTTGATTTTCTTCGACCGCACCAATCCGCGCGCAGTGGCCTTTCAGGTCCACATCATTCTGACAGAACTTCCACGGTTCCCGGGAGAGCCTGATTTCGGATTGCTGCCGAAAATCCGCGAGCACATTAAGGAACTGGACCAGCGATTTGAAAACCCCACGGCACCAGATGGCGATGAGCTTGGGCTATTGTTCGATTCGCACGAAGTCTTTTCCGATCTATTGACACAACACTATTTCAGCCACTCGGTGCGGCGTGTTTACTAACTAATATAGCAACTCGTGAAATACAGTCTCATCCACCGCACAAAATACACCTATGAAGGTGCGGTCACCGTGTCCCATCATCTGGCACGTCTGGCTCCGCGCACATTGCCGGGGCAGCGCTGTCCATGGCATGAGCTGGAGATCCAACCCGTACCTGTTGGGCGCGGGGTACACATGGATTCTTATGGGAATACGACTTACTATTTTGAGATCGAGGGGAAACACGAAGTGCTTGAAGTGACTGCGCGCAGTCTCGTGGAGGTGTTTCCGACGAATCACCCAGAGGCAAGTCTAACTCCCTCGTGGGAGTTGGTGCGCGATGGCTGCCATTTGGAAAAACTCACCCCAAGTTCCGAGGCGGGGGCTTTCCGGTTCGCCTCGCCGATGGTTCCGTTAGGTGAGGATTTTGCGGCTTATGCACACCCCGAGTTTTTTCCTGGCCGTCCGATTCTCGAAGCCGTGCTCGCTCTAACGAACCGAATTTTCAAGGATTTTAAATTTGATCCGCGAGCCACCGACGTCACCACGCCAGTGAGCGAGGTTTTGAAAAAACGCGCCGGTGTCTGTCAGGATTTCGCCCACCTGATGTTAGCTTGTTTGCGGTCGCTCGGATTACCCGCGCGTTATGTGAGCGGTTATTTGGAAACCGCTCCTCCGCCGGGAAAAATCAGACTCACCGGCGCGGATGCGTCGCACGCTTGGGTTTCCGTATTCTGCGGTGAGGGTTCTGGCTGGATCGATATAGACCCGACGAACAATATACTCCCCGGTGAGCGCCACATTACCGTCGCATGGGGTAGAGATTTCTCGGATGTCAGCCCGTTGCGCGGCGTCACCTTGGGTGCCGGAGGGCAACGCTTATCCGTCGCGGTGGACGTGATCCCGGTGGAGGAGTTGTGAGGGCGCGTATTTCTGAGGGATTCGTCTTGCGATGTTCGTTGCCGGACGGCAAGCATCCCCTTGTGACTTCCGAACTCGAAGACCTGTTTTCGTTCCTACGCTTTCCAAGCATCTCCACGGACTCCAGCCATGCGGGCGATGTCCGCGCCTGCGCCGAATGGCTGGTGGCCAAGCTCACCGGTATGGGGCTGGCAACGGAACTTCACGAAACTCCGAAACACCCGATCGTTGTCGCGAGAAACGTGCACGTTCCGGGCCGCCGTACCGTCCTCATCTATGGCCATTATGACGTGCAACCGGTCGATCCGCTGAATTTATGGACAAGCGACCCTTTTGAACCCGTCATCCGCGATGAGAGAATCTGGGCCCGCGGTGCCAGCGATAACAAGGGCCAGATGATGGCTCACGTGTTGGGTGTGGAAAAAACCCTGCGCGAAAATGGCGAGCTGCCGCTGAATTTAATTTTCCTGTTTGAGGGCGAGGAGGAGATCGGTAGCCCGAATCTCGCGTCGTTCCTGCTCCATCATTGTGATGAGCTGAAATGTGATGTGGTTGCCATTTCTGATACGGGCATGGTCGCGCCCGGGGTGCCCACTCTCGGCTACGGCTTGCGCGGGATTGCCTGCTGCGAAGCAATCATCCGTGGCCCGAAAGGCGATCTCCACTCCGGCCTATTTGGCGGCTCGGTGGCGAATCCAGCGGCGGCGATGGCACGGCTGGTTGCCAGTTTGCATGCCCTTGACGGGCGGGTAGCGATTGAGGGGTTTTACGATCACGTCCGCCCGCTGGAACCATGGGAGCGTGAAATGTGGACAAACATCCCAGGGGTAACGGATGCGGATTTTCTCGCTGTCACGGGTTCCCCCGGCTTGTTTGGAGAACCGGGTTATTCGTCTGCCGAACGTACTTGGGCGCGCCCGACGGCAGAAGTGAACGGCATCGGCGGCGGCTATCAGGGTGAGGGTTCGAAGACAGTTCTTCCGGCCGAGGCTTTTGTGAAACTTTCCTTTCGGCTGGTGCCCGATCAAAGCCCGAAGGATATCATGCAAAAGGTGCAGAGCCATCTCGAATGGCATGCACCGCCGGGTGTGGAAGTCGAGGTCCGCGTCGGCCACGATGGAAAACCCTACGTCACGGACCCCAATTCCAAATACGGTCTCGCCGCCCAAGCCGCCTTGCGCGTCGCTTTCGAGGCGGAGCCCGTCCTCATCCGCGAGGGTGGCAGCATCCCGATCGTGCAAACCTTTCGCGACATCCTCGGGGCAGACACCCTGTTGCTCGGTCTTGCGCTTTCCGATTCGCAGGTCCACGCACCTAACGAGAATTTTCCAATCGAGAACTTCGAAGCCGGCATTCGCTTGAATCAGGCATTGCTGATAGAGCTGGCGGGATGATCTGAAATGGGCAGGAGATCGCAACACGACTCCTTCAATCGTCTAAATGAAAGGCCCTTACGTTAGTAGTTGGACTTGGCGGATGCAATTCGCCGCCACGCAGCCCGCCCGACGAACCATTGACTGCGTCGTTCTATTCTAACATAAAACTGCCGAAAAAGGCGATCTCATTCCTCCTATTTATCGTCTTGATCTCATCGCTGCGCGTATTACCGTATTACACATGATAACTCTCACCTTCAAAGTCCGCGATGAGGAAGCCGCCATGATCCGCCGGCAAGCCAAGGCATCGGGAATTTCCGTTTCCGAGTTTATTCGCCGCAAGGCACTTCCCGCCGCAGAGAAAAAACCTCGCGAGCTAGTAAAAACCAAATACACAGGTGTTATGGTTTTCAAGGGTGCCCCCGGTGATATTCCTCTGAGCAACGAGTCGATCAAAGAAATGCTGGCTGATTTTCCATGAATTACCTGTTGGATGTCAATATCCTAGTGGCATGGGGATGGAGCGACCACTCGCATCATGACCGAGTCGATAAATGGATCGGATTCAGTCTCTCAAAGCCAAGGATTTCACTTCACACAACATCCATTGTGGAACTCGGATTCGTCCGTATATCTGTCCAGAAATCAGCGGATACGATCACCATCAAAGAAGCGGCAGATCGGCTTGGACATCTTCTTACCGGCCTCGGCTCTCATCATCGCTTCCTCCACGACGACCTCTGCTCCCGCCGAGAATTTCCCACTTGGTGCAAGAACCCCACGCATACCACTGACGCCCATCTCCTCGCCCTCGCTGAAAAGCACGGACTACAACTCGCCACCCTCGACACCGGCATTCCCGGCGCGTTTGTGATCCCGGAATGAATCCCTCAACCCGCTATAGAACGCAGAGTCATCCTCTGATTTCGTGACTCTTCGTGCCTTTCGTGGTTCCTCTTCCACCTATCAATGATCCAATGTCCGACTCTACCAATCCCAAACTCGACTTTATCCGCGAGATCATCGCCGCCGATCTTTCCTCCGGCAAACACGCCACCACGATCACTCGCTTTCCTCCTGAGCCTAACGGTTATCTCCACATCGGCCATGCGAAGTCGCACTGCTGATAGAGCTGACGAAATAAGAGTAACCACGAAATTCACGAAAGATCACGAAATGGAGGAAGAGAAACAATTGTTTCACCGCGAGGTCGGGATGATTCTGGACTCTGCCATAGAAGTGCATCGGGTGCTCGGCCATGGTTTACTGGAAAAGCCTTATGAGAACGCCTTGGTCCGTGAATTCGAGTTGCGTGAAATCCCGTTCATTCAGCAGCCGCGATATCCGGTCGATTACAAAGGCCGCCGAGTGGGAGAGTTCGTTCCTGACCTCATCGCATTCGGTGCTATCGTGATTGACATCAAAACCATCGATCATATCGGCGAAATCGAAATCGCTCAAATGCTCAACTATCTCCGTCTCACCAAACTCCGAGTCGGCTTCATCATCAATTTTAAACACCGCCGCTTGGAGACTCGCAGAGTCATCCTCTGATTTCGTGACTCTTCGTGCCTTTCGTGGTTCCTCTTCCACCTATCAATTATCCAATGTCCGACTCTACCAATCCCAAGCTCGACTTTATCCGCGAGATCATCGCCGCCGATCTTTCCTCCGGCAAACACGCCACCACGATCACTCGCTTTCCTCCTGAACCTAACGGTTATCTCCACATCGGCCATGCGAAGTCGATTTGCCTGAACTTTGGCATCGCCCAAGAGCACGCCGAGATCGCAGCGAAATGTCATCTTCGTTTTGATGACACGAACCCGGAAAAGGAAGAAGTCGAATACGTGGAAAGCATCAAGACCGACGTCAAATGGCTCGGCTTCAACTGGGGAGACGACCTCTATTTTGCGAGCGATTACTTCGCTTTCTTCCACGATTGTGCCGTCCATCTCATCAATGAAGGCAAGGCCTACGTGGAAACCCAATCCGCCGACGAAATGCGTGCCAGCCGTGGTAATCTCACGACGCCCGGCACCCCGTCGCCAGGCCGCTCGCGCAGTGTGGAGGAAAATCTAACTATGTTCGCTCGCATGAAGGCGGGCGAATTTAAAGAAGGTGAATGCGTGCTCCGTGCTAGGATCGACCTTGCGTCGTCGAACATGAATATGCGGGATCCGGTGCTCTATCGGATCATGCACGCGCACCATCACAACACCGGTGATGCCTGGTGCATCTATCCGATGTATGACTTCGCTCACCCTTTGGAGGATGCTTTAGAACACATCACACACTCGCTCTGTACGCTGGAGTTTGAAAACCACCGTCCGCTGTATGATTGGTTTATCGAAAATTGCCCGGTGCCTTCGAAGCCGCGCCAGATTGAATTTGCCCGCCTCAATCTAACTTACACGATCATGAGCAAGCGTAAGCTGCTCGAACTCGTGAAAGGCGGCCACGTCGCGGGTTGGAATGATCCTCGCCTGCCCACGATCTCCGGTCTTCGCCGCCGAGGCTATCCGCCGGAAGCGATCGTGCATTTTTGCAAACGTGTCGGCATCACCAAGTTCAATGGCACCACCGATGTCGCGCTGTTGGAGTTCGATGTTAGGGATTTCCTGAACACCTCCGCCCCACGGCGAATGGCGGTGCTCGACCCAGTCAAAGTCATACTGGAAAACTGGTCGGCCGAGCCACTCGCCACTGCCGAGGTCGCAAACCACCCGCAGAACTCGGACATGGGCAACCGCGAAATTCCGATCTCCGCCGAAGTATGGATCGAGCGCGAGGACTTCATGGAAGTGCCTGAGAAAAAATTCTTCCGCCTCGGCCCGGACCGCTATGTGAGACTCAAGGGGGGCCATATTATCCGTTGCACCGGCTTTGAAAATGACGCGGAAGGCACCATCACTCTCATCCGTGCAGAAATTCTTCCGGGCACGGTCGGTGCGGACTCTCCCGAAGGAATCGTCTGCAAGGCGGCGATTCATTGGGTCGATTGCGCCACGGGCCTCGATGCTGAAGTTAGAATCTACGACCGCCTCTTTACCGTGGAAGATCCCGATGGCGCGGAGGGTGGATTTTTGAGCGTGCTTAATCTGGATTCGCTAAAAACTCTCACCGCAAAAATCGAGCCATCGCTCGCTTCCGTAGAACCCGGTTTCTCCTGCCAGTTCGACCGGACGGGTTATTTCGTAGCCGACTCCATCGACCACCAACCCGGCGCTAAACCCATCTTCAACCGGACCGTGGCGCTCAAGGATTCTTGGGTAAAAAAGGACGGGCGGTAAGCCGTTAAAATGATTTTTAGCGGATGATAGAATATTTGTTTTGCTGTTAGTTAGAGCTTCCTGAATAAGTCAGAAACCATTCATCTCACAGGAAAACCCTGCGGAATTCATTAGATATAATGCACGCTTTCTGCGTCATCAGTGAGGCGGACCCGAAAGTTCGGCCGCGGTGAGGCTAAACTAAGCTAGGGTGATGAGGTGCGGGAAAGTGATAGGTGATCAGGGATTGGGGATTGGGGATTGGGGATTGGGGATTGGGGATTGGGGATCAAGGGTGGAGTGGCGGGGACTCGATTTTGGGAAGCTGGAGTGGAAGGCGCAGCCTCAGCATCCTGACCTACCCATGAAAGCCGTGGATTCGCGGGCATAGGCGAGGAAATCCGATGACCCATGCTGGCGTTTTTTGCGGGCGAAGTGCAGGCTAACGCCATGCCGCAGATTCAGCTTCCCATATTCCCGGCCAGCAGCACCGCCATCACCTCAGAACTCGCTTTCGAGCAGCGTGACGGGCAGGTC
>JAYVNE010000081.1:0-5794 GCA_043758615.1 Akkermansiaceae bacterium
CCAACCCCACCAGAGTCGAATCGGGGAGGTTTGTCTAGGATTTTTTCGAAATCAGGAACCTATGCGGATATTCCCTTCAAAAAGAAAATGCCGTGGGAGCGAAACGGAAGATTGCGCGAAAAGCCTTGCTATTTCGCGAGTTCCGTCTAAAGCCTCCCCCGCACCGTGTTTCTATCGGTGAGGGGTCGAAAAGACGACCCACCCTTTTCCGGTCTTCATCGATGAGAGATTGTTTGAGGATAATCGAATCCGCTCATCGACGCCGCCTGCCGCCCACAAGGGATGAGGCAGGCAAAATTAGACACATGACCCCGACCTCATTCGAGGCGTTGCCACTGGCTGCGCCCTTGCATCGCGTTTTGCGCGAACTTGAATACACCACTCCTTCGCCCGTCCAGGCGCAAGCCATTCCACTCCTGCTTCAGGGTCGCGATATCCTCGGATGCGCCCAGACTGGCACCGGGAAAACTGCTAGCTTCGCGCTGCCAATCCTCCACGCATTGCATGAAAATCCCAAGCAAATGCGGCCGAAAACCTGCCGCACGCTGGTTCTCGCACCGACCCGTGAGCTTGCCGGCCAAGTCGGCAAAAGCTTCTCCACCTACGGCGCGCACATCCGTTTCAAACAGACGCTCATCTACGGCGGCGTAGGCCAAAACCCGCAAATCTCCGCCATGCGCGGTGGTGTCGATGTGCTCGTGGCCACGCCCGGGCGCTTGCTTGATCTCATCGACCAACGCTGCGTCGATCTATCTGCTGTCGAGTTTTTCGTTCTCGATGAAGTGGATCGCATGCTCGATATGGGCTTTCACCGCGACGTGAAACGCATCGTTTCGATGCTCCCTGCCAAGCGCCAGTCGCTGTTCTTCTCCGCGACGCTGGCACCTAACATTGTAGAGCTCGCGCAAATGATTTTGCAAAATCCGGCCCGTGTGAGCATCGCTCCGGAAACAACGACCGCCGAGCGCGTGGATCAGAAAGTTTGTTTCGTGGATCGCGAAAACAAAAAGCCGCTTCTCGAACTGCTGCTCGCCCAGCAGGCGAAAGCCGAAATCGGAAAACTAACCATCGTTTTCAGCCGCACGAAGCATGGCGCTAACAAGCTTGCAAAAGCCCTCTGTGTCGCCGGTTTCCCTGCGGAAGCGATTCATGGTAACAAGTCCCAAGCTCAACGCGAAAAGGCACTCGAAAAATTCAAGAAAGGCCTCACCCCCGTGCTCGTCGCCACCGATGTCGCGGCTCGTGGTGTGGACGTGAAAGACGTCGGCCTCGTCGTGAATTATGATTTACCGAATGAACCGGAAGCTTACGTCCACCGCATCGGCCGCACCGGTCGTGCGGGTGCGGAAGGTCTCGCGGTTTCGTTCTGCGCGGAAGACGAGCGGGAGTTCCTTCGTGAAATCGAAAAGGTGATCAAAGCCGTCATTCCGCGCTGGGATGACCACGCCTGGCATGACGAGTCCCTAGCAGATCGTCATCTCCGCATGAGAACCGGCGGCGGGATGGTCCAAGGCGGTGGAAATCGCGGCGGCGGTCGTCAAGGCGGCGGCGGTGGCGGAAATCGTTCCGGCAACGGTGGTGGTGGTGGTGGTGGCCGATACAGCAGCGGTGGCGGAACGGGTGGCGAAGGCCGCGATTACAGCAACGCCTCACGCGGTAATAATCGGCGTCGTCCCGCTTCCCGCTAACCGATTCATTTCTAACCAAGCGTGGTGATTTCCTAGAATGGATGTCACCACGCTTTTTTAGTCAGCGTTAAATGGAGCTTTGGTGTTAGATTCAGAAAAATCCCGGCAGCTCGCTCAATTCTCCCCGGCTTCTTTTAGCGCGTTTGCTAACGCATCGGCATTTTTTTCCTGGATGTCATTGTGTCGCCCACCGGGGATTTCCTTAAGTTTTACGATGCCTTTCTGTTGGGCGGAAAGAGTCCGGCTCATCGTCACCGGGATGACTTCATCATTGTTTCCATGCAGAATGACGACCTTGCCCGGGCCACGCGACGCAAGCTCTGCGAGGCGGGCGGAGTTATCAAAGCGATGCCACACCAGCAGCCCTAGCGGAACTCCGATCACCTGGCGGGTCATGTCCATCGTGCTGGTAAATGGTGCGAGCAAAACTCCGCGCTGGATTCTGAAATCGGAGGCAGCGATCAAGCAGGCACCTGCACCCAAGCTGTGCCCGAAAAACCGCAATCGCCGCGAATCCGGGTGCTCGGGCCAACTCATTTCCCGGCATGCTAACGGCACCACTTGATCTAACGATTCGCGGATGCATCTGGGTGAGGCCGCGCCCTCGCTATCACCATAACCTGGAAAATCCACTAGCACCCATGCATCGTCGGGCGGGGCGTAGGCTTCCAGCCATTTAGACCAATCGAGGGCCAGCGTGCCATTGCCGCCGCAAAAGATCCACAGGTTCCGCGGCGATTTCAGATTACCTTGGAGAAACGCGCGCTGTTTGCCCTGTGATGTCCGAAAATCGATCGGCCTGCCGTGTGTTTCCTGCTGCCAAAGCGCAGTGACTCCGGCGGCGTAAGGACGGGGAGAATAGATCAGCTTTGATTGGCAGCCCACGAGAAAAACGAAGGGAACTAACGCAATCATGAGTAAAATCTGAATCATTCGCACGAGGATGAGGCGACCGGTGCGGCGGGAGATATTTTCAGACGTTTCCATGACTTGATCGCACGGTGAGGTCTATCCGCAAAGCGGTCCGCACGAGCGACTCTGGATTCCTTCGATAATGCGTTAGACTTGTGCCAGTTTGCTCACGTCCCAAGCGGGAAGTCCGAGCTCGGCGTTAATTTCGTTAAACTCGGCGACTTCTGCTTCGGTAAATAAAATGCCACCGGCTTCATCGGAGCGTTTGCGGGCGGCAGCTTCAAGTTGACCGGGAAGCATCGAGCTATCGTTGCCGTGGCCGAGGATGTCTTCGATGACAGCCTTTAGATTCTGCATTTGGTTGCGGCCTTGGGCGAAGTTTCCCCCGGAAAGAGCCTCGGGGTGGATGATTTGAAAGTAGAAAACCGGCGTGTTTTTTTCATCCGCAGTTGGCATGTTGCGTCCGCGGATGGTGGGAAGCGAGCCGCCGATGAGCCCACCAAAAATTTCGTTGAGCAGGGACATGCCGTAGCCTTTGTGACCGCCGAAGGGGAGGAGCGCTGCGACTTCGTTAGGGTCGATGGTCGGCAGTCCGTTCGCATCCACGGCGGCACCGGGAGGAAGCATTTTTCCTTCGCGCTTGAGTGCCTGGACGCGGCCCATGGCGACGGTGGAGGTCGCCCAGTCCATCACGATCGGAAAGCCGTTGGCCTCCATGCTTGGGATCCCCCATGAGTGAGGATTGGTGCCGAGAGTAGGATATTTTCCACCAAATGGAACGACCTCGGCGAGGGCGGAAGTGCAATTGGTGTAGGCATAATAGCCGCGCTCGGCAGCTTCCATGACGTAGCCGCCGCCCCAGAGATAGTGGAAACAGTTATCCACTGAGATTTGCGCGATGCCGTATTGGTCAGCGAGTTCGATGGCACGGTCAATGGCGCGGTAGGCGACAGATTGGCCGAGTTTCTTGTTAGCATTCCAGCGTTCGGAGGCGGCGAAACGTGAGGGCAGGACTTCGATTTCAGCACCGGGAACGCAGCCCCCAGTGGCGGAGCCTAGCAGGTGATCGAGGTGGAGGGCCTTCAACGCATGGTGAGTGCGGATGCCATGGCGAGCGGCTTCGGCGGCGAGCTTTGCACCTTCATCGGCTTCATCCGCCGTATAGCCCCGGGATTGGTAAGCTTTTGAAACAAGGGCATCATGGTCTTTGCGAGGGATTACAAGAAATTCTGACATCGGTGGGGCTTGTGGAATGGGCGTGGAGTTTGTCGGAATTACGACCGGTGTCGAGTGGGATGGTGAGTCAAATTTCAGCATTCTCAGTTTCAAATGAACCGGCCGGGTGAATCGGAGGACGCTTCAAGGGGGGATGCGCCTTCCGACCACACCGGCCGGCTGTTTTTTGGGGGGAAACTGTTGGAATTAAGGATTATTGCCGTCGGAGAAATTCACCTGCATGGCATTGACCTGAAGCGAGCGTCTAACTTGGATGGTCACCGTGGGGGCTATCAGCTCGAGCCCATACACGGTTTGGCTGACGATGGCCAAGGTGTAGGTGCCATCTTTCGTGAGTTTCGAATCCAGCTCCGTGACCGGGATGACGGTGCTAGTGGTGGTGTCGCGATCCACGGGGTAGGCTTTGACGATCGTTCCTGTGACTCCGTTGTATTGGTTCCCTTCGTAAAGCATGAGATAAGTGTCGCTGCGCGGATAGAGATCGTTGAGCAGGATCTCGATCTTTGGGATCTCGAAGCGGATGAGGTCACTGTTGGCAATGCCCTTGATCTGACCTGAGGCGACAGGCCAAACTTGAACAAAGTTAGATGCAATTTGGGTTTGGCTGAGAGTCCCATCGGACAAGGCGTGGACCACGAAGTGCTCCTCGCCGAGCGCCTTGGTTGGATCGGTGGCCTTCAAAGAAGAAGCTGGGAACTTAAAAATAGTTTTACCGTTAGAGGCGAGATAGCCGCTATATAATGGCGTATTGGACTGTACTTGTGAGGCTAGCAGTGTTGTCTGTCCTGTAGGATAGGATGCGATGTGTTGTTCAAACAAAACTTGGGTGGAGGCAAGTGGCAATCCACTGCCAGTGAGCAGTCCGGCCACGGATACTTCAACCGTAAACGGCTGATCCACGCGGGTGCGGGGAACTTTACCGTTAGGGTCGAGGGTGATCACTTTAATGTCCGCAGTGGGAAGATACGCACCGACGAGTTTCTGATCAAGGAGGTAGTCCTGCACTGGGCTTTGTTGGATGGTCCAGAGTTGGAATAGAGCACCACTGGCATCGAGCGCGAGGGCGGATGAAGCGGCTCCTACGGCGGCTACCGGCATGTCCCAGACAACGCCTGTTCCCTGTTGAGTTTGGCGGACGAAATTGCTGAAGTTGCTGCTTTGGCCAAAAGCGCTAACAGCAGTTAGAGCAAGAAACAGAGAGAAGATTTTCATCGTTTGGTAATGGTTTGTGATTCGGCGGTGATGCGGACGGAAATGGGCCCGCTTTGATGGACGGCGACCACGATCTTATCCTGCTTGGCCCAAAAACTGACGCGTTCGGCAGGCAGTGGCACATTTCCGGCTGCTTGATCGAAGCTCACTTCGGTGGTGGTGATCCAACTGCGGTTAAGGGTGATGAAGTCGATGAAGGTGAGCAAATTACCCGCAGGTTTCACGTCCACGCGTGACTTCATCGCTTGGGGCAAAAAGATGACCGCACCTTTGGGCACCAGGGTCCAATTTTCCCCGTCGTGAAGAATCATCGACTGTTTGAGGATGGATTGATTGGCCGGGGTCGTGACCTTGGCTTCACCCACTGGGGGCTTGGGCAGCTGCATCATGGGGTTGTGCTGCTGGAGTTTCGTCAATGCCTCAGGAGTGATGCGAGCGACAATGGGGCTGGCTGCTAGGCTGCTGGTAACCAGAGCGCAAAGGATCAGTGCGGTTTTCATCGGGGGGGGGATGGGTTAGACTCTTATTCAAAGGTGACGAGCAACACGATGTCTTGCATGTCGAAATAAGTCGTTCCGGGAGCAGCATTGGAGCATTCCCAAAGGATGATCAGATCACGGCTACCGATTTTGATTTTACCGCTGCCGTCGATGTAGGGGGAAAGGAAGCTCTTCGCACTCGCCTGGTTATAGGCCGGGGCGTAGCTGGGAGCACTGTCGCCATTTTTCAAAACGATGACGTATGGA
>JAYVNE010000082.1:0-5716 GCA_043758615.1 Akkermansiaceae bacterium
GCGCAAGGCGGCACGAGCGAGAGCACCGTGACAGTGGTGGGAAACAAGATGCCGCCCCCGGAAGCGGCATTCGAAGTGCTCCCCGACATCACCTTTCATCCCGGCGACAAACTCACGTTCCGCGCGAAACAACCGAAACCTGAATGGAAGCATGAATGGCTCCTAGACAATGGCGTCAAGCTGGAAGGCACCGAAGCCTCATGGACGGCGGAAAAGTCCGGGCGCGTGAAGGTGACCCATCGCGTCACGAGTTCGAGCGGAGTGGTGGAGGCCCAGCAAACACTTATCGGCAGCGAAATAGATCGCCCTGATGCCGGCTTTAGCGCGACTCCGCGCATATTCACCGTGGGCGATACCGTGACTCTCAAAGCGAAGTCTGACAAGCCAGATTGGCAGCACACATGGTTGGTGCAGACGCCTCAGGGCAAACAAGAATTGAAAGGTGCGCAGGCTGCATGGAAGTCTGATGCCGAGGGCAAGGTTGCCATCCGACATACGGTTGTGGCTGGCAGCATCACAAATGCCGCTGATGACGAAATCGCCGGCCATCTTCAACTCAAAGTAGTTGCAAAATTCAAGGCGTCACCGCATTCCGGTGCTCATCCGCTTTCAGTTCAATTTACCGATTCCAGCATACCATCTGATCAGATTGCAGAATATACTTGGGATTTCGGCGATGGCTCGCCTGCCTCTCATGAAAAGAACCCGATGCATGTTTACACAAAGATCGGCCGATATCCCGTAATGCTGCGAGTTATCACCTCGCAACGGGAAACGGCTGAAAGTGCGGAACGTATTGAGATCGTGGCAAAGCCAACTTGGGGCGAGTGGCTGATCGGAATGCCTGCGTGGGTAAAGATTCTCGCGGGACTGCTAGTCCTTGGTCTGTTGTGGAGTAGGATTCAAAAACTTCTTGGTGCTCCGCTGATTGGGCAGGTGGAGTGGCGCTACGGCTCGACTGGTGCCACTATTCAACTTCGTGGGAAACGTTCCTTCAATCTCAGCACGCAGCTTGCCGCTGCTTTGAAGGCTGGCTGGAAACCACGGAAGCAATGGGTCATTCGCAACAGTGGAGGCAAGATGAAACTTCACGGAGGAATCAAACCTCAAACCCTAGAGAATGACAAACCAATCTCCACCGAGGGTGTGACTATCATTTTCAAGTTATAGCCCGAAGCAACTCCGCATATTTCCTGAATACTCTTAACAACCATCACACTATACCGTCATGCTTACTGAAACATCCATCCGTGACATTCTGCAAAGCCTCGAGTGGTCCTACGATGCCGCTCCTGCAGGGGAAGGCACTCTCTACAATCCGACGCTCATCATTGGTCTAGGTGGGACGGGCATCCGCAGCCTGCGTTTCCTAAAAAAATATTTGCACCATAACGTGGAAAACCGCGTGCAGCTTCTTGGCATCGAATGCGACAATACAGAAAATGAAAAGTATCCGGAACTTCCCAGACTTAAGGAACACACGGAACTTATGCTCATGGATGCAAACGCAGCCATCGGACGCATGACACATGCCAGACAGAATCCGACAGAGGATGCTTCGAAATATCTGCTTGACTACCTGCCGAACGAACAAGGCGACCACAAGAATATCCATACGGAAATCAATGACTGCATCCGCAACAAAAAAGGGGCGGGACAAAGAAGACGCGCCGGACGTGTCATCTTTGAATCTAACACCAATGGAGGATGTAACCTCATTGCTCATATTAACAACCGCAATCAAGAACTGCGTGGTCTGCAGACGATGCAGGAATTGACACAACGTGGCTACCGCTTCACGCACAATGTGACAGTTTATGTCGTGACCTCCCTTGCGGGTGGCACCGGGGCTGGGTGTATCATAAGCTGTCTTGCTTTGCTTCGCAGCATCTTCGATCAGGATGGAGATACGATCACCGTGATTGGGGTGCTACCAGGTGAGAAGCTTGATCGTCAATTAATGCGCCCCAGCGAGGAGATGCCAGCCACGCGAGCGAACGCCCTTGCTCTGCTGCGCGAGCTACAAGCAACGAAGCTCCAGGACTTTCCTGATTACATGTTCCAATTCGGAATCGCCAATAACTTCAACCCAGTCACTGCGGCGAAATCATTGGCCGATGGCGTGTTCGTGGTAGATCATGAATTAAATGACGGCACAGCGGTTCCTGACTACCTCGACATCTGCCATTCCATGGCCCTGTTCCTCTATTCGCTGGTAGGAACCGGCATGGGCAGCGTCCAAGCTGCAGGCAACATCAACGCCGCAGCGCGTGACAATGCCGCCAAGGATAGTGTTCCCCCCGTGCTCCAAGCATTCGGCATATCCTGTCTTTCATATCCCACCGACGAACTGGAGATCTATGCCTTGCGCCACATCGTGGATCAATGGGCGGGACACTGGCTTGGGCAGCCGCAAGATGATGGTGCTGTGCAGCAGGCGATTATTGCGGCGAAACAATCCCTACAACTTTTAGATGCCGAGACATTCCGAAACTACTTTCTAAATGCCCTTGATATCCCCGGATCTGCCTTCCTTGATTCGGAGGAAGCACGCGAAAATGCCATCAAGGAATATTCTGACGCAGACCTTATCAGCTTGGCAGAATCAGCCAAGGAGAAGCTCAAGGGAATGGTCAAGCTTTACCACAGCACGTTGGATGCCGCAGCAGATCGGCTGGGCAAGGAACTGCTTGCTGAGGCTGACAAGGTGGCTTTGGGCTGTGCAGATGGAGGTGCTGCCCATGCACAATCATTCTTGGATGGCCTTATCACTGCCGCTAAGAATTTGGAGGCTGACTTGACGGCAGCCATAGCGCAGACCACGTCCAATCTCGCAGAGATGGGAAACGAAACCATTCCTAAAAAAGAGCGCTGGCTGAAACTCCTGCCTAAAAATTTATGGAAGAATCGCAGTAACTACATTGATGCCGTGGATGAACTGCTTAAGTTGCTGGAGAAGTCCGCACTGGCACCATACATGCAGGAGTCTATACAGGAAATTGTGCAAAGGTTAGAAAAACACAGTCAGAATCTAAATCACACGCAGCAAGGGATCGCCACCATGAGAGAAAACAACGCAGCCGCCATGCGCAGTATTGAAGCAGATGATCGCGCGGGATATGGTGTGGTGCAGTTTGCTCTCCATCAGAAGGATTTCCCCTCCTTTGTCCAAGGCATAAATTCGCCCTTCCCGAGCCGGCTCGCTCTCGACGAACTATCTCAGAGTGCCATCATTAAGTCCGTGACTGCTCAGATGTATCCACCTTACCAACAGGCCATTGCCACCATGGATCTTCCTTCTAACGTGATGGCTGAACAAGCTCAGTCTGGTAAAAGGCAGACGCCGCTAACAAATATGGTTAAATCGCTAGACACTGCAGCACTCCCACGGATGAGATTTCGTGATAACCTGCCGCAACCCGAGCAGATGGCTCCTCAGAAGTTTGTTGCTGGAAAAGGATTCAGCATGAGCAACCATCCCTTGCCTTCATTGTTCACTCCACCGGCCGGTGGTGTCGCCGGAGTTCATGCCATCTCTGTCCAGAATCCACATCAGATCATCTGCATGCAGACCTTCGAGAACTTTGGTGCGGCAAACTGGAAGCAGTATGAAAACTGCGTCCCTCATTACGAGAAAGACAAGTGGTGGAGACACATTCTTCCAGATGCGCTCATTGAAAAACTGCCGCAGCTGCGCAAGTAGGAGTGCTTCGGCGGAACATAGGGTTCATCCCTGAAAACTCGACTGTGTTAATCCATGCCAGAACCAGAGGCCCACGATTTATTATTTGTTCCTTGCTCCGTAGTGCCGCTTCTTGTGCTGCATCGCGGCGGTAAACTCGCAGATGAGACATGTGCTCAACTGACGCGATTCCTTGATGAGCCGTGGAAGTTGGCCACAAGAATCGGGGAGGTGGAAAATGTGCAAAAGTTCTTTGAGGATACGCGCGAACTGCCAACGTTTAAGCTCAAACGAATCCTCACCTTGCCCACTTGGTGCGTGTGGCTGCTGGAACTTGATGGGAAGTCCATTACAGACATCACCTCAAAAATTAGCGAGATTACCATCAGCGCCCCTAACGACACTCTGGCCCATATTTTCGTTTTTCACACAACAACAAAGCTTACCGCCGAGCAAATCACAGGGCTCCAAAATGAAATGAACGGACAGGCTGGCCCCGCACGAGGCTTCGTCTTAATGACGAAAGAAGATTCGTTATCAGGCAATACTTCTTCGGTGGCGCGGGGTCTTGCGGCCTATCTTTACGCCGCTTGGCGACGGTTTTGTGAACCGCGTGGGCATGAAACTCCATCATTGGATTACGCCCTGCTTCTTGATGCTCCAGGTGAAAATCCGGCTCCTCTCCACACTTTAGGAATGGGTGTTATGGGGCTAGATGAAGCATATCATAGTGATCGTATAGCCAAAGCATTGCACAAGAATTTGGTCGGCTTGTGGCTGGATCCAAACAGCGGCGTGGTTCCGCCCTTTGACTCCCCGCCCAATGACCAGTTTCTGGCGGGCCTTTTGCCTCAGCCGGAGTTTTCAGTGCAAAAGGGTGAAGAAGCTACACAAGGTAATGAAATCATTATGGGTAGCGAAATTTACACGCTGCACTGCAACATTTCGCTCCCGCCAGAACCTTTGCGAGAAAGTTTCACTTCGCGGCAGCATCTCATGTCTGAATTGCAGAAGCTTTGCTCGCATCACTTCATTTCTCAGGCGAACCATTTGCCGCAGGCTGAGCGTGTGGTTTTACTACGCAGCCAGAATTTACCCCTGAGACTTCGCGAACCAGTGGCCGAGCATCTGAACAATTTTGCTCTAAGGCCACTCGGGTTTCTTCAAGGTCTCAAAGATAAGCTCGATCAATGCGCCAAGTATGCCAGTGACTACCTGAACTCGCGAACCACGGCACCGGAGCATCATCAGCCCTTTGCCAATATCCAAAATCTGCGGGTGGAAATTGCGCAGTTGCCAAATCTTTTCGGCGGAATAGCCCGTTATGCGGTGCTATTGGCCATGCTCTCAGCATTGATTCTGCATTCCCAACTCCCCGGCATACTCATGGCTTTGTGGGATGAAGCCACTGCTCGTTACTACACGGTGGCGTTCATCATTCTCACCGCTCTTCTAGGAGCAGGCATCGTTTGGTTCTTTGTTGACCGCGTGCACCGCATCTTTAGTGGTCTCGACCATCTTCGCCGCGCTATCCATGCCAACGTGCTTCTCCGCCTAAGTAACCTTCTATGCACCAGACTGAAAGAATCGGCTGCGCCGTTATATCAAGAAATTACCAAGCAATGGGCGGTTGTTTTAGAAAATGTCCGCTTTGAGTTACGCAAGCTGCAGGTGAACACTGCAACGACCGTGAACACACAAGACGCATTTCCTGATGACGTTAGCGACCACCTGCTTTCGGTGCATCAATCGGAACTCGTTCAGCAGACCCACGATGCATGGGTTCAGAAGCATCACGACTTCTCTACCCTCATAAAAATAACGCCTGCCGCTTGGTCCATAGAGCTTCTGGCACTTGCTAAAGAAGTCAGCATGGGGATGCTCCGCACTCTGTCTTTCAACGATCTCGTAAAACACACAGGGTGGAGTGATGCGCAAAAGCAACTCTGTTTGCAAAACGCGATAGATTCCTCTCGGCGCCCAACACTTCCTGTTGGTGCCACGCTCATGCCTCGCTGTCTTTGTATTGTTAGC
>JAYVNE010000083.1:0-43105 GCA_043758615.1 Akkermansiaceae bacterium
CGGTTCCCGATGTGAACGGGAACTGACAAATGAAAACCTCCCCAAACATCAGCGGCAGGAGTCGTAGATGGCGTCCTCCGGCGAGTCATCGCGGAGGAACTGTTGGTAGGCACCCAAGCGCCATTCGGCATCCCCGGTCAGTTCGTCGGTCAGAACGATAATGCGTGCCTTGCCTGTTTTGGGTAGCTGGTCGGCAATCTCCTGCGGAATGGGTAGCATCCGTGAGTCGCTCAACTCGGTGGTGAATTCGATGGCGTGCATGGTCGGAGAGTATCGTTCAAGAGAATGCGGGTCAATCCGTCATTATCACGAGACGCGAGCAACGCCTAACGACCCCAAGCTCAGCGACGGCGGAGGGCGGCGCGGTGCGTGCCCAACGGTGGAACGAACGACAGACGCCCAAATGTAGATGGCGCTCCGCTCGCAGAAAGCACGCGCCGTGACACGCGGAGCCGTTCGCGGCACCCTTTATTGTTAGGCGTTGCGGCGATTGCGGAGGAGATATGTGCCATAAGCAAGCGAGGTAATAGCTGTGAGAGCAGCCGGAATAAAAAGAGCCGAGTAGCTGAGACGATGGAAGGCAACCGCGCCCACGATGCCGCCGACGAGAAAGCCGGAGATGACGAGAAAGCAGAGCCGCAGCCGACGTGAATCCACGGGCAGACCGCGCAGAGTGTGGCCAAGAAAGATGCCGAGGTCGGTGAACATGCCGGAAATGTGAGTCGTGCGGATGACTGCGCCGCTGTAAGTGCTCACCATCGCGTTCTGGAGGCCGCAGGCGCACGAGGCGGAATAGATGCCGAAGATGTTATTGCGCTTGAGCAGCGGGACGGCGACGCAAAGCAGAATGGACTCCAAAAGCAGGGCGACGCCGTAGCGGCGTCCGAGCTGGAGAGTGCTGTCCTGAATGAGAAAACCACTCAGCACCGTGCCCGCCACGAAAGAGCCGATGATGGCCGCGAAGTGGAGACTCGCCGCACCGTCGAGAGACGCCAAGGCCGCAGCGAGCATGGACGTAGTGCCGGTAAGATGAGTGACCGCCTGATGCTCGAAGCCCAGCAGCCCAACGACGTTGACGATACCGCCGACGAAAGCCAGCGCCCACGCACCAGCCCAAACCCATCGAGGCAGCTTAGAAATCATCGGTTACAAGTTGCGGGTAGCAACGCCTAACATGTTATTCGACGACGAGTCGTGTAGTTTTACGACTCGTCGCATAGCAAATTGGTTTTTGCAATTTCATTGGGAAAGAGTGCATGACTCAGCATTTCCCGGCAAGGATGAATTTGCCGGGAAAAGTGATTTTCGTACGGTGATTCGGACGACGCGTGCGCGTATGGTGGCGGAGACTCAAGGTAAGTTTCCGGCTTCGTTGGTAGAAGCGGGGACCAGTCCGTCACCTGAAGGTTGGCACGTTTGGAGGCCGTTGGAGTCGGGGCGAGTGGAGAAGGCACAAGGCAAACTCTACTCCCCACGGTTTTCGATCATTCTTCCAGTGGGCTGCGGACGCCGAGGCTGTAAATAGGGTCAGTGTAAACGGATTCACATCTTTGAGATATTTATCGACTTTACTCCGACCCGATTGATTCGCTATCGCTCAGCCTTCGCAGCACCCTTTATGGTTCGGCTTTTTGGATTTTCCAGTGCTTGGATCCAGACCTAATATCCCAGTAGGTGTAAGAATCCTTCATACTTAGTCTTGGCACGGACATTTTGTCAGTATGAATTTCTAACTCCTTCCATGTTGGGAATAAGGAAAATCTTCCACTTTTGGTATCCAGTGCGAAATATTCACCACGTTTATTGTCAACCCATCCATATACGTGAGGTCCTGAAACCATGAACTGCGAAATCTGATCTTTGATGAGCTGAGAACCTTTGGGATCTTGGAGCAATATCTTCCCATGATCGTTTAGACTGTATCCATTCGGTAGATCGACCGACTTCCCACCGCAGGAAATGAGAATGCACGCCGCCGCGATGAATAAACTTTGAGAGCTGGAGGTCTTCATTTTCTGTCGAACGTCGAGGCCCTGCATGCGCTACCGGGAGCGCCTCTCCGCATGTTGACAGGGAAGCAAGTGGCGGTTGCTTTGGCTCTTCAATTCATGGGCGTCAATGTCTTCATTCTCTTGCGTGAATTCGAATAGATGAGTCCAGTGGACGTTAGCGCGATTAAGATGGAGGGATGGGGAAACCAGGTTTGAGCACGACCCATCGAAAACGACCAGATCTGACCAAATAGTGCGATCAAGAAAATAGCGATCATTAACCCGAAGATGATCTGCGCCACCCTGTAACGTGCTCGGGTAGTATCGGGCTGGCGTCCAATCCATCTCCGTAACGCCCAAGCAGAGAAACCGATGAGCGCGAGAAAAGGGACGAATATTATCGCGAGCGGATAGAGGTAATTCATGGTATTCTAATGGTCTGATTTCTTGCATCACGTGAAAGCGCACGCACTCCAGTCACCGGGTGCGAGCGTCGATCACTGGATTCAGGTTGGCACTACGGAAGATCATATAAACAGGGCGGTTGATAGGGGTTGCTATGTCTTGTTGTGTCGGCATTTTCATGGTTTCTTCTCCACTTTGTCCACGAATGAATGCCAATACTTCCATTCGGGGTCATGGCTGTGGTCGATAGCAATAGGGAAAGCTGGCTTGCCGGAAAGCTTCTCATTCAGCGTCTTCATGAACGCATCATAGTCGCGGGCATAAAGACACCACTCACGCAATCCACCGACGGTCATCACAAGGGCGAGACACGAATTCTTGTTGGCGGCGAGCGACTCCAACGCGTCCTCAAGCTCATTCATCCGTTTGTTGGTCGCGTCATCAGGCAGCACGCTTTCATGCTTCCAGGAAATCGACACCTCTTCCGATAGCGGCAAGGACTTCCACCCTTCTGGCTTCGCTTGCATGTAACGGAAAATACCCGTTCCGCCAGTTGGCGTGGTGACCTTTGCTACGGTCCACTTGTCTTGCGCGGTGGAATCCGATTTGGGTGCACCGAAAAGAAGTGAGGAAAGAAAAAACATGGTGAAAAGGATCGAGATGTAAGGTTTCATGTCTTTGACTAACAGTGTTTACTCCCCCACCGCTGATTGGATACCTAACATTAAAGAGGTTGGAATGTGATACTGGGTAGCGTATGGGAAACTATCTGATAGTCAAGTAGAGAGGCTTGTAAAACGGTGCATATTTCGAGCCTCATCATTGTATTGCACCACTGAACAGTCAGGCACCCCGAAGGATTTAGATATCGTCGTTTTCGGTAAATTAAGCTTTTGGAATTTGAAAAGTTCCGGTTTGGCGAGGGAGCGGGTTTTGAGTTGGGGGGAAGAGGTTTGTGCGGAATGAATTCCGCGCTCCAATTTTGGGGCTCACCATGTTTAGAAAAGAAAAGAGCGCGTTGGATATCCCCCCGGATCTCGCAACGCGCTCTTTTTTCTAGGCCGCCGGCTTAGGCTTTGTTCGGTTGATTTCCCCCCGGAGATCAATTCGAAGCAGTGGACCCAGCATTTCAGTGGCTGAAGTTTTAAGGAGGCGGACCTCGCTTAGAACGACTTCAAATTACCTGAAAATCAGGACATGGAAATCAATTTCTGGTCCCGATTCCGGCCAACTGGTCCCAAAACCGGCCACAAGGGCGGTTTTTGGGGTTGGAAGTCAGGATTTTCGGGTTTTACGGAAAACTGAAGGGTCGTTATGCCGGATCTTCGATCACGATTCTCGGGAAAACCGGGCTTGGCTTGTCGATGGCGTGTCCATCGGGGAGGAGGCCCCAGTGCAGATCGGCGAGCTTGAAATTCGTGAGTTCTGGGAGATTCAGTTGGGCGGCGAGTTTTGCGGTGACTCCTGGCAGAACCGGCGAGATCAGGACCGCGATGTGGGCGACACTTTCCGCGAAGTGATAGAGGATGGTGGCAACGCGGTCTTTGTTCTCGGGGACTTTATTCAGCTCCCAAGGTTTCATGCGTTCTGCGTAACGATTGCAGACAGAAACATGGCGGTTGAGTGCCTCCAGGGCTTTTGAAACGTCGTAGTCGTCCATCGCTGTCTGATAGGCGGCAGTGGCTTCGGTGAGTGAACTTTGCACGGCGATGTCTTCCTCGTGCAGAGTGCCGCTGTTAGTGAGGACGCCAGCGGTGAAGCGTTGACTCATATTGAGCGCGCGGTTGCAGAGGTTACCGAATTCGTTGGCCAGTTCGGTGTTGAAGAGCATCACGAGGCGATCCATGTCGAAGTCCGAATCCTTGCCGGTAACGATGTCGCGAACGAGATAGTAGCGCACGGCCTCGACTCCGAATTTATCCGCCAGTTCGTTAGGATCGACAATGTTGCCGGTGGACTTGGACATTTTATCCCCACCGCGGCTGTTCCAAAAGCCATGAACGAGAAGCTGTGGCATTCGTGCGTCGGAGAAGCCCATCGCATGGAGCATGCAGAGCCAGTAGATGCCGTGAGCGGGAATAAGGATGTCTTTGCCGATGATATGCACTGGGCGGCCGGACCAGAGTTTTTCAAAGTCCGGCAGACCGGAATCAGGCGCGGCGTGGTAGCCGGCGAAGGAGATGTAGTTGATCAGCGCATCGAACCAAACATAGGTGACATAGTTTTCATCAAAGGGGAATTCGATCCCCCAGCGCAGGCGCTCTTTCGGGCGGGAAATGCAAAGGTCGGTGCCGGTGTTTTTTTCTAACGCATTCAGTAACTCGGATTTTCGAAAGGCGGGGAGGATGCCATCTGCCGTGCCTTCGAGATAGCCCTTGAGCCACTCCGTGTGATCGCTGAGTTTGAAATACCAATTCTCTTCCTCGATCTGGATGACCTCGCCCCACTCGGGGCCGAAATTGCCGGATTCATCGCGGTCACGATCGCCGAGGAATTGTTCTTGGCGCACCGAGTAGTGGCCGTTGTGGGTTTTCTTGTAAAGCTGGCCTTGGTCTTTGAGCGTGCTCAGGATTGATCTAACACAAGCCTTGTGTCGCTCGTCGATCGTTTCGGCCCAACCGTCGTATTTGACATCGAGTTTTTCCCATAGATTGGAAAATTTCAAGGTGGTACGTTTGACAAAATCCTCAGGAGAAATCCCTTCCTTCTCTGCGGTCTGTTGGACTTTCTGGCCGTGCTGATCCACGCCGGTGAGAAAAAACGCCTCATCGCCCCGCAGGCGGCGGTAGCGGGTGATCACATCGGCCAGCACTTTTTCATAAGCGTGCCCGATGTGGGGTGAACCGTTGGTGTAATCAATGGCGGTGGTGAGGTAAAACATGGCAGAGATTGAGAGGTCGGAAATCAGGGGGCGGCGGGCGAGGGAATCACAGAGTGACCCACCCGTGCAAGAACCGGAAGCCAAAGGACAAAAATCTCTAAAATGCCACGGTGCCGCATCATTTTCCGAACCATCGTTACTCTAACATTTCCAGGAGATACCCGAAAACATCCGAGTTTTTCACCTGAGACTTGCGCCTTGTCCGCAGGTTCTTTAACCCATCTGCAACATGACGCACGATCCGGACCAACATGCCTCGCTAGGAGCGATGTATTCCGACTATTTTCTCGATTACGCCAGCTACGTGATTCTTGAGCGGGCTGTGCCGCACTTGTTTGATGGCCTCAAGCCGGTGCAGCGCCGGATCCTCCACGCGATGGATGAGCTGGACGATGGCCGCTATAACAAAGTGGCCGGAATCGTGGGAAATACGATGAATTATCACCCGCACGGTGACCAATCCATTGGTGCGGCGATCGTCGGCCTGGGCCAGAAAGACCTGCTCATCGACACTCAAGGGAACTGGGGCAACACGCTCACCGGCGATGGCGCCGCCGCTCCCCGGTATATTGAAGCCCGGCTCACAAAATTCGCCAACGAGGTCGTTTTCAACCCGAAAACCACCGACTGGCTTCCTAGCTATGATGGTCGCCGGAAAGAGCCTGACACGCTGCCTGTGAAATTTCCGCTGCTCCTCGCTCAAGGAGTCGAGGGCATTGCAGTCGGACTCGCCTGCAAGATTCTCCCGCACAATTTTAACGAACTTATTGAAGCCGCCATCGCCGTCCTGCGCGACCAGCCCTTCACTCTCATCCCAGATTTCCCCACCGGCGGTATCATGGACGCCGCCGATTACCGCGATGGCCTGCGTGGTGGAAAAGTCCGGGTCCGCGCCCGTATCGCCACCGATAAAAAGGGGATCTTGCGCATCACGGAAATCCCTTTCGGCACGACCACTGGCGGACTGATGGAATCCATAGTCGCCGCCGCCGATAAAGGCAAAATCAAGATTGCCAAAATCGAGGATAACACCGCCGCCCATGCCGACATCCTCGTCTATCTGCCCGCTGGTGCCGATCCCGAGCAAACCCGCGATGCGCTCTATGCGTTCACGGATAGCGAGCTCACCATCTCGCCCAATGCCTGCGTCATTACCGAGGGGAAACCCGTGTTCATGGGCGTTTCCGACATCCTCCGTCGCACCACGCTGAATACGCGCAGGCTGTTGGAGATGGAGCTGAACATCAAACTTTCCGAACTCGCCGAGAAATGGCACTTTAGTTCGTTAGAGAAAATTTTCATCGAAAACCGCATCTACCGCGACATCGAAGAATGCGAAACTTGGGAAGCGGTGCTCAAGGCCATCGACGATGGACTCAAGCCTTTCAAAAAACTCCTCAAGCGTGAGGTCACTGAGGAGGATCTCGTCCGCCTAACGGAAATTAAAATTAAGCGCATTTCCAAGTTCGATGCGTTCAAGGCCGACGAGGAAATCAAAGGTCTTGAAAAGCTTATCGAGGAAACCGAAAAACATCTTCGCAATCTCACGAAATACACCATCCGCTGGTATGAGGATCTCCAGAAAAAATATGGCAAGACCCGTGAACGCCGCACCGAGATTTCCTCTTTCGATCGCGTGGATCGCATGCAGGTCGTCGCGGCCACCGAGACACTCTATCTGGATGCCAAAAACGGATTCGCGGGTTACGGTTTGAAAAAGGACGGCGAGCCTATCGAAAAATGCTCCACCATCGACGACATCATCACGTTCACAGCGGATGGCAAAATGCGGGTTATGAAAATTGCCGATAAAGTTTTCGTCGGCCAGAAACCCTTGCGTGTCGCCATTTTAAGAAAGGAAGAAGACCTCATTTATTCCATGATCTATCGAGATGGGAGGGATGGACCGATTCTCGCAAAACGTTTCACCGTCGGCGGCATCACTCGCGACAAGGAATACAATCTAACAAAGGGAGCTGCCGGCAGTCGTGTCCTCTACTTTGCTTTCCATAAGACGAACGAGGAAAGCGCCGCACAAATGTTATTGGTTCATCTCAAATCAGGCTTGCGCATGAGAAACCTGATCCGCCCGCTGCACTTCGCTGAGTTTGGCATCAAGAGCCGCTCCAGCGCAGGCAATCTCGTCACCAAGCACGGCATCGAAAAAATCATTCGCGCGCCAAAGGATTACGATCCGACGCTGGGTGCATGATGTGCATGGGAAAGCTTTTTATTTCAGGAAGCTGATCGTCCACGGGTGCTTGAACGGCTCATTATTTGCGGCTTTCAAAGTTGCGATGATGGCGATGACGATCCATGCGAGGAAGCCTAGGCCACAGCTCGCAAGCCCCCAAAGAGTCCAAGAGATATTGAAATTGATGACTTTTTTGCCCTCTTCATCGACTGTGGGAACAGAGTCTTTTTTCACGAGCCACAAGACGAGTGGCCCAAGGATATGGCCGACTGGAAAAACGAAAGCGGTGAAGGATAACAGTTCGAGGTAGAGGCGCCAGTTAGTGGCACTCGGACGTGGCAGACTTGTTTGCGTTTCCATGGTTTGAATGGTTAGGCGGAGATTTTGGTATTAAGGTCGTGCTCCACTTGCAGGGGACTCTGGAGAGAACCGCGTCAGTTCGGCTGACATTTCTGACGAGTTGGTTTTCATGCCAGGAACCGATGGTGAAATGGCAGGTGCGCGTGGAGCAAAGAGCACTTGAAGTTGCGTTCCGGGCCGCGCTGCAAGATTGAGCAGTAGCAACGAAAAAATGAGAGTTGATAGAAGACCCGCGATACCCGCCAGCCACCAGCGGTGGTTTCCTGAATGAGGTAGGTCGAGGCCGGGCTCTTCGATCACCGGTGGTGCTGGGCGGCGCAGAGGTTGCGGCGTATGCAAAGTAGTTTCGACTAAACGAGGATGGGGGGGCTGAGAAAGTTTCCATCCCGCAAAATCCAGATCGTCCGCAGCCAGTGCGAGATCCTCGGGATAAGGGGCTTGGCGGGCGGGATGCAGCGGCTCGAACATCAAGGCCGAGAGCGCGGCTTCATCTATAAATCCTTCCCTTTCGATCACCAGCGCTGGTGTTTCATCAATGGCCCGTAAAGTTGGCAGTGGGTTTACTCGGAGTGGAGTCATAACGAATTTGAGTGATTAATGATTTTTCTATGCTTAAATTCCGGATACGTCAATTTTTAATGTTTCTAAACTAAATTACAGGTTGTCACGGTTTTGCTTCACCTTTACCTGAAGCGGAGTTAGTTGGGTCCAGCGCTTGGTGTTGCAAACCGATTGGATTGCCGCGAAACTCCCTTCACCTACATGTCACCCGATTCATCAGACGATCTGCTTTTACTGATCCGTTGTCCCTCATGCGGCCAACGCTTTAAGGTAGAGGAAGACCTTCGTGATAAGATGGTGGAATGCGGCGGCTGCGATGTGCGTTTCCGGATCAACGACGATGTGATCGTCCGAGGACGTCGGTTTTATCCGGGCGAGCGCAGCACTCCCGCATTGAGCCGTTTCCAGCGGGTGCCCTTGGCATTTACTCCACTGGCGAAGGAATACCAAGCAATGCGTTACGCAAAGGCTCCAGATGCATCGATTCTCGAACCGGCGTCTCCGCTGCAAATTCTCGCAGGAATTATCGGAATCAGTGGGATGATCATGATTGCCTTATTGCTGATATTTGGCGCGAATCTCGGTGGGTCACTGGATGGTATGTCGATGGAGAACCGCTTGGTGATGGCGGGTTTCGCTAGCTTCATGGGGATTGTATTTTTAATATACGCAAATCCGAAGGCTCGCTTGAAAGCATTAGGAATTGGATTGCTGCTGAGCACCGGGCTACTGGCCATCCCTTTCGTGTTTACCGCTGGCTCGACGATCCAGGCGGCAAGAGTCGAACCCACTTCGACACCGGTTCCTCCGCTGCCGACGTTAGAATCCATGAAGGAGGAGGCGAACACGGTTTTGCGCAACCGCATCGGGACCGATCCGCTAGACAAGGAAATCAAACGATTGGAAGCAGAGGGAAGTCCCAAGCACGCCATCGGGCTGTGGCTGCGGGGTTTGAGTGATATGAATCGTTTCCTCGTGAGAGATTATATTTTCCGGGTGACAGGGGCGGATCCGTCCTCGCACTTTTATCCGCGGGATGGAGGTGATTTTTTAATGGTGGTGACCGGCCCGAAACAGAAGTTAGATGAGTTGACTGACGTTATCTCACCATTGGGAATTCTTGAAAAAATCTATCCCGAGCTTTCAGTGATCGAAATTCGCGTGAACAATGAAAATTTCACGGAAGGTTCTATCAAGAAACTCACGGAAAAGGACGATCCCGCTTATTATGAGCTAAATAAACGTGAATTGGAGAGTGTTGACTTAGAGCGAGTGCGCCGCGCAGTCCAGCGTCTAGCAGAATCTCCGCCGAAAGTCTATCGTGTCGATATTACCCGCAAGTTGATTTCATTGCTCAAGGAGGATGGTATCGACTTCAAGGGGAACATTTGTCATGCACTGTCTATCTGGTCAGATCAGCCCGGTCCTGCCGGTGAGGCTGCTTTGCTGGCAGTAAAGAAGTTGATGGATAAGGAAGCGTTAGTTCCTCAGGAGATGATCGCCTTAATCGTCAAAGAGAAGAACTTGGAGGTGATTCCTGCTCTCGATCAGCTCTGGTCTAAAGATCCGACCACTTGGGAGTCACTTTTCGCAGATTTGGGGCCCGCCATCGAAGCGAGCGTGATCGATCGTTTCCCGAAGACCGATGGCCCTGCGCGCTATTCCGCCGTGCGCCTACTCGGGCGAGTCGGCGGCGCTGCCAGTGTGCCAGTGCTCAGTGGGGCGTCGCTGGGTGCGAATCCCGAGCTGAAGGTTTTGCTGGAGCAGGCGCAAAAGGCGATCCATGAGCGACTTACACGGTGAGGATCTCACTCGGGTTAATCTTCACCACAAATCATGGGAATCGCCTTGCCCGTCGTGCGGACTTTCTTCAAGCTCATTCATGCCTCTCGTTTTGCGCATTTGCTGGGATAATCCGGGGGGAGAATTCCGGCGGCGCGAGGCGGGGGGCCCTTCGTGAACCCTCTAATTGATAGGCTTAAGTGTCAATCAAACGCTCGGTGATGACACGTATCCGTCGGGATCGCGCAGTTGTCTTTCCCAAATGAAGCGGCGGAAAAGCACCTTCACGGCTGCGGTGAGCGGAACGGCTAACAGAGCTCCCACGAAGCCGCCGAGAACGAGTGACCAGAACAACATTGAGAAAATCACCGTTAGCGGGTGCAGCCCTACGGAGTCACCTACGATCTTCGGGGCGGTCACCAATGAGTTGATCTGTTGGACAAAAATGAAGATCCCTAACACACATCCAACATAGGTCCATGCACTCATCCCGAAGGGTGCCGCACCCTGAGCGTGGAGATAGGCGATGATGCATGCGGGGATGAGGCAGAGAATGTTTCCGATGTAGGGAATGATTCCTAGGATGGCCATGAATATCCCGATCAAGAGTCCATAAGGCAGCCCGAAGACCATCAGCGCGAGGCCGACGAGAATCCCATCGATTGCCGCCACCAGCACCTGTCCGCGGAAGAATGAAACCAGATAGCCATTGATCTCTTGGAGAGTATCTACCAGCTCCGTTTTGAAGCGCGAGGCTTTGAGCGGCACATAATGGTGCCATTGATTGCGAATCGAGGCAGAATCCTTGAGGAAAAAGAACAAATACACTGGCACCATGATCATGCCAATCACCAGTCCTAGGAATCCTAACACTTTCGTTGATCCTGCTGATAGCCAGTCTCTCGCGGTCTTGAGAATGACCCCTTGGTATTCGAACAACATTCTTCCACCACGGCTCTTTGAAAAGTAGTCTAATGATCTCGGCGCGGGGACGTTGCTTTTTGTTAGGGCTGGCTCGTTGGGCTGGTCCGGGTCCGTGAGCAGCCAGCCGAGTGGGCCGTTTTCATTGCGATTCTTTAGGTCGTTGAGCGCGCCAGCGAGAGCGGGGGAGAGATGTTCGGTATCGTCATCATTCACAGGTGCTGTGGTGATGCCTGCGGACTGCTCGGTTTGTGCCGGAGTTTTTGGCTTCGCTAGGAAATCTCGTAATGCACCGTGGCTGCGTTGGATTCCCGGAAGCACCGCCGCCACTAACAAGGTAATAGCAGTTAGGATCATGATGAAAAGAGTCACCACCGACCAAATCCTGCTCATTCCGCGCCTTTCAAGAAATCTAACGACAGGATCGAGCACATAGGCAATAATTCCCGCAACGATCAGCGGGATGAGCACGGGTTGTAGAAATCCGAAAATTTGGCCGATGAGTAAGATCAGTCCAACTAACAAGGCTCCTAGCACCAAGATGGAAACTCCGGTAGAGGCGTTCCATAGGGTCTTTTTTTGGAATTCGGTCGGGTAGCGCATGATCGAGAAAGTCTCTCCCAGTGTTATGGCGGCTGCCGCGTGCGAGACCAATTACAAAACGTCCTGACTTTCGGATTGCGCGGCGGCGTTTTTCGCAATTCGATCGAGGACGCCATTGACGAAGCGTTTGGAGTCCGTCGTGCCAAAGCGTTTTGCTAGCTCAATCGCCTCGTTGATCGCTACTTTCGGCGGCGTGTCGGCATGAAGGATTTCATACGTCGCCATTCGCAAAATCGCCCGGTCCACGGGATCAATTCGTTCGGGTGAAAAATTATCGACTACCTGGGCCAGCGTTTCATCGATGGACTCTTTTTTCAGCAAGATAGCATCGACAAGGTCATCGGCTTTGCGGCGGAGTTCGTGGATTTCTGCCTTGGACTCGCGCAGCCGGGCGAGATCGGCTTGTTCGGGAAATTTTTCAGGCTCCTCGACCATTCGCAGGCGGTCGGAGATGCGCTGCAATCGGCGGATTGTTGCTGCAACCGCCTCCAATTGGCCTCGCAATGCGGGGAAGTCTTCGATGCCTTGCAAAAAGCGCAAGCGTGTCATGGCGAGATCGCGATCTAACTTAAATAGCGTCCCCAGCGCCGTGCTGAAGCTTTCCGCCACCGATGCGTCATCATCATCTTTTGGCAGGCGCTCCAGTTTAGCAAATGAAGTGCTCCAGCCGGATTCCAGCTCGGCGATACGCCGGAGATCACTTTTCAAGCTTTCCGCCTGCGGCCATGCGGTGAGCAAAGCAAATGCCGTTTCCTGGCGCTCAACAAATTCTAACAAGCGTCCTTCACGCCCGTGCGCGAGGTGATGGACGGTGCGGAATGTCGCAAGCTGCAGGCTGCGGCGATCCGACTCCGTCACGAAATCCCAAAATGGATCACGCAAGGCAGCCGGATCCGCACCACCCTCGAGGTCAGCGCAGTAGAGGAATTGGACGACCGCCTCGCGGATGTGGCGGCGGCTAGGCATTACGATGCTTTTTAAAACTGGAGTTACGACTCATGGATTTGTCGAGTTCTTGGAATAGATCAATCATTGAGGCGGCGGCACGGGCAGCTTCTTTGCCACGGTTAAGCGCGGCTCCGATGCAGCGGGCGTATGCTTGTTTTTCGTCATCGACCAGCAATACCTCATAAATCACAGGACATAAAGATTTGATCGCAAGAGCTTGCAGCGAGTCCGTCACCGAACGAGCCACTAGATCGGCGTGTGCGGTCGAGCCGCGGATGATTAGACCTAGGGCGATGATACAAGCCGGGGGCTCGCGATCGAGGACGGATGCGACCATGACAGGAATTTCAAAAGCGCCCGGTACACGGATCAGATCCACCCGGCCTTGGGGGACCAGCTCGCCTAACTCTTCAAGTGCGTTTTCGACCAAGGCATCCGTATATTGCTCGTTGTATTTGGAGGCAACAATACACACTCGGACTTTCGGTCCGATAATGCGGGGTTTCGGCGGCAAAGCAGACGACATGCGCGGGGTATGGCGGGCGGTGAAGGAAAAGTCAATCGGCAGACAAGGAGATTCCGTCCTGTTGCGATTTTCACTTGGCGGGTAAGGGATCTCAACGATGATCCTGGCATGCGTTCATTTCGTGAGGCGTTCGATTTGATCTTAGGAAATACGCCGCTGCTGCCGCTTGAACGCTGTCGGCTGGAAGATGCCGCTGGGCGTGTTTTACGCCAGAACGTGAGGGCGGATCGTCCGTTTCCGGCGTTTGATCGGGTGATGATGGATGGATTTGCGCTGAAATCAGCCGATTGGCTGGCTGGACAGAGGTGTTTTAGAGTCATCGGTTCCGCCCCTGCCGGACGCGAGCAGAGGGTGCTGACAGATGAGCCGAGAATTTGCGTGGAAGTGATGACCGGCGCGCCGTGCCCGTTGGGTGCGGATTTGATCGTGCCAGTGGAAGAAGTGTTATCCATCCAAAGTGAAATAGTTAGATTTTCCGAGCGAAGTGAGCAAGTGCCCGGCAGATACATCCATCGGGCTGGGACAGATGCCTCAGAGGGACAGGTATTGCTAGAATCAGGGTGCTTGATTGGATGCCGGGAAATCGGAGTCGCCGCGTCATGTGGCGATGCTTGGTTAGAGGTTTCCTGCTTGCCAAAAATCGCAGTGGTCGCCACGGGTGACGAGCTCGTCGCAGTGGATCAAATCCCTGCCGCGCATCAAATCCGCCAATCGAACGGTCATTCGCTCGCTGCCGCTCTCACACACGCTGGCCATACTCCTTCATCCGTGAGCGTGCTGAGTGACGAGATTTCCGAAGCTTCGCCACTCCTTAAAAAGCTTCTGGGTGAAAATGATTGGTTGATTCTAACCGGTGCGGTTTCGAAAGGTTCTCGTGATTTTGTCCCATTTTTGTTAGGTGAACTCGGCTGCCGATTGTTGTTTCACGAAGTGGCGCAACGTCCCGGCAAGCCAGCGGGCTGCTGGATCGGCCCCGGCGGACAGATGATCATGGCGCTGCCGGGCAATCCGGTTTCCGCCGTCACTGGGCTACATGCGTTTGTTTTTCCCGCTTTGGCGGCAGCGTCTGGGTTGATTCAGCCCGCTCAGCGTCAGGTGCTGATGGAGGATCGGACGCAGTGCTTGCCGGAATTTACCAGGCATCTTCCGGTGACATTCATTGCCGATGGCCGCGCCGAACCCGCAAACACAGGCAACAGCGGCGATTTCATCGGCTTGCTGAAAAGCGATGGATTCGTCACTCTACCTCCACGGGGAAGTGAAACCAACATTTATTCATACACTCCTTGGCTCTGAAATCTAATGGAAAGTTCCGATCAATCCCGCTTCACCCACGTCCGCGAGGGACAACCCACGATGGTGGATATCACCTCGAAATCGCCTAACCGACGGACTGCCATCGCCGAAGCAAGCATGGAGCTCGGCGAGGAAATTATCGCGAATTTCCGTCACAACGATCTCCACGGACCCAAAGGCCCCGTTTTCCAAACTGCCATCATCGCGGGCACTATGGCGGTGAAAAAAACCAGCGAACTCATTCCCTTCTGTCATCCGCTGCCCGTGGAAAATTGTGAGTTTAAAATCACTCCAACCCACACCGGCGTCGTCATTCGCTGCGAGGTTTCTACGACGGGTAAAACCGGTGTAGAAATGGAGGCCATGACTGGAGTGAGTATCGCCGCTCTCACCGTCTATGATATGTGTAAGGCTATGAATAAAGCCATCCGCATCCTCGAAATTCGCCTCATTTCAAAAACCGGGGGCAAGTCCGGCGACTTTCACGCATGAATTCACATCTACAAATTTGTGGCCTTGTTCTCGCGGGTGGCCGTAGCTCACGCATGGGTCAGGATAAGGCGGCGCTGATCCACCCGGATGGCCGGACACTTGTTAGGAGAACCTGCGATTTACTCGTCGAAGTAGGTTGCGGAAAAGTCGTCCTTTCACTCCGTCACGATCAGGAAATTCCCGCGGGATTGTCGGACCTTGAAAATCTAACGATTGTTCGCGATCCTGCGGGTGAAAGCGTCGGGCCGATCGCCGGGATGGTCAGCGGGATGCGCGTGCAAGCCACTGCCGATTGGTTAATACTCGCCTGCGACTTGCCCCGGCTGGATTCGGCCACGCTTTCTGCGCTGGTGAATTCGAGACGGGATGGGGAAAAATTTCTCGCCTACCGCAGCGAATTTGATGAACTCCCGGAACCATTATGCGCCCTTTACTCCAGCGAATCCTTACCCATCTTAGAGCAGGCCTTCGCCGATGATATGCGCTGCCCCCGGAAGATTCTCATTCGCAACGATTGCCGTCTGCTCGCCCCCGTCACTCGCAACGCCCTCGACAACGCTAACACTCCAGAAGATTGGGCCTCCGCCATTCTCCCATGAAGTCCTACACCGTCAGTTATTTCGGGCTACTCGCCGAACGTCGCGGTGTTTCGGAAGAACAACTCACCAGTCACGCCGAAACTCCATCAGAACTCTATCAAGATCTGGATGCGACTCACCAACTCGGTCTCACGATTGAAAATTTCCGTGTGGCCGTGAATGACGAATTCACCGAGTGGAGTCATCTGCTTGAGCCAGGCGATCGTATCGCTCTGCTGCCACCCATGTCCGGCGGTTAGGCAATCAACCTCCATGTCACCCGCCATCCATTTTTCCCTCGTTGATCAGGCCATCGACTGCCCGACGCTCGCGGCTGCGTTGGTAGATCCCGCAGCAGGTGCGGTGGTGACTTTCGAGGGGCGAGTGCGCGATCACAACGAGGGGCGCCTCGTCAGCCATCTCGAGTATCAAGCCTACCCGGCGCTGGTGATTTCCACCGGCCAGAAAATTCTCGAAGAGGAATGCGCCCGATATGGAATCCTCCGCGCGCGCGCCGCTCACCGGACTGGGCCGCTAGCCATCGGCGAGGTCGCGGTTTGGTTAGGCGTGGCATCCGCTCATCGGGGACCTGCTTTCGATGCTGCCCGCGCGATCATGGAGCGCTTGAAATATGAACTCCCCATTTGGAAAAAGGAAACCTACGCGGATGGCGACACCGAATGGGTCGGCCCAGACAATCAATCCGCTGAAACCGGACTTCCCCGCGAGGTCGTTCCCGAGTGGAAAGCGAGTTTGTTAGAAATCTGGATATCGGAGGGCAACAACTTCCGTGGACGCCACGAGCAGGCCAGTTTGAATCACGAAATACGCAGTGTGCCCCAGGTCGAATGTGTCGCCGGGATGGGCCTGCGTGGTGACCGCTATTTCGGTTACAAGGAGAACTTCAAAGGTCAAGTCACCTTCTTCGATGCGGATGCGGTCCAGGCGGTGCGCGACTATTCCGGAAAGCCTGATCTATCAAGTTCTGTGTTTCGTCGCAATCTCATCGTTCGTGGTGTGGATCTCGGGGCATGGATTGGAAAGCGCTTCAGATTTCAAGGCCTCGAATTTGAGGGCACCGAGGAATGCAAACCCTGTTATTGGATGGACCAAGTCGCCGCACCAGGAGTCGAAGAATTTCTAAAATCAAACTTCCGAGGCGGCTTGCGTGCGAGGATTCTTACCAGCGGCGTTTTGAGAGTAGGTCAGAAGTAATTCCTGCTAGTTCGAGGCTTTGAGAGCATCGATATTGACGATGAAATTCCACTCGATGCGAAAATACTTCTAAGAATCATCGGAATTGAGTGTCATCTTTGTTGTTATGAAAACTTCGACGTGGAGTCTCCTGTTGTTTGCTACTTTCTCCCATTTCACTCTCATGGCCGAAGCCGCTCCGAGCCTTCGCAACGAACGCGACAAGCTCATCTCACGGGGTATGTGGCGCGATGTCATCAAGCATTATGAGGAGAAATTGTTGCCCATTTCGGATGCTGGCTCGGGCGCAGACCTTGAGCGTGCGGTCGATGCCCTCGCGCAGTTGAACGCTTGGAACGAGTTTGATGGACTAGTCGAGCACTCGGTAGCCGCACTGCCGGATAATGCTGGTTTGCTCACCTCGGCAGCTCAGGTTTACGGGCGGGCCCCGCATTCCGGCCAGATCATCGCGGGCGATTTCAAGCGGGGTGGCGGCGAATTTCGGCATGGGCGTGGCGGACCAGTCGATGGTGGGACCGGGGAGACAGGGCAATTTATACAAACCGACTACCGCGATAAGGTGCGTTCGCTCCAGTTGCTAGAGTTGGCTGTGGGGAAGACCGCGCCGCTCGCCGTGGGGATTCTTGCGTGGCGCGAAATGGCAGAAACTTTGATGGAGAGCGAGCCATGGAAACTCCAAACACGGACGCCGTTAGAAAAGCTACCAGAGTGGACAGAACCCGGGCCAGAGGGCGGCACGGAGGGCGCGCCTTGGAAAGCGGATGCACCGGTGGTGTATGATATGCCCGCTTCGTTCGAGGTGGCGGCCAATGATGGACAGCGCTGGCGGTGGGCGCTGGCGGAGCAGGTCCGCCTTAGCAGCCAGACGGGAGACGCGGACATGGCGGCGGTGAAGATTTCTGAGCGGGCGGCATTTTCATCGAGCCAGTTCGGCACCGAAACTCTTTCTGCCAATGGTTGGTGGCGTGAACAGGATCCTGATAGTGCGAAGGGCATTCTGGAAATGGATACACTCACAGAGGATGAATGTTTGACAAAAACTTCCGATGGCGTGCGTCGTTTCAAGCTGCCGCCGGAGCATCATTTCATCGCGCTCTATCGGTCAATCTTGGAGAACAGATTGGTTGGTGGTCAGGCGGGGGATGCACTGGTACAGGTCTTTCTCAATCGCCACCAGTATGACAAGGCGCGCGAGGTCTTGGAGCTAATGATTGCGAAACACGGCCCCGGTGGGGACGATTCACGCAAGAAGCTCCTCAAACAGATTACAGGAAACTGGGGTCGATTCGAAGTGGCGGCGACCGTCCCCTTTGGCGAAAAGCCGCACCTTCCTCTCGTTTTTCGAAATGCATCTAACATCAAAGTCACCGCCGCCTCGGTGGACATGGATGCGGTGTTGCGCGATACCATCGCCTATCTGAAAAGCAATCCCGCGGACCTGGATTGGCAACGGGTGAGCCCAGGGTATATCGCCCAACAGCTCATCAGCGGGAAAAGCGCGGCCTACATCGCTAAGCCAACCGTGGTTTGGGAAGCTCCACTAGTGCCGCGCGAAAAACATCGCGATACCCGCACCGATTTGGAAGTCCCTCTCAGCCAAGCAGGTGCTTGGTGGATCAGCGCAGAGATGGAAGGCGGGAATACATTTCACACGCTCGTATGGATTGTGGATTCCGTGATCGTGCAGCATGACGTGGCCGGGAAGAAGCAGTGGTGGGTTGCGGATGCCGCCACCGGTGCGCCAGTGGTCGGGGCGGATATCGAGTTTTTTGGCTATCGTAATATCTATCTGGATAGAAAAATTCCGTTAGGTCGTCGCACCGAGGTCAGGACGAAGGAGTTCGAACGCAAAACGGATACGGATGGAAAAACATGGATGAAACCCGGCGACTGGGATGACCAATATCAATATCTAGCAATTGCCCGCAAGCAAGGCCGCTGCACCGCATTTTATGGCTTTCAAAGCTTCAGCGTGAATGAGCCACAATACGAGAATGGTAATCGGGATATCACTTACGGAATTTCGGATCGGCCGCTTTACAAACCGGGCGATACTGCGCATCTAAAATTTTATCTGCGCAATGTGGGCTACTTCCAGCCAGATGAGTCTCGCTGGGCTAACAAGAATGGTAAGCTCACGGTCATGAATGGCCGAGGCGAGGAAACGTTCAAGATCGAGAATTTGAAAACGGATGCGCTCGGCGCGGTGGAGACAGAGATGGTGATTCCCAAGGATGCTGTGCTCGGAAACTGGCAGGCGATCTATCAAATCGGAGATCAGATCGCCAGTTCGGTTAGTTTGCGGGTCGAGGAATATCGCAAGCCGGAATACGAAGTGACCGTGGATGCGCCTGCGGAACCGGTGAAACTTGGCGATAAATTTACCGCCACCGTAAAAGCAATGTATTTCCACGGCGCGCCGGTGAGGAACGCGAATGTGGAAGTGATCGTGAAACGCAGCTCGGTGAGCGATCGCTGGTTTCCCGTATGGCGCTGGGATTGGCTCTACGGTGCCGGCGCATGGTGGAGCGGCAGCGAGGCCACTTGGCATCCCACATGGAAAAGCTGGGGCTGCATACCACCCCATCCGCCGTGGTGGCAGGGGAATCGTTGGACGCCGGATGAGCTGGTGTTAAAAACTAACATGGCGATCAGCCCCGACGGCACGGCGAAGGTGGAAATCGACACCGCATCGGCGCAACAAACTCACGGCGACATCGATGCAAAATATACCATCGAGGCTCGTGTGGTGGATGCTTCCCGCCGCGAAGAGCGTGGCACGGGATTGGTGCTCGCCGCGCGCAAACCCTTCGAAGTCATTGTCTGGACAAATCGCGGTTTTGCCCGCGCCGGGGAAGAGGTGGAAGCCACGATTTCCGTCGCAACTCTAGCAGGAAAACCGGTGAGCGGGGCGAAAGGTGCCTTGAAGTTATACAAACTCAGCAGCGGCGAAAACGGGAAGATCGATGAAAAAGAAATCCAGTCTTGGTTGGTCGAGGCCGATGGGGCAGGGGAGATCCATCAGAAATTTGTTGCTCCTGCCATTGGCCAATATCGCTTGGCGGCAGATCTATCATTTAAAGGCAGCGAGCCAGCGGAAGGAGCCTGCATTTTGAACGTGCAAGGTCCAGGCCGCAGTGATCCGGCGGCTTGGAAATTCGGTCCACTGGAACTCGTTGCCGACAAGGTGGCCTACGCTCCGGGAGAAACCCTCAAGCTCCGTGTGAATAGCGATCGGGAAAACGCGAACGTCTGGCTTTTCCTACACATCGCGGGCGGCAGCGGTCGCGAAGCACGCCGCATCGTACTCGATGGAAAGAGCCTCGAAGTGGACGTGCCGCTCGATCTCAAGGACATGCCGAACATATTTATCGAAGGCGTGACCGTGCATGGCGCGCAAGTCCACACGGCGGTCCGGCAGATCCTCTTGCCTCCGGTCAGCAAGTTGATAGATGTAACTTTGGAACCCGCGAAGTCGAAAGTAAAACCACGAGAAACTTCTGCACTGCGGATCACGCTGCGCGATGCGGAGGGTAAACCGGTGGTAGGTAGCGCGGTCCTAACGATTTATGACAAGTCCCTCGAAGTGATCACCGGTGGATCTAACATAACGGCGATTCACGAGAATTTCTGGAGTTGGAAGAACAGCTATTACCCACGAAGCAGCATGGACTCCGTTCCTCAATCGCCGGGAAATCTTTTGCGTCCCAAGGCGACTGGAATGCAAGGGCTCGGGCGCTTTGGCGATGATCTCATGAACGGCATGGCGGGTGGGTATGGAGGAGGAAAAGGATCCCGGATGAGAGGTATAAAGAGTGATGGCGCCGCTCTGATGGCCATGTCTGCTGCCGCCCCGATGGATAAAGCAAAAGAAGCGTCTTTAGCAGACACCGCGGGTGGTGAGGGGGGCGCTGCGCCTGCCACGCCGATCCTCGTCCGCAAGGACTTCGCAGATTTGCTAAAATGGTCCGGCACGATCCAGACCGATGCTGAAGGAAAGGCCGAAGTCCCGATCGAATTCCCTGATAATCTAACGACATGGAAAGCTCGCGTCTGGGTGTTAGGAAAGGACGCACACGTCGGTGAAGGCACTACTGAGATCATCACCTCGAAGGAACTCCTCGTCCGCCTGCAAGCTCCGCGCTTTCTGGTAGAGCGCGATGAGGCGGTGCTCAGTGCGGTGGTGCAAAACGATCATGATGCGCCGAAGTCGGTTAAAGTCTCGCTCGAACTCGACGGCAAATACCTAGCAGCCATTGACGCTGCGGCGCAAACCGTAGAGATCGCCGCGAAGTCGGAAGCCCGGGTTGATTGGCGGGTGAAAGCTTTGCACGAAGGCCAGGCCACGATTCGAATGCGCGCCGTCGCCGGTGACGATGGAGATGCCGTGGAACGTAAACTACCTATTCGAGTGCATGGCATGTTGCGTCAAGATGCGTGGAGTCGCGCAATCGAACCGAGCGAGGATTCCGCTCGCATCGCCATAGAAGTTCCCGCCCAGCGTCGCCCGGATCAATCGAAGCTTATTGTTAGGTTTTCCCCAACCATCGCCGGAGCGGTCGTGGACGCGATTCCCTATCTGGCGAGTTATCCATACGGCTGCACTGAGCAGACGCTCAACCGCTTCGTTCCTGCCGTAATCGCCCAGAAAATGCTCAAGGATCTCAAAATCAACCTCTCCGAAATTAAAGCGAAACGCACCAATCTTAATCCCCAAGAGTTAGGAAATTCCGCCGAGCGTGCGGCGCAGTGGAAGCAATGGCAGACGAATCCGGTTTTCGACGAGGCGGAAATGGAAAAAATGGTGGCAGCGGGAGTGGGCAAGCTCATGTCCATGCAGAACTCCGATGGTGGATGGGGCTGGTTTTCCGGCTATGGCGAGACTTCCTATCCGCACACCACGGCAGTGGTGGTGCACGGATTGTTAGTAGCCAAAGCGAATGGCGCGAAGATTCCTCATGTAATGTTAGATTCTGGTGTCAAATGGTTGATGACTTACGAGCGGAAGCAGACTGCGGCGCTCCAGCTTCATGTCGAACGGGAAGCCCTCCGCAAGGAGGGAAAGAAGGTCAAAGATGATGACAAGTATGAGAAGTCATACTGCGATGTAATGGATGCCTTCGTCCGACTCGTGCTCGGTGAGGCTCAGCACGATTCAGAGTCGATGCTCGGGTTTCTCTATCGCGATCGTGTTGGGCTGCCTGTTTATGCGAAATGCCTGCTTGGCCTTGAGGAACATCGCAAGGGCGACGAAGCTCACCGTGACGAAATCATGAAAATGATTTCCCAATTCCTCAAGCGCGATGCCGAGAATCAGACCGCCTATCTGGATCTGCAGAACAAAAACTATTGGTGGAACTGGTATGGCAGCGAAGTAGAGGCGCATGCGTGGTATCTGAAATTGCTGGCCGCCGCGAGGCCGAACGATCCTGACACACGGGGAGTCGTCAAATACCTCGTGAACAATCGTAAACACGCCAGTTATTGGGAATCCACGCGTGACACCGCCTTCGCGGTGGAAGCGATTGCCAGTTATTTCAAGGCGAGTGGCGAGGACGCGCCGGAGATGGAGGTGGGAATTTGGCTGGATGGGAAATCGCTGCGCAAGGTTTCCATCAACCGTGAGGACCTCTTCACCTTCGATGGAACGGTCACACTAACAGGCGATGTAGTCACTACCGGAAAACATGACATCGAACTTCGCCGAAGTGGCAAGGGCACGCTTTATGCGAATGCTTATCTGGAAGTTTTTACGCTCGAGGATAAACTTCGCGCCGCTGGGCTGGAGGTTAAGGTGACACGCCATGTTTCAAAACTCATCGCTTTGGAAAAGGAAAACGACGTGCCTGATTCTACGGGTTTAATCGCGAAACAAAACGTCGAGCGATTCCGACGCGAGCTGCTAGCGGACGGTGCGAAACTCGTTTCCGGGGATCGCATTGAGGTAGAACTCGTGCTCGAAAGCAAAAACGATTATGAGTATCTCATCTTCTCTGATTCCAAGGCAGCCGGCTTCGAGGCGCTCGATGCGCTGAGCGGCTACGTCGGCGGCGGCATAAGTGCCTACATGGAGCCCCGCGATCAAACGGTGGATTTCTTCATCCGTGCCCTACCGCGCGGGACGCACACACTCCGCTATCAGCTCCGCGCCGAGGCCCCCGGGATCTATAAAGCGCTACCTGCTACCGCGGAGGCAATGTATGCTCCTGAGCTCAAGGGAAACTCTGAAGACATCAAGTTAGAGATTGGCGAGTAGGTGGTAAGCCATTTATGAATTACCGCGAATTGGCCGCGTTTCCAAGACCGAATCAAAACAAAACGCCCGTCGCGCGGTACTGCACGACGGGCTTTTCTATCAGCTTAATAGGGGCTGCTGACGGTAATGTATCCATCGCCTTGGCGACGATAATAACGGTCACCGGCTTGGTAGTAGGCCGTGCCGCGATAGTTAATTTCCCGATAACCTGATGGCAGGGTCGTGATCACACTAATTTCACCTGTCCGAGAATTCTGAACCGTGGTGGTCGAGCGGCGGCGGGTTTCATAATCGCTATAATAACGACTGGTGCGTGGTGCTTCGACCACAACATATCCACCGGAGTTCGGACGATAGTAGTGACCGTTATTATAGTAATAGGTGCTTCCGGAAATGTCCTCTCTTTGATAACCGGAAGGTAGCGAAGTAGTTCGGTATCCGGGTTGGTAATCCGAGTAGGTAGTAGTGGTGTTGGATCCGTAAGTATCAACCGGAAGCACACACGAAGTGAGGGCTGGACCGACGATGAGACTTGCTGCAAATAGCAAGGAGGTAGGTAATGTTTTCATAGTAGTAATCGATTTGTTTGACTGGCAGATTTACGCCTGCATGTGTGGAAATTACCTAATCCATTACGTCTAAGAAATAGGGTGTAACCCTACCTTCGTATTCCCATGTCTGGTGCAGAGAATATAAAACAGCGTAAGTTAGATTTGTCTCATTCAAATTTCATACTGAGATCTAATTTTTCCAATCAACCCTATCGTATTTTATTAACTTGCAGTTTTCGGGGCCAGCCCATCGCTGCTTCGAGTGGTTCTCGCTCAATTGCCTGCGTAGGGTACGCAAAAACGCCGCGCTCTGGTGAGGAGGGCGCGACGTTCGAGTGCTGTAAGCAGTTGCCAGTTTATTTCATGCGGACGACTAACACTCTGCGATCCTGCGCCATTTGCTCTTCCGTGCCATTGGGATACTTTGGAAAGTTCTCCCCGTAGCCGTGGGCGGCCAAGGCAGATGCTGGTATCCCATAGCGTTCAACCAGCTCCGTATAGATGCGGCGCGAGCGGTCCGCAGAGAGAGTCATGTTCATCTCGTCGGACCCGTCGGTGCTTGTGTGGCCTTCCACATCGAAAATGGCGGTGGGATTAGCAGCGAGAACGGCCTTGATAGCTGTTGAGGTGTCCTCGATGGCGAGTCGCGACTCTTCATCGAGCAGATCAGCCGTGCCCTCGACAAAAAGAACAGGAAGGGTGAGGTAAGGAAGTTCACGCCCCCCTACGATGACCACGTTGCGCTCCGTGCTATAAACGCGAGTCGGCTTGCCAGGGGTTTCGATGGTGGTGGTCTCGACGGTTCGTTCCACGTCTCCCACTTTTCCGGCAGGAATTTCGAGAGGGGCCGTGGCAAGTCTCTCACGTGCCATTGCGGCATCGAGTCTGCGCTGGGCGGCTTTGCTTTTCGCTCCTAGAGCGGGATTCGCAGGTGCGGTTTCTATGACTTTCTCCTCAATAATGACTGGTGGTGGAGTAGGTGCTTGGGCGAACGCATTGCAAACGAGTGCGGCGCTGACGATGATCACATGTTTATTTTTCATTGGGTTCATAAGGTTTGGTGTTTTGGATCTCTCTCGCATGCGTTGGGCCCTTGTTGGGGTAAATTATGCGATTCAATGAGGTAAAGAAAACCATCACCCATTTATTGAGCGAGCGATATGGGGTGTAACCCTCACATGCCGATTGCGAACGATTAATTCATCACGAAGGGATATCTTCGCCTTTTCCCTGTAGATATACTTACGCGACGGTGACAGATGTCTGTTGCTATTGGATAGATGACCTGGAATATTTTTTGTGCTTCCAAAATTACCCGTGAGTTAAATTATCCAAAAACTTTTTATCGGTTGCGGTAAGCCTCATGCAAGAGCATCTTAAGTTTCGAATCATAAGATTTCGAAAAAATACAAACTGACAACAATCCACATCCACTCATGAAATCATCCTCCTACTTCGCACGATTCACAGCCGTCTCCATGATCGCATTCAGCTTAATGGTGTTCGCCCAAACTGCCGAGGCCAAAGGGCCGAAGAAATCTAAATTTCATGGCAAGAGCCACGACAATGGGCGTCATGAAGGTGACGACCATGATCGCCAGTATTACACTTCCCGTCCGCGCTCTACCTTTGTTCTCACCTTGGGCACAGGCTATGCGGGGCGTGGTTATTACTATGGACCTGCGAATTCATCTTACTATTATCAGCGCTCTGATGTGAGGTATTACGCCACTCGGGAGGCTGCTCCAAGGGAGTATTGGGGCAGCGGCGGTAATGGAGGCTACGGTTCCCAAGTTCAACGCGCACTCTCTCAGCGGGGATACTATCATGGCTCAATTGATGGCGCGATCGGCCCGCAATCCAATCGTGCAATTTCAAATTATCAAGGGGAGCAGGGATTGCGTCAAACGGGATCCATCAATTCGGAGCTGCTACGTTCGCTGGGTTTGCAGTGAAAATTAGTTCGCTAGGCTCATCAGTCACGGTATTGTTTCGATTATGAAAAAACGATTTTCTCCTGTTTCCCAATTAGTCATGCTAGGTCTGATGATAGCTCCTTTGCTCACGAATTGTGCTACGCTTCCTTTCGGTGGTCGAGCCACCCGTGATTACGCGTTTATCTCCTACCGGCCGCCATCCGAGAAAAGTGGCCTGAGGCTTGCAGTGAAGGATCTCATCGATATGAAAGGGGAGGTTACTTCCGCGGGCTGCGAGTATTTGGCGAAAAACAATCCGCCTGCTAGAAAGGATGCCGATTGCATGGCGATTGCCCGAGAGAGGAAAGTAACCATCGTTGGGAAAACTAACCTCACCGAGTTCGCCGTGACTGTTTCTGGGAAAAACGACTACTTCGGCACTCCTATCAACCGTTGGGATGGGAAGCACCGCTACATCCCAGGTGGCTCGTCTAGCGGTTCGGCGGTCGCAGTGGCCAATGGCAGTGCGGATGTCGCATTCGGCACTGACACTGGCGGATCAATCCGCGTGCCAGCAGCGTTCTGTGGGATTTACGGATTAAAAACCACCTTCGGTCTTGTTTCTACACGTGGCGTATTTCCTATCTCAGCGAAGCACCTCGACACGGTCGGACCGATGGCAGCGGATATCCCCCACCTTGTGGACGGCATGGATCTGCTAGAGCGTGGATTCCGTGGGAAATACCACGCGGCCGTCGCTGCAAAGCCATCTGCTAGACAAATCCGTGTGGGTCGGCTCTATATTGACGGCACCGATCCGGCGATCAATAAGGCCATCGATGACGCGCTCGCAGCGAAGGGCTTTAAGGTCGTAAATCTCAATGCTAACTTCCGCAAGAAGTGGGCGCAGTCCGATGCTGATGGAGAAACCATCGCCGTGGCAGATGCCTACACGAACGATAGTCAATACCTCAGCCACATCGGAGTTGGCCGCACGACCCGCACGGTCGTCCAAGCGGGAGCTATCAACAAGGCGTTCGGTTACAGAGCCGCTTTAAAGCGAAAAAAGGCGTGGCAGCGCGATCTCGCTAAAGTATTCGAAAAAGTGGACTTTATCGCGACCCCCACTCTTCAGATTCTGCCCCCCAAGTGGCAGTGGTTCGGCTCCACCGTGATCAAGGAAAAGATCATTTTCGATGCCCAAAACACCGTTGGCATCAATTTCTCCGGTAACCCCGCTCTCGCCATTCCCATCGCCATGCCGAAGCAGCGTGATTTCGTGCCGCGCACCAGCCTCCAACTTGTCGGGCCTAACCGCAGCGAGGCGCAGCTTCTTAATGCAGGCCGATTACTTGCCTATAAACCCTAAATCATCCGCGATGCGGACGGCCCAATAAAAAATCCTGTCATGAATCTATCAACTACCCTCCGCACCCTTGCCACGGTTACCTGTCTTTTACTAACCATCACCTTCAGCGGCGCACAAACCACCGCTGCCGAGCTCATCGCGAAGGGCGATGTCAGCGATCGGGCTTTCAAACCCGCCGAGGCGCTCAAGTCCTATCTGCCAGCAGTAAAGCTCGAACCTAACAATTTTCGGCTACTCCTACGTATTTCCCGCCAATATCGACACATGATCCCCGCCGCCGCCACCCCTGGGGAGAAGCTTGCGCTCGGCAATTGGGCGCTTTCATACGATCGTAAGGCAGCGGTTCTCGCCCCCTCTGATTCCGAAGCGCAGCTCTCACCGGCCATCACCTATGGGAAAATGATACCTTATCAGGGGAAAGCCGAACAGGTAGCCTCCACGCCCCTCATCAAGACCGCTGCTGACAAGGCGCTTCGGCTAGACCCGCGCAATGATAACGCTTGGCACGTCTTAGGCCGTTGGAACCAGTCACTCGCCAACGTCACCGGCCTTAAGCGCACCTTCGGCGAAATGATGTATGGCAAGCTTCCCGTCGGCACCTATGCGGAGTCCGTGAAGTGCTTCGACAAGGCCATCGCGATCAATCCTAACCGCCTCCGTCATTACATCGAGCTCGGCTGCACCTATGCTTTGATGAATGAGCCTAAAACCGCTCGCCGCTTCCTTGAAAAAGGCCTCGCCATGCCTAATTTGGAAAGAGACGACCCTGAAATGAAGATCCTCGGTCGCACAACCCTAGCGAAGTTACCGTGAAATAAGCCGTTATCAGCACTGTGATGAGGACCTCTTCGCGATTCTCCTAACATTCTATAAATTCACCTGATCCGCGTTGTCTTCATCCTGACGACTAACGGTTTGGATGCCATGCAGGCAAATCTGCTAGAGATGCATCGATAAATGTATGATGCCAAAGCTGAGTCGCGACGACGGCGGCTAGGCCCATTTCCATTGAAAGCCGCCCGACAGAGGTTCCGCGCAACTGTCGGAAGGCTTTCCTCCAATGTTGGACGGCTGCGGGATCAAAGTAGCCGCTGCGTTTTAGGGATTCCTCGCTCAGTAGCTCACTCACGAATTTTGGCTCTGGCTCAATGTGAAAGCTGTCTAACGGTGCGCGGAAAATGACTTTGTGTCTGCGGGCAATTTCCGGAGGTAACCAGCGTTCAGCGACGAGGCGGAGTAGGTGCTTATCTCGAAAGCCGCGGAGCTTCCAACGAGGATGAAGCTTTGCGGCGAAGTCAAAGACCTCCTCATCGAGAAATGGATAGCGGACTTCCACTGACGAGTGCATGGCCACGCGGTCGCCTTTTGCCTGGAGCAAATGGCCCGCCAAGGTGACACGCGCGCCGACCCACAGACTGCGGTTGAGCGGGTGCCAATGTTTCGCGCGATCAGCGTTCATGCCGAGATTTGCCCACGGGTTGGTGTTCTTGAGAACTTCGCGCATGGGTTCGGCGTAAAGGCGCAATTTCGAAAGAGCGAGCACGCCATAAGAGTCGATCCATGCATTCGGGCCGCCGACTGCTTTCTCCAATTCCTGACGATACTCAGGTGGATATTGAGGAACTCCTGTGGCTTTCAAATAGGCGCGGCGGGCAATATCGCTGAGCGGCAAGCCGGGGACCGAATCGAGACCACCAAGTAGTTTCGCAATCTTGTACCACGGATAGCCAGCCAGCCACTCGTCGGCTCCTTCACCTGTCAGCACAACCTTTTGGCCATTGCTGTGAACTTTTCGGGCAAGCTGGAGTAGAGCCGCACATGAGGTGTCGACGATCGGGCACTCGGCTGACTGGATGAGTTGCGGATAGATTTCCAGAGCGTCGCTGGCCCTGAAATCCTGCACGATGGGCGGTGCGGTGCCGATGTGTTTTGCGGATTGTTCCGCCCCGCTGAGTTCATCGAGTTTGGGATCGTCCACCCTCACGGTGTAGGTGTTGATTCCCGGCCCCTTAATGCGGCAGGCCATGGCGACGATCATGCTAGAGTCGAGTCCGCCTGATAGATAGGCCCCTACCGGCACATCGGCGCGGAGGCGGCGTTTCACGGAGGCGAGCAAAATTTCCTCAAACTGATCTGTTAGCTTACGTCCGTTCGTTTCGGGATTTTCTTCGCCTTGATTCGGAAAATCCATCTCCCAGAAAGCGTGCTCGCTGATGACGGGGGCTGCAGTTCCTTCGTTGCAGGGGCTAATTTGCAAATAGTGGCCGGCACCAAGTAGTTGGACACCCTCGAAGCAGGTGACCGGTCCAGGCATGGCGGCGAACGTGAAAATGGAATCGATGCCGCGCAGGTCTGCTTTTGGCGTGAACATTCCGGATGCGAGCAGGCCCTTGATCTCGGATGCGAACAGCAGCCAATCCCCTTGGCGTGTCCAATAGAGCGGACTGATGCCGAATCGGTCGCGACCGAGCGTGACCCGGTGGTGGCGTTCGTCGTATAACGCAATAGCGAATTGTCCGCGCAATCTAACGAACATACCTTCCTCGCTTTCTTCCCATAGGTGCGGGATGATTTCCGTATCACAATGGGTGTAAAGCCGATGGCCACGATCAGTTAGTTCGGCTCGTTTTTCCACATAGTCAAATAACTCTCCGTTGTAAACAACGTGTATGCTTCCATCCTCATTGGTCATCGGTTGTTGCCCATCCGCCAGACCAACCACACTCAGCCGTTGCGATGCGAATGCAAGGCCCGGTCTGCGGAGGAATCCCTTCTCATCCGGGCCGCGGTGGGTCAGGGCCCGCGCCATTCGCTCAATCACGCCATCCGGCACTTCTCGCCTTCCAGCCAGATCAATCGCTCCTGCTATTCCGCACATAAGAGTATTCAGTAATTCAAAATACCTAGTAAGCAACGGATATCTGGATTTTCACGTTTGTTTCTGCTTACGAAATCGGCGAGCTGGAAAGGTAGGGTTTTCCTCTCTTGCGATTCCTCGTTGCCTGCCATAAACTCCACCACGAGAGGGTCTATTTAGACCGGATCGATCTTTCATAATATCCCCGCAAAGTCACCTTCTATGTCTCGTCTTCCGCAACCGAATCCTGTTTCTTCTTCACTTCAAACTAACAAAAAACAAGCTCAGGAGGGCATTGCCATCATTGGCATCGGTTGCCGCTTTCCGGGTGGGGTGAATGACACGGAATCTTTTTGGAAACTGCTGGTAGAAGGGCGCGAGGGGGTGTGCGATGTGCCGGCGGATCGTTGGAACGTGGAGCGTTTCTATGATCCCGAGCCTGGTCTAGCAGGTAAAACCGTCGCAAAGCGCGGTGGATTTATTGAGGGGATCGATCAGTTCGACCCGCAATTTTTTGGAATTTCACCACGGGAGGCCCCTTACATCGATCCCCAACAGCGACTGCTATTAGAGACGGCGTGGGAGTCCATTGAGGATGCTGGCATTATGTTAGATTTTGAAAAAGGAACTGACATCGGCGTGTTTGTTGGTATTTCTCATAATGACTATCAAGGCCTCCAGCATACCGCGACAGACCGCACGGGTATCAGCGCGCATACGCCCACGGGCAGTGCGCACAGCATCGCCGCGAACCGCATTTCCTACTGTCTAAATTTAACCGGCCCGAGCATCGCGCTGGACACCGCGTGTTCTTCTGCGTTGACGGCGGTGCATGTGGCCTGCGAGCACATTCTAGCAGGCCATTGTCAAGTGGCGATGGCGGGTGGCGTGACGGTAATGATCAACCCGGACGGGTTTATTGGATTTTCCCAAGCAGGAATGCTTTCTCCTGAAGGAAAGTGCAAAGCCTTCGATGCCTCTGCGAATGGATTTGTCCGTGGTGAGGGAGCCGGAATGGTGTTGATGAAACGCCTGTCTGATGCCATTGCCGATGGCGATCCGATCCATGCGGTGATTATCGGATCTGCGGTGAACCAAGATGGACATACGAATGGAATTTCACTGCCATGTCCCGATGCACAATCTCGGCTTGTGAGTGACGCTTGCAAAAATGCAGGTGTAGCACCCTCCTGCATCGGCTACGTGGAAGCCCACGGCACAGGCACCGCAGTTGGCGATCCGATCGAGGCCCATGCCCTCGCCGAAGCGCTTTGCGCAGACCGCGAGCATCCGCTGGTGATCGGTTCGGTAAAAACGAATCTCGGTCACCTAGAGACCGCGTCTGGTGTAGCAGGTTTGCTCAAGGCTGCTCTCGTGCTCAAGCACGGTCGCATTCCTGCGAGTCTGCACTACGACACACCTAACCCTAACATCGATTTCGATGCGCTCAAACTCCGGGTCGCGGTGGAAAACGAAGCCTTTCCCGATCATGGCGCAACCCGCATCGCTGGAGTCAACTCGTTCGGTTTTGGCGGGGCCAATGCTCACGTTCTTCTAACTGAAGCTCCCTCCGTGCCGGCGCATCCACTTGCCGACACGGACACCGACCGCGCTTGGCCACTGATGCTTTCCGCCCGCACCGAGGAGTCCTTATTAGCCTCGGCATTTAAATTGAGTGCGTGGATGGACGATCACTCCAAACTCAATGGCAGCCCGCCTACTCTGGCGGATCTCACCCACATGCTGGGCGCACGACGCAATCACCATTCGTACCGTCTCACGATCACCTCGAACTCGATGGCGGAAATGGTGCAGGAACTCGCCGCTTTTTCCACGGAAAATGTCGGGCCGAAACTGCGCACCGCTTTCACCCCTCGCCGTGATTCGGCACCCCGCATTGCTTTCGTGATGAGCGGACAGGGCCCGCAATGGTATGGAATGGGCCGCGAGCTGATGCGCCACGAACCGATTTTCCGGCAGACGATTCAAGCCTGTGAAAATGCGATGCAGCCTTGGGCGAAATTCTCGCTCATGGATGAACTTGGCCGCACGGAAGCGACGTCGCAGATGCAACGCACGGAAATCTCGCAGCCAGCGATCTTCGCGATGCAAATGGCGCTCGCCGAACTTTGGAAATCATGGGGTGTCTATCCAACTGCCGTCGTCGGCCACAGTGTCGGCGAAGTGGCGGCCGCGTGTGTTGCAGGAATTCTTACGCTGGAGCAAGCTGCAAAAATCATTGTTCTGCGCGGGCGTTTTATGGACGAATGCTTAGTCGCGGACGGAACCATGTTAGCGGTGGGTATGAATGCGGCGGATGCGCAGGCTGTCATTGATAGGCATGATCCGAAGGTGAGTATTGCGGCCTTTAACGGTCCGCTCTCGTTGACTCTATCAGGCCTGAGGGATTCGCTGGAATCCATTGCCACCGAGCTTGAAGGAAACGGTGTATTCGCTCGCTTTTTGCAAGTGAGTCATCCGTTCCATCACGCGATGATGCAACCCGCCGCAGATGCGTTAGACGCAGCACTCGCGGATCTGGTTCCGACAGAGGAGGCACTTCCATTTTTTAGTACCGTGACTGGCGGTCGTCTCGGCGGCGCATCTTGTGTGGCTGGCCATTGGTCCTTAGGCGTGCGGCAACCCGTAGAATTCGCGAAATCTATCAGTTTAGTAAACGAGTTCGGAACGGATATCTGGCTGGAAATTGGAGCGCATCCCGCATTGGTTCGCTCGGTCCAAGAATGCCTAGCAGATCAAGCTACCAAGCCTGTCGTCCTTGCTTCCGTGCGACGTGAGCGCGAGCAGGAGTCGATGATGGAAACCGCGATGGACCTGTATCTGGTGGGGGTCGAACTGGAATTCAAAGCGATCACTCCGTCCCGTCGCTTGCTCAATCTACCGGCATACTCCTGGGACAAAAGCCGTTGGTGGAGTGAATCAGCCGAAGTGCGCGATGGCCGCCTCGCCCCGGGGGGGCGAGGATTGTTAGATGTTCGGTTGCCTCGTGCCACACCCACGTGGATCACTCGCCTCGACAATCGGCACATGGCCTTTCTGAAAGATCACCGGGTGGAAAGTATGACCGTTTTTCCCGCGGCAGGATTTGTGGAAATGATCCTGGAAGCCGGTGTGCAAATGTTTGAAGGCAAACCTTTCGTCGTGGAAGATTTCGAAATCCGCAAGCCGCTCATTCTGCCAGACCCTCCGTCCGGTCTTCTATTAGAACTCACTTACGAATCTGTGGAGCGCACGTTCACGATTCAGAGTCGCTTTGAAAATGGTGCCTCATGGTCGGTGCATGTCATCGGCTCAATGCGCGGGGAGAGAACGGAATCGTCATTCTCTAACACTAATTGGGAAAAGGCTCGCACACAGGGTCTCAAAATCGTCGAACTGGATACTTTTTACACTCACATGAGCAATCTCGGGTTGCGCTACGGTGAGGAGTTTCGCCCGATCCGAGACTTGGCTGCGAGTGGTGGAAAATCCATAAGTCGCGTTTCTCTATCAAAAACCATTGAGGGAAGGGCTGCCGAGTATCCTTTGCATCCGGTTCTTTTCGATGGTGCCCTGCAAACGTTTTCCGCCGGAGCGGCCACCGTTGAAAATCGCACCGCGGGTCTGCGTCTACCTGTTCGTTTTGCAAGAATTCATTACCTTCGCTCACCAGGTGCATCCTGCTTGGTGAAGGCCGGAGTACAACATGCGGACGAAGAATATGTCGAAGGGAACATTGATTTGTATGACGAAGCGGGTCGGCCCTGTGTCCGAATCGACGGGTTCCGCGCGATTAGCGTCGAAGGTGGACGCCGCACGGGTAGAACCGGTAAAGGCCGCGATGTGATCTATCACGTCGGCTGGGAAAAGGAGGGCACCGAGATTTTTGTATCTCCTCAAAAGCCCTTGCCACTTGATCGACTTCGTAATGTAGCACAGGTGGCATTAGACGAGGTTCTCGACATGCGCGGCCGTGAAAGTCTTCATGCTGCGAGCACAGCCGGCGACGAACTCACTGCGGCGCAGATCTCCAGAGGTCTTCGCGAAATGGGTGTGGGGACCGAGGATGACGCGCGGTTCACGGCGACTTCGCTTGGTGTGTCGGATGCGATGCGCGCTTCGTTTCATCAGCTTGTTGATAGTTTGGTGGTGGAAAAAATACTTACTAAAGCGGGAGATACCTATCAACCGACTCTCGCATTTAATAAAGCAGCAGATTCCGCTCCCGAGTTACTCCGTTTTTGTGTGGAAAACTATCCAGGGCATTTACCGGAATCCCTCCTCTGTGGGGCGACTTGCGCTGAACTCGGCGCGATCATGCGCGGTGAAAAGGAGGCGGTGCAGGTGCTTTTCTCAGGCAGCGGAGCCGAGTTGCTCGATCAATTTTACGGCGACGGCCTGATCACCAGCCCATGGCTCGCGGCCATCGGCAGGGCGGTGGAAGAAGCTGCAAGCAATCTTCCAGAAGGGCGAGGCCTTCGCATTCTGGAAATCGGTGCCGGGACCGGTGGTCTGGCCTCGCAGGTTCTTCCGCTACTAGAGCGAGGTTTGCATTCTTATGTTTTTAGCGACGTGTCTGGATCGTTTTTTCCGGCGGCGCGCCAAAAGCTCTCGGCATTTCCGGAAGTTGATTTCAAAGCGTTCGACCTCGATCGTTCAGGGATCGAACAGGAATTCGAAGCGGGAAATTTTGACATCATTCTGGGCACCAATGTGGTTCATGCTGTTAGCGATGTGACCAATACGCTTCAAAATATTAATGAACTGTTAGCACCCGGTGGAAGTCTATTATTCGTGGAAGTGGCGACGCCGCATTTGTGGCTAAACGCTGTCTTTGGTTTAACTGGTGGCTGGTGGCGGTTCACCGATCGTGAGCTGCGCCCGCATCATCCGTTGCTGCAACGCTCGCAATGGGAAAAGGTGCTGCTGACTGCGGGATTCAGTGAAACTGCCTCGTTGTCCGGTCTGGTTCGCCACGGGGGTGAAAGCCTGATAGGCCTCATGGCGCGCAAACCATGGGTGGAACCGGCGGCGTTGATGGCCGCGGAAGTGGAAGCACCTGTGGAAAAATCATGGCTGGTCTTCGCGGATGCGGGCGGTGTAGGGGACACGCTCATTGCACAGCTTGCGGAAAGTGGAGTGCACTGTCGGGTCGCTCGCCGTGGAGATTCGTTCACAGTAAACGGTGACCAATTTGTTTTGAGCGCCGAGGCCATTGACGATTGGACACAACTGTTGAGGTCGTGTGCGGATGATACGCCGGAGCGCTTTGTTTACCTCTGGACTTTGGATGAGACCGAACCGGATTCTAGCAAGGCTGCTGTTTCGTTAGGAACGGACGCCCTATTCCATCTCGGGAAAGCGCTAGAAGCCTCGAACCCGGCGGCAAAGATTCGCATTGATGTCGTGACACGCGGTGCCCAAGCGACGGGCCGCCACATGGATGTTGCGCTGGGCCAAGGTGCCGCGATTGGGTTGATGCGCGTGATTGCCAACGAGTTTCCTAATTTCACATGCCGCGGCATTGATTTGCCGCCCGCTCCCTCCGCTGTTGATAGAATTCTGTTATGGACTGAGCTCCAGCAAAAGGATGCGGAGCGCGAAATCGCATTCCGTGGGCAGTCGCGATATGTCCGCCGTATCAATCGTGGTCTCGCGCCCCGCGAAGCGGAGTTGAATCGCGAGGTTCCATTGCGTCTGGAGTCCCGCGAGCGTGGATTATTGGATGCGTTGAAATTGGTTCCATTCTCCCCTCCGGCTTGCGGTGCGGGTGAGGTGCTGATCGAAGTGATGGCCGCCGGTATGAATTTCCGCGATGTGCTTAAAGCGCTCGCCCTCTATCCGGCTGAGACTGCTGACGCACGAATCTTTGGCGACGAAGTGGCAGGGGTGATCAAAGCCGTCGGCGAAGGCGTCACCCACGTCAAATTCGGCGATCGAGTATTCGGTCTCGCTGTGTTTGGACTTGCCACGCAATCGATGGCGCGGGCGGGTGATGTACGCCGGATGCCGGAGGGGCTTTCATTCGAAGAAGCGGCGACGCTGCCCGTCGTTTTCATGACTTCATGGCATGCCTTGGACACGGTCGCCCGCATGCGTGCCGGTGAAACGATTCTGGTTCATGCCGGTGCGGGTGGCGTTGGTATGGCGGCGATCCAGATTGCGCATCATCTTGGGGCGGAAGTCATTGCTAGCGCCGGAAGTCCGGCGAAGCGTGCTTTGTTAGGTGTGCTAGGAGTGAAGCATATTATTGATTCACGCCGCGCGGATTTCGCGGAAGACGTGATGGAAATCACCAAGGGTAGGGGAGTGGACGTGGTTCTCAATGCGCTCTCGGCGGAGGCAATACCTATGGGACTATCCTGCCTCGCGCAGTTCGGGCGCTTTATCGAGATCGGAAAGCGCGATATCTATCAAAACTCTCGCATCCCGCTTTGGCCTCTTCGGAAAAACGCTTCGTTCCACGTTGTCGCCATGGATGCCATCTTCAGTGGTGATGAGGCACAGACACGCGATCTTTTGGAAAAAGTCGCGGTGTTGGTGGAACAGAAGGCACTTCATCCGTTGCCGTTCCGCTCGTTTCCTGCCTGTCGTATCGATGCCGCATTCCGCCTGATGGCTCAAGGAAAGCACACGGGTAAGGTGGTTGTCTCATTCCCTGAACCCTTCGTGGCAAGGCACGGTGAGCCCTTGGCGGCACCCTTCGTGGTGCATCCCGATGGCTGTTATCTTATCACTGGTGCGTTCGGCGGATTCGGAAAAGTCCTAGCAGAATGGCTCGTCGATTGCGGGGCGAAACACCTCGTGCTCACCGGTCGCAGTGGTGCAGCCACCCCAGAAGCGGCGGCGTTTCTAACAAAAATTCGCGAAAGTGGAGTGGAAGTGATGGTGCTTAGGGCCGATACTGGATCACCACAGGATGTGAAGCATGTGCTAACTGAAATCACAAACGCCGGGCACCCGCTCAAAGGTATTTTCCACCTCGCGATGGTGATCGATGACGCACCGATCTCTTCTCTTGATCGTGCGCGGATGCATCAGGTCCTCGCTCCGAAAGCCCACGGCGCTTGGTTGCTGCATGAGGGCACCCGCGATCTGCCGTTGGATTGTTTTGTCATGTTTTCCTCCATTTCCAGTATCTTCGGCAATGCTGCCCAAGCGAACTACGCAGCTGCGAACGCGTTTCTTGACTCGCTTGCCTATCACCGCCGGGCAAACGGTTTGCCCGCGCTCGTAATCAACTGGGGCGCACTCGGCGGTGAGGGTTACGTGGCGCGAAACGAACGCGTCGCTGAATTTCTATCACGCCAAGGCACTACCGCTCTAACGCCTGCCGAGGTATTATTACTAATGGAGACTTTCCTTAACTCCGGGGCCACCCAGGCGCTAGCTTTGCGGGTGGATTGGTCGAAATGGCGTCAATCGTTCCGCCAGGAGAGTCCATTGTTAGAGCATATTTTCGCCGCAGGTGTGGAAGGTCCAGAGACCAACGGCGCTAAAAGCGATTGGCGGGTTAAAATCGAAGCGGCAGCGCCGACCGAGCGCATTGATGTGATCGGTCATGCAGTGCGGGATGTGGTGGGTTCTGTGTTGCGTGTGAAGCCGGAAGGCTTACGTCTCGACCAGCCACTAACCGATCTTGGATTGGATTCTCTGATGGCAGTGGAAATTGAAAACTCTATCGAGAGTTCTATTGGGGTTGCTCTGCCACCGGCGAGCTTGATGAAGGCACGCACCATCGGCCAGATCGCGATGCTGATTTCAGAGCACATGGGCGGCGGTGATTCCGGCGCGTCCAACATCCCTTTGTTAGCTGCCGAGCCTGAATCTTCTGACAAGGTAGATCTTGAAGCGCTTTCCGATCGTGATATCGATGCCCTGCTAGGCAGTGGTGAGGTTGCCGATTTAGTGCTGGAAGGAAAAGCCTGAATTTAACATGGCCCAGGATAATCGAGAGCGCCTGAAACAATGGCTGGCAAGCGGAGAGATCCATTTACAACCGCTTACTTTCCCTCAGCGAGAGCTATGGGAGTGCGCACCCGAACCGGCTGCAGACCCTTCCAATAACATCTGCGCCATGATTCATGTGCGCGGCTTGTTGACTCCCGAAGGAAGCGAGGCAGCAATGCAAAAGGTGGTAGATCGGCAAGAGGTTTTCCGCCTGTCGTTTCTTCCTGGCAAGGGGGGATTCCTGCAGATGATCCGGAAAAGTGGCAAGCCGACTTTGCTTTTTCATGACTTGCCATCGTCGGAACACCGCCCCGAGGCGATTGAGGAACTGGCGCAGGAAATCTTTCACAAACCCTTCGATCTAGTGCAAGGGCCACTCTACCGGGCTGAGGTTTTTCGGCGTTCAGCGAATGATCATGTGCTGGTATTCGCGATCCATCACGCGATTGCAGATGGATGGACATTGGGCGTGTTCGTGCAGGATTTGTTTACCGCCTATCTGCAAGGAGTGAGGGGAATTACGACGCCATTGCCTGCGGTGCCGCTCTCTTATTCAGATTGGGGCGCAACCGAGCGTGCGATTTGGAACCCTGCGGAACTGGAAAAACGAGCCACTTATTGGCGGTCAAATCTGGCAGATGCCCCCCGCTTATGGAGTCCTCCGGCAGATCTAACCAGGTCTTCCGGTTTCTTGAGGCGTTGCGTTTCCATCGTCCCTGAAGATCTTGGTCGATCTATCCGTGAGCTCGCCCGGCGCAATGGAGCCACGCTTTTCAGCTCACTGTTAGCTGTATTTCAAATTACTCTTTCAAAATGGACGGGAGGGGATGACATCGTTGTGGGCACACCGGTAGCAAATCGCGGCAAGCAGGCGGTACGCGAGACAATGGGCTACTGCTCCGGTATCGTGCCACTTCGCGGGCAGATTGATCGTCTCCGCGGGTTTTCCGAAACTCTTCAGGAAGTGCACCGAGGTACTGTGGATTCGTTTGCTAACGCCATGCCCTTTGCCGAGCTGGCGAAAGCGGTAGGCGATGCGTCCTCGCCCGGATACAACCCGGTGTTTGAAGTCCGCTTCGCGCTGCAAAATCATCCGGTGCCGGACGTGGTGGTGCCGGGCTTCTCGCTCAAGTTGCGGATGCGCTCCACCGGTACCGCCCGCTTCGATCTGGCTTGCGAGATCAACGAGCTGGGCGATTCTCTCGAAGTTGCGTGGCTTTTCCGCGAGAATCTATTTCCTCCCGATGAGATCGAAAAACTATCAAGAATGTATATGGTTGCACTGGCAGGTGTCTGCCGGTCACCGGAAATTCTCACATCCACTCTCATGACCACTTTGCCATGAACGATCCGCAAGCCACCGAACCACATTGGGTCAGCCGCTCGGCATTTCAAATTGTCATCATCCTTTTTTTGCTCACGGAGGGTGTGTTGATGACTGTCTTGAAGCACGGCGCTTCACTCGGGTGGGTGATTCCGTTAGTAATGGTTATCAGCCACCTGATGCATGGAGCGGCGGTCGGGTTTCACGAAGCGTCCCATGGGTTGCTTCGGCGGAACCGCCGTTTGAATGAGTTCGACGGCGTAATGATCGGGCTGCTGAGTTTCATGAGTTTCAGTCTCTATCGGGCGGCGCATCAATCGCATCACGCTCACTTTGCCACCGAGAAAGATGAGGAACTTTGGCCGTTTGTCTTCACAACTATGCCTCGCTGGGGACGCATCCTTGCGGCGGTGCTCGAACTTACATGTGGGCTATTTTTTACTCCGTTTCTGTTCTTGAGAACCTTCCTCCGCAAGGGCTCACCGATCCGTAGCAAGAAGGTTAGGAAGCGTATTTGGCGTGAGTTGGTGCTGATGATTTGCGTATGGGTGTTGATTATAACCGGAGTCTTCCATTTTCAAATTTGGCAGTATTTCCTTTGGATGTATTTCGTCCCTACTTTCATTGCGGGCAATCTCCAGAGCTGGCGGAAATATATCGAACACGTTGGTCTAACTGGCAATACGGTAAATAGCTCGACCCGGAGCATTGTGGCGCGCGGTTGGGCGGGAAAGTTATTCGCATTTAGTTTGTTGCATGAACCCTACCATGGCTTGCACCACTTGCATGTGGGATTGCCGCACGCCGAACTGCCGATGCTGGCGGATGAGCTGAAACCGACGACTCCCGAGGAGATCCACCCATTTCCAAGCTACCGTCATGCAGTGGCGCACTTGCTCCGGAGCCTTGCCGATCCTCGTGTCGGAGCCCAATGGAAGGAGACACTCCGGCAGTGATAAAACGCATTCTAACAATTTTCTCTACGGCGGCACTCGTCGTGCTGATCTCTGCGTGCGGAGGGAGTGAACCATGGATAGTGAATGGCACGAGAAATGCGGCGGATAATCTGGAACAAGCCAGATTGGCGTGGAATGTCTTGCAGCGGGAATCGCCCCGTTCGCTATCTGCACAGCGTGCACAGGTGAGATATGACCTCGCCGTAAAAGAGGTGGTGAAATCTCTGCACGCCTATGAGGGGACTGCTAGGTGGGGGAAATCTATTTTGCTAAGTGGAGAGCATCCGTGGACGATCACCTTTGACCGTCCAGTTCAGGGTGCGCCGCAAAGGACATTTTCACTAGCGGAATTTAATCGTTGCCAGCTTGCGAACGAGGTGAAATTGAGTGGCTTTGAGCGGGTGGTGAAGCGTGATGGAATAGGAGTTCCCGTGGTGTTGATTCAGGATAATTCCCGCCGCGTCGCTCAGCCATTTCATCCTCCAGGTGGGGAGTTTCTGCCCGCAACCGCAGTGCTTGAGTTTCCACCCGTCACTACGGGTCATCCGGCTGAAGCAAAGCTACGATTTTACAATCCGATGGCGGTATCCAGGGTGGCGTCAATTCAAAATCCAAGACCCATAGAGGAAAATCTAACTGCCCCCCTTCAGCTTTCGCTTAAAAATTCAATTGGAGTTGAATCAGACATAGCGCCTCTCAAACCCTCGGCATCGGGTGAACAGGAATCTCAACTGTTTTTTCTAAATCGTTACGACCCGACGAAAGTGCCCGTCGTGTTTGTGCATGGACTGCTGTGTGGACCGGACGTTTGGAAAAACCAAGTCAATGCTATTCTAGCAGATCCGGATCTGCGCAGTCGCTATCAGCCGGTGTGCTTCAAGTATCCAAGTGGTTTGCCAATTCCTACCACGGCCGCGCGTCTTAGAGAACTTCTAAGAAGTTCTCGCGATAGTCTGGACCCGGGCCATCATAATGCCGGATTCGGGCGAATCGTGTTGGTAGGGCATAGCATGGGCGGGCTGGTATCTCGAATGCAGACGATCGACTCCGGCAACGATTTTTGGAAAGCTTATTTTACCGCAACGCCGGAGAATGTATCGCGCGAGATCGATTCTAAGACTCGCAGGATGCTGCTAGGGTCTTTGTTTTTTAGGCGCGAGCAGGATGTGAAATTGATCGTGTTTGTTGGCACGCCGCACCGCGGCAGTAAATTTGCTGATGTTGGTTTTTACCGCGCGGCTCTGCAGTTGATTCTTTTCCTGCCCAAGACCGCCAAGAAAGGTTTGGAGGAACTTGCGACACTGCCCCTTGCATTTATCCAACCTAACTTGCGCAAGTTCTCCGACCGTGGCGTGACTGGCACGGCCAATCTATCCACTTCTCACCCGTTTTTTCATGCCCTGGAGAAGCACCCCGTCGGTGTTCCGTTTTATTCCGTGATCGCCACCCGCGGGGAATTCGATTTCAAGCATGGAAGCGACGGTATCGTGCCTTATTCGAGCGCGCATCTGGACGGTGCTGTTTCGGAAGTGATCGTTCCCTATCCGCACGGGTGTGTTGAACGCCCATCCACGGTTAGTGCCGTGATAAAAATCCTGAAAGCTAACTGATAAGTTCTCCCTCCATCCATTCAACATGACAACGATCCCACTACACTCCGATGCTGCCGTTTTCGAAGCGATTGAGCTGCGGAAGGAATTCGATGGAGGTCGAGTCCAGGCATTGCGGGGAGTGAACCTTGAAATTCACGAGGGCGATTTCGTGGCGATCACAGGTCCCAGCGGTTGTGGCAAGACGACCTTGTTGCAGATGCTCGGCGCACTCGATATGCCGACAGGGGGAATTTTGAAATATCGTGGGAAATCGCTTCCCGGGTTGGGGGATCACGCTGCGTATCGGGCAAAGGAAATCGGTATTGTTTTCCAATCGTTTCATTTACTGCCCACCTTTACTGCGGTGGAAAACGTGCAGTTGCCGATGTTCGAAACCAACCGACCTGCGTCGGAGAGAAGTGAGCGGGCTACCGAACTTTTGAAATCCTTGGGCTTGGCGCATCGCATCGATCATTTTTCCACCAAGCTTTCCGGCGGGGAGAGGCAGCGGGTCGCCATCGCCCGCAGTCTCGCCAACAATCCATCCATCCTTCTCGCGGATGAACCGACTGGCAATCTCGACAGTGAGAACGCTTTGCTTATTTTAGACCTCATCATTCGTCTCCACCGTGAGCGGAAAATGACGCTGGTTCTTGTCACCCACGACATGACCATCGCGAGCAAGGCATCCCGGATCATCCGAATGAAGGATGGACTTATCGTGTCTGACCAACTTTCAATCCCTGTCACAACCTAACATGACATTTTTTACTATCATCGTGCGCGGTTTGATGCGGCGTCCCGTGCGAACCGGACTGACCTTGGTGGGCATCTCGATCGGTATTGCCGCCGTTGTGGCATTGGTCGGCATTTCGCGAGGCTTTGAGCAAAGTTGGTCGAAGGGAATGAAAGCGCGTGGCACCGATATTGTCGTGAGCAATATGGGCAGTGCTCTCGCTCCGAAGCCATTTAACTCCTCGGCCCGCAATCCCATCGCCCGCCTTCCAAAAGTCGCTGCAACATGTGCCATTTTTGTCGATTTGACGAGTATAGAGGACTCCTCAATGATGATCGTTTCCGCCCGTGAATGGGGAGGGTTTTCATGGCAAAGTCTGAAGCTTGTCTCTGGTCGTCTGCCTAAGGATGGTATGGAACCAGCCGTAGTTCTTGGCCAAAACGCTGCGGAGGTGCTCAAAAAGAAACTTGGCGATACGATCCAAATCGAGTCCAAGGAATTGACGGTCGTTGGAATCGTCGATGGCGGCGCGTTGGTTGAAAATGGCTCGGTGATTCTATCACTACCACTCTATCAAGAAATTTCCGGAAATGAAGGTAAGATCAACATCATCGATATCCGCGCCACCCCCGGCATGAGTGAAGAAGAAGTCAAAAAGCTTTGCGGTGAAATTAACATGCTTGTCCCCGAAGCGCGCGCTCTCCCTGCGGGCGACAATGTGGGTAACAGCCAGGCCTATAAATTCATTAGCGCCATGAGTTGGGGCACGTCTCTGCTGGCGGTGATTGTCGGCGTTTTGGGCGTAATGAACACCATGCTGATGACCGTTTTCGAGCGGAAACAGG
>JAYVNE010000084.1:0-5682 GCA_043758615.1 Akkermansiaceae bacterium
GAAATTCCACAAAACCGACCACAACATGCAAGCGACTTCGGATTGAAATTCCCACATATTGACAATTTCGGTTCCGATTAAGTCCGACAAACTGCTAGACATTGTATTGGCGTCTTAATGGATGATGCCTACCCATGCAAACTCCATCATGAAAACCCCCATCCCCAAAAACACGATCTGCTTGTGGTCGACAAGGACGCGCTTGATGCGGCGCGGTTCTACGCAGCGACGTTTCCGGACAGCGAGGTGATCGCGGTCCATCATGCGCCCGGCGATTATCCGTCGGGCAGGGAGGGCGATGTGCTGACGGTCGATTTCACGGTGCTCGGGATTCCCTGCATGGGTATCAATGGCGGACCGGCGTTCAGGCACAGCGAGGCGTTTTCCTTCCAGGTCGCGACCGACACGCAGGAGGAAACGGACCGCTATTGGAACGCGATCGTGGGCAATGGCGGCGAGGAAGCAAAACGCGCGTTCTCGGCGATGATGGAGATGGGCAAGATCGACGTCGAGAAGATCGAGGCAGCGCGGCGCGGCTGATAGATTGGGACGTGGAATACGAGGAAGGTAAAGGTGTGAAGGAATTGTTAGCGTTTTACATGGGCAAGAACACCCCGGACCGTCAGGACTATATTATCGTGAACCTCCGCGAGGATGTGGACAAGCAGGTCCAGGTGGCTTGAGACCAGAACACAAAGGCGCAGTTGGTGAAACCTGCTGCGGGTCACGCCTGCGCCTAGTCAGCAAGGGCATAGTTCCCAGAACTAACAGTAAGCTGGAGCATTCCGGCACGACGACGGTGTAATTCACCACACCCGCCTTGGAATAATCCACGGTGTAACCGAGGTCATCCAATGCGCCCAGCGTGGTGCGGCTGACGAAAAATGTGTTGGATGCCCAGCCTGTCATCAGTTCGTGGGAAAAATCCATTCCGGTGAGACTGCTAACGATCCCTGTATCTCCCGCCCCGAAATCCACTTCATTCCAGTGCCCGTTAGCCGTGCCTGCACCACCGCCTAGCTCGACGGGCACGAAGGTGTCGGCCGGACGGAGGAATTCGCTTTGCCATTGAGCGAGAGCATTGGGACCGGTGTATCGCCCGCTGCCGTTAGTATAAAGATCGTAACTCGTGCTATTTACATTATTATTAATATTCCACAAGGTTCCGAGACCCAGCACGTGCGCCATTTCATGTAACACAACGCCATAAAATGAGTTATTAGAAATCAGTCCATCGACGTCCGCCGAATCAAACTCCATGGCCCCGGCAGTGGTGTAATAGAGTGCGGACGTGGGCTGCCCGACTGGGTTATTATCATAATAAATAAAATTGGTTGGCCCGGCACTGCCCAAAACCCCATTCAGGCCATCGATGCTCGGGACGGATGCGTTGACCGTGAGGCTGTGTGGCACCTTATCACCGATGGAATCATAATTCAAATCGTAGCCCGTGATGACTGAGTTCCAATAGGCAGCAGCATCGACAAATGTCTGCCTCTGGATCGCGGTCATTGATCCCGTGAAACTCAGGTTGATCAATGACGCTGCGTGAGCGGCCGAAACCGTTCCCGCGACCAGCGCGATGCGGGCAAGGATTTTCATGAGTGAACGAACCAATCAATAGTCATACTTACCATGCTCCAAAAATCACCCGATCAAGCGAGCAGAAATTTTTAAGCCTGTTTCGAGAGTCCCTACACTCGGGAGAGGAACGGTTCGAGGTAAGTGGAGTCAATGGCGGCGGATGGTGAACCTCAAGCCATTGACTGAGGCTTGCAATCGCATTGGAGGAGAACATCATCGCGTCTAGCAAATGAAACCCCTTGATGAACGCGGTTGGGCGCTGCTGATCCGTCCAGGAAGCCGGGTATTCCTCGGTGGTGGGGCGTCCGTTCCCTTCGCTCTGATCCATTCGATGTTGGGAATGGCCTCGCACTTCAAAGACGTGGAGCTTGTGCACATCAACGGACTTGGTGAAACCCCGTGGATCGATCCTCAATACGAGCAGGTCCTTCGCACCAATTCGTTTTTCCTAACTCCCGCTCTGCGCGATGCCGTCGAACGCGGTCATGCGGACTACACTCCGTGTGCGATGTCTGAGATTCCGCTGCTTTTCAAAGGCGGTCCGCTGCCGATCGATGTGGCGCTCATCCAAGTGAGCCCTCCAGACGCGAACGGCTATTGTTCGCTAGGCGTGAGCGTGGATGTCGTGAAAGCGGCGGCGGATAGTGCGCGCATCGTCATCGCACAGATCAATCCCCAGATGCCCCGGACTTGCGGAGATAACCTCATTTCCACGCGGAAAATTCACTGGTATATCGAGCGAGACACGGCGTTGCCAGAAATGGTAAAAGCGGTGTTCGACGAGCGATATGCGCGGATGGGACGTTACGCGGCGCAGTTGATCGAAGACGGATCGACGCTTCAGGTCGGCCTTGGAAATAGCCCGGAAGCGGTGCTGAAGGCGTTGAAAAAACACCGTCATCTCGGGATTCACTCGGGCGTTTTTAATGATGCGCTGATGGATCTCGTGAAATGCGGTGCCGCGGACCAGTCGCAGAAAAACTATCGGCCTGGGAAAATCATCGCGAGTCATGTGTTAGGCAGTCATGAGCTCTATCAATTCGTCGATGGCAATAAAGACATCGAATTTCATCCCAGTGATTGGGTGAATGATCCTGCCCGCATCGCGAGGAATGACCGGATGGTGGCGATCAATGGGGCTCGCGAAATCGACCTAACAGGCCAAGTCGTGAGGGATTCGAGCGGACATCGTTTTTACGGTGGAGTGGGTGCGCTTCAAGATTTCATCCGGGGTGCGGGGCGCAGTAAAAATGGCTTTCCGATCATCGCCCTCACCTCCACATCGGACGAGGACGGCCACTCGCGCATCGTCGCGGGATTGCGGGAGGGTAGCGGCGTTTGCACTGGCCGGGGCGATGTGCATCACGTGGTTACCGAGTATGGCGTGGCGAGTCTTCATGGCCGCAGCATCCGCGAGCGGGTGGCGCGGTTAGTGGAGGTGGCGCATCCGGATCATCGTGAGGGTCTGTTAGCTGGTGCGCAGGCGCGCGGCTGGCTGCCTAAGTTTTTCACGATGCCCTCTACCGAACCAGGCTTGGGCGGTGACGGCATCGAGTCCTCATGGATGAAATTTAAGAACACGAGGCTTTTCCTCCGCCCGCTCCATCCGAGCGATATGCGGACCTTGCAGGAGTTTTTCTACTCACACGATGAGGAAACGATCCGATTGAGATATGGCTATCAGCGCGACACGATGACGGGGGAATCCGCTTACAAACTCGCAGCGGTGGATCAAACGAAGGACCTCGCGCTGGGGATTTTCGCAGACGATCACGGCAGGCAGGAATTGCGCGCAATCGGACGTTACTATCGCGATCTTGATGGGACGCGTGCGGAGATTGCGTTCGTCGTCCACGAATCGTCTCGTCATCTCGGGATGGCTGGTTTTTTGTTAGGCGAACTCGCAACTGTGGCCAAGCGCCGACGAGTGAACGAACTATGGGCCAGCGTGATGCCCGATAACCGCGCGATGGCGGGCTTGTTTCTTGCCGCAGGTGGCGTGGAGTCGGCTTCGTCGATCCATGAAGAGCGCACCTTTACGATTCCGGTGGAGGCGATTTTGCGCAGCCAGAAGAAATTTCTCGAACGGAAAAATATCCAACGGAACGAAAGATGAGTGCAGGAGAAAAGAGAATCGGCGTGCATTACAGTGCGTCTTATGAGCGGCATGACACTGGCATGTTTCATCCGGAATCGGCGAACCGATATCATGTCCTAGCAGCAGCGCTGGAAGAGTTGCCAAATGAAATCGTCCGTCTGCGTGGGCGGTGTGCCCTAGTTTCTGAGGTATTGTTAGTTCATGAGCATTATTATCACGATCTCGTCTATCGGGACACCGAGACATTTGCTGATGTTCTGCGCACCGGCGATACCGCGATCTGTGAGGAAAGTTATGACGTCGCACTCGAAGCCACCGGCGCAGTCTTGGAAATCGCAGACGCCGTGATGCGCGGCGAAGTTACGTGCGCCTTTTGCGCCGTGCGACCTCCGGGCCACCACGCCACTGCCACGCGTGGCATGGGTTTCTGCATTTTTAACCACGTTGCCATCGCGGCTCGATACCTTCAGTCGAAACACGGCGTCGGAAAAATTGCGATCATCGATTGGGACGTGCACCATGGTAATGGCACCGAAGCTGTTTTTATCGAAGACCCCAGCGTGCTCTACATTTCCCTCCACGAGAAAAATATCTATCCTTACACCGGCCTCGCCACCGAGCACGGCCAAGGCGCGGGAGTGGGAACCACACTGAATATTCCTCTCCCCGGAAACACCGATGGGGAAGTGGCTCTAGCCGAATGGAAATATCAATTAGAGCCCGCCATTGAATCCTTCGCTCCCGAGTTTCTGTTAATCTCCGCAGGCTTCGACGCCCGTAAGGACGATCCCATCGGCGGCCTGCGCTGGGACGATGAAACATTCGCGGAGATGACCCGCCGCAGCGTAGTTCTAGCAGAGAAATTCTGCCAAGGCCGAATCATCTCCGTTCTCGAAGGCGGCTACAATCCGCCCGGTTTGGCATCTGCCGCAGTGGCGCATGTGTTAGCGTTCGGGGAATGAGTGGGTGACTCGCAGACGCGGAGGACATGACCGTGCCTATGTAAACCTCACGCGCATTTCGGACAAACTCCGAAAAACTCAAGCTCGTGATAGAGATTTCGGAAGCCGGTTTTCTCTCGAATTTCGTCCTCCAGATGATGGACGGGGCAGGGGGCTTGGATCGCTTCAATGCTGCCGCAGCTTGTGCAGATCAGATAGTCGCTGTGTTTTCCCGGCAGAATCAGGGTGAAATAAGCGGCCCGTTCGTGCAGGCCCAGCCGCCTGACGACTCCGTGGTCGGTCAGGCGTTGGAGCAGCCGGAAGACGGTGGATTGATCAGCGAGCTGGTTCGCTGCCACAAGCTCGGACAGGGTCATCGGCCGTTCATTGTCCAGCAGGGTGGTGACCATTTCCTTCAACGCTTTCGTCCGGCGCAGACCTGCAGCTCGGCAGCGGTCGATAGTTTCCTGGACGATGGGATTCATAACAGCCCCACCGTAGATTCGCGCATGGGTCATGACAAGTCCTCGTCCGCTGCCGTTCCACCCTCCGGCGGGCAGATTGGACCTCGGATCTTTCAATCAAAAAACCCGCAATCAACAATCGTCATTCATCATTCCTGTCGTGACAGATGACCCGGAGGCGGCGTTTTTATTGTGATCGATGATTGAGGAACTTTGATTTTTGAAGATTCGGCATCGGAATGGAAGGCTTGCCACTTATCTCCACATCCCGCTTCCGCCGCCAGCAATGACAGCAATGACAGCAATGCATGCATTCTGTGGTTTTTATCCATGAGCACGACCTTGACCATCCGTGGCCTTGCCGAGCCGGTGAAACAAAAGCTGCGCATTCGTGCGGCCCGCCTTGGACGCTCAATGGAGGCGGAGGCGCGGGATATATCTTACTTAGGGGCTCGGCCACAAATAAATAGGAATTTGAGTCTGGTTTGAGACGAAGTCCATGGACTGCGGCAGGCTGCTCTGCCCATTACCCACAAATTGCCAGAAATTATTCTGTACTTTGTGATTACAATGCATTGTTTGAGTGGATGCCTAA
>JAYVNE010000085.1:0-43053 GCA_043758615.1 Akkermansiaceae bacterium
AAGCTGCCGCGTTACGCGAGGCCGAGGCAGACCGTCGGTCAGGCAACCGGGATGCATTCACGGACCTTGCCTCTTTGAAAGCCGAACTCGCTCTTTAAGTTGCGCCGAATCGTTCTCCACCGCCGGGCTGTCAAATACTTACGGTGCATGCCACGTGATCGCCAGGTGCAAATCGTCCAGGCACTCGAGGAAATTGCCGCCATACAAAACTTGAGCGAGCATCCCCAGATCAAGGCACTGTCAGGGGAATTCAACGGATGGTTTCGACTCCGCACCGGAAGCTACCGTTCCATCATCCAGCCCCGTTTCGAAGACGCGGATGAAGTTCTCTACGTCGATTACATCGGACCTCGCGGCGACGCCTACTGAGATCAAGCTTCTTCAAAAGTCGTCGTCTCACTGCCATGACACTCACCCCCGAACTCAATCAGAAAGCCTGAACTCCGTCCTCATCCGCCAAGCCTACCATAACCCGAACTCCTCGCCACCCTCAACGACATCGCCATCACTCAAATGCGAACGCTGCTCAACGTCAGCAGCATGAAACGCTTCAAATAGACTTCCTCTTCCCATTCAAAAATCCAAAACTCGTCCCGCCATAGCCGACAGGCGACGACGGAACAACAATCCTCAATCGGCAATTCCTCCCTCTTCCCATGCTCGTCCCCCTCATATCCCGCGCCATTCCGAAGGTCCGCCAGCAGCGGTAATGTTTGTTAGTTGGGACTCCTTCGATTTACCGGCTTTGGATCTCCTGATGCGCTGCTGGTGCCAGTATTTCCTCCCATGAAAAATCCGCTGCTTTTCGCAACCTTGTCCACCGCTTGCCTTTTCCTTGCCCCGGCACTCTGTCTGGCTCAGGATAACGCTCCGCCCGCGACCCCGGCTGTGGCCCCGGCGTTGAGTCCCAATGCGAAAGCGGAAAAATACCGTGCAACGGCCGAGGCGGGGGATGCCCTTGCTCAAGCGATGCTGGCGGATGCACTGTATTACGGTATTCCCAGCGACGCCGCCTTCGAGGAGGCCGCCACTTGGGAGGAGACACCCAAGCCCTGGTCGAGTTGGAGCGACGGCTCGACTATAGTAATGCTCCTGACAAACCGGACCGCCCGTGGATCTTGGACCAGTTGAAAACATCTGCCGAAAAAGGCTCGCCCGCAGCCATGCATGAGTGGGCAATGGCCCTTCACTACGGACTTTATTTGCCGAAAGATGACGCGGAGTCGGCCCGATGGCATGAAAAGGCAGCCGCCGAAGAATGGCTGAAAAGACTCGATCACGAGCGCTCGGCCCTGGCAAGAGATGGAAATCTTCCGGGAGTTCGAGCAGGATCAGCAAGTCATCGACCGGATCGCCGCCGCGCAGCGGGAGGAACTGGAGCAGGAGATCGCGAGATTGCAGGCCGAGGCGGAGCGGGTGGCGGGCACGAAGGATCGAGGCGAGTTTGAAGAGCGCATGGAGGCGGTGGTGCGGTGAAGAAGAGGTGGATGGGGTTTGGAATGGAAGAGGAAGAAAACAGGCACGATGCCTGTGCCCCTGTCGAAGAGGCAACCCGGAGGCAACCGCCCCCATGACGAGCCTCCGACCCTACCAATAACCGTCTTGCTCAAAAGCGACCCACAAACGCGACCATTTTCCTTTTTGGGAAGGTAAACCAAGTCACGAAGCAAATGGAACATCGGTTCATTCTAAAAATTCCGGTAGGCCCGTGCGTGCGGATCGTTCACAAGCGTCCAGCAGCACTTGGGTCTTCATGGAAATTTCCGCCCACGGGGAGTTGCCAGCACCGCTCGCTACCTCGGCGGCAAACCGGGCGAACATGAGAGCCTCACTGCTCACGCCCGGACCCGCCGCCCGCGGCTCGCGCTTGTAGTTCAACTCCCAGTCGGTGTCATTTTCGGCCACGGGTGAGATGAAATCCGATACGCGGACATAACCCTCCGAGCCACTCACATTGAACCACATTTGCCTGGGTGCCCGGAATGAGCAATGGAATGCCGCCGTGACGCCGCCGGAGAAATCCAGCTCTGCGGAGAAATCCATGATCGAGGTTCCACCGTCGAGCACGCGCCCGGAGACGCGCCGAGGCATCTCCCAATTCATCGCCCAGAGCGTGGCCCGCAGGCAGTACCATCCGAGGTCGCCGAGGCAGCCGGTCGGTTCCAATGCCACTTGGCTACGGATGTCGTTGCCTGCGAAATCATCCCCGGCCCGGTAGCTGAATGCCGAGGTGATCCGCTTGATCGCACCCACGCTCGACCCATCGTCGAGGATATGCCGCAATTTCTGATAGCGGGGATCGTGCATGAACATCACGCCGTCCATGAATAGCACTCCGTGGCGTGCGCAAGCGGAGATCATCTCCCGCAATTCAGCCGCACTGACGGCACAGGGCTTCTCGCATAGGACGTGTTTTCCAGCCTCGGCGGCTCGGATCACCCATTCCTTCCGCACCCCGGTGGGCAGCGGAATGTAGATGGCATCCACATCGGGACGGGCGATCAACGCTTCATAGCTACCGTGCGCGGTAGGTGGGTGCGGCCATGGAAACTCCGCTTGCAGACCATTGATGAATGATTGGGCCTTCTCCAAGTCGCGGCTGGCGAGCGCCACCAACTCCGCTGCACCGCTGTTGCGCATTCCCTGCCAGTTCCGGCGGACGATGCGGGCGGCGCTGAGAATACCCCAGCGTAACGGTGGGATTTTAGTCATTTGACGGCTCCTGTTTAAGTTGCAATCTCTCTCCCGTCTCCATTTGAAAAATCAGGATAGGCGGGGCCAGTGTTGGTGGGATTTTAATCATTGAATTTAGTGTTAACCATCAGACGCATCGAAGCTCCGCGCATGGAGAAGTTGTTGAAATAGACCTTCCCGATCGCAGAGTTCGTCGTAACTTCCGTCCTGCACGATACGGCCGTGATCCAGCACGAGTATCCTGTCGCAGGAACGGACCGTCGCCAGGCGGTGGGCGATGACCAAGGTGGTCCGGCCCGGCATGACGGTGGCGAGAGCGCTTTGGATGGCTAGCTCCGAAATCGTGTCGAGGGCGCTGGTCGCTTCGTCAAAAATGAAAAAGTCGTGCTCGCCGAGCAAGGCACGGGCAATCGCCAGCCGCTGCCTTTGTCCGCCCGAAAGGGTGGCCCCGCTTTCTCCGACCCGGGTTGCCAAGCCGTGTGGCAGGCGCTCGATGAATTCCCAGGCCTGTGCACGTTCGCAGGCGCGCTTCAGCTCATCATCCGTCGCATCCGGTTTCGCCACGGATAGATTCTGGCGGATGGTCGTTCTGAAAATGAACGGATCCTGTGGCACGACCGCGAATGCCTTGCGCACGTCGCCCCCGCGGCAGTCCCGCAAGTCCACCCCGCCGATGCGGATGGAACCGAGCCGCGGATCGTAAAACCGCAACAAGAGCTGCGCCAATGTGGATTTCCCCGCTCCTGAAGCGCCCACCACCGCGACGTTCTGGCCATAAGGAATCACCAGCGAGAAATCCCTGATCACTGCCGTCCCGGGGTCATAGCCGAACTCCACCTGGTCGAAAACGATGTCGCCTTTTCCCGGCAGGACCCGATTCGTCCGAACCGGATCGGGGGTGGTGCTTTGGGTTTCGAGAACCGTGTTGATCCTATTCAGCCCCGCCTGTGCCGCGGCGCGCAAGATCGCTACATTGAAGAGCGCGGCCAATGGACCTTGCAAGGCGATGAAGCTCGTTAGATAGCCTTGGATTTCCCCGATCGTCAGGCGGTGCGCCCCGGTGGGCGCTTGACGGCCTTCGAGAAACCGCCATGCGCACGCCGCGCAAAGGACCGCGAAGCACAGGTAGCCCGCACCTTCCTGCTTCATGTTCTCCACGTGCCCGCGCACATCGCGCGCGTAGGCGGTCCGCCCGATGTGACTGGCGCTTTCCTGGAAGCCTGAGATGACCTCGTCCTCCATGGCATACAATTTCACATCGCGACGGCCGCGCAGCAGATCCGCGACCTCGCCGGACACCCGCGCTTCCGCCGATTGGAATCCGGCATGCAGCGCCCGCACCCGGCCTTGCGAATGGATTTGCAGGCCGACATTGACCGCGACGAGCAACACCAGCACTCCCGTTAGAACCGAATCCCAGGCCGCGATCCAGAGGATCGTGGACAGGATCATGAAGACGCTGCCCGGAGCGCTGAAGGTGAATTGCTGGAGATAGGTCTGGATCTGCTGCAATGGCGAACCAAAGAGATAGGAGAACAATTCGCCGGAATCGTTCCGGCGGTGGAAACGCAAGCAGAGGTGGTTGACATGGCTGAAAAACCTGGCCCGCAGTGCGAGCAGCACCGCTTCCCTCACCTTGGTGAAAATCCGGTAGCCGAGATGCCACACCAGCATCCGCGCCACGACCGCGACGAACAGATAGATCAGGCAGATTTTGAACAACGATTGATAACGCGCGCTGTCGGCAAGCCCCGGTGCCAGCAAGACATCGTCGATGAGATACTTCGGCACGAGATTCTGAAATGACACCGCGACGCCGGCCACCACATTCAGCAACAGCGCGACGAAGATGGCGCGGCGGTGCGGCTTCAAATAGGGAAGCAGCAGTTTTTCGACAGGAGTGCGTGTGCCCGCATCGGCCGGTAGCCCTTCCGCATTGCTGCCGATTAACGGTAAGTTCCCGGCTTGTGATTTGCAGGGATTGGAAATTTCGCTGCTCATTCGATGATCTTCACGCGAGCGCGGTAAAAGCCGCTTTGGCCGAGCGGATTCGGAGGAACGCCGATCTGGATTTCGGTGCCGGTGGTGGTCAGGGCGTCGGCCACGGTAACCCAGTTTCCAGTCGTGAGATTGCTGCACCGCTCGACGGCATAGGTTTTCCCGGGAATGGCGGTGAAGGTGATCTGGTAGGCGGCTCCCGCCGGGCCGAACTGGCGGATCTTGAAAGTGCTGGCGGCATCGGTGGGCACGGTTCCCGAGAGATACTCCTGGCGGTTGGATGCGCCATCGCCGTCCGGATCGTCGGTCGGGCCGCTGACACCGGGGATGATCGCCAGGCCGTTTCCAAAATGCAGATAACGCCACGCGCCCGGAATGCCATCGCCGATGCCGGTCGGGGTGACGATGGAAACGCTGGTGAAGTCGGAAAGCCCGGCGACGCCGCTGGCGCGGACCCGATAGTCGTAGCGGGTGGACGGAAGCGCGGAGGAGTCGGTGAAAGTCGCAGAATTCGCGGCGAGTGTGGAGGCCAGCGGCGTCCAATTCTCAGAACCTGCGAGCGCCCGCTCGACGAGGTAGGCGGATTCGCCGCTGGCGTTGTCGGTCCAGTTCAAGCGCACTTGGGTTTCCGACAGGACGGTGCCGGTTAGACCAGTAGGCGCGGCGGGCGGCGTGTCGAGAGCGCCACCGGGACCGCGCACGGCGACGGGTTCGATCTGGTTCCGATAGTCGATCAACGAGTTGCCGTTCCGGGTGAGTGTGAATTCACTCATCGTCACGGTCTGGCCACCCACGCTGGCGGTGCGCGGGGAGAAAGAGAACGAATCGACCTGGGCACCGAGGGTGACGGTTAGATTGTTTCCTACAAATGACGTGGAGGGCAGGCCATCGCCATTTAGGAACGGAAACAGCAGCACGCGGAAATCGGGCGCGATGACGGCGCTGCGTTCGATGACGAGGCGTTTCCAGTTTTCCGTGCCGTTCGGGCTAACCACGATTTCCGTGTAGGCGAGCGCGCTGCCCTCGGCGGTGAGGGCGGTGGAGAGGACCGGGGTGCCGTTCGCGCGGAGGATGCGGACGAGCAGGCGGCGGTTCCCGGTGGCGACGGGTTCCTGGAGGACGATGTCGGTAGCAGGGTCGCTCCCGGCGGGCAGCGATGCGCCGGTGACGATCGTTAGATCCTCGGCGATCGAGGCGAGCCACTTGTAAGTGTGGGTCGAGTCGTCCTTGCGCACGTCGTCGATGAGCAGGGCATAAGGTTTCACGCCGCGGACGAGGCCGGCGGTCCGATAGACCTGGCGCATCGGGTTGTAGGGCTTGGCTTGGATGCCCTCGTATTGTGCGCCGGGATTCACCCAATGCGGGAAAGAGACGAATGGCGTGTTGCCAAAGGCTTCAGGAATCTTGTTGCCGGTGCGCCTGAAGGTGTTATGGGAGTTATTTTCCGCAGCATAGCCGCTGGTGATGGTGACAGGGCCGGTGGAGTAGTTGTTCCAGCGCCATTCGTTAGAATAGCCATAGGTAGCGTCGCCCGTGGCGAAGGTCGCCTGGCCGCCTGTGGGCGACCAAGCGGCGAGCTTGGCGGGGATGCGGAATTTAGTACCCTCCTGAGGAGTCAATTTCATGCTCAGCCCATCCACCTCCACAAGACTTTGGAACTTGGCATCCTGAAGGCCGGAGTTGGTGCCGCCGCTGTTGTAGTTGACGAAAATCCTGCCGAGCGCGGAGAAGGTGAAGGTATTCCTATCGGCAAAGGTATGCCCGCCCATATCTTGCCGGACGTGGAACAGAAGCGCGGCCGCGTCGGGATCATAGCCGCTGCGCGAAACGAGGTTGCCACCTTCCTTATCGAGATAGTCGGGCGAGCTCCTTACGGCGGTGTTCTGCTGGGTCCAGGTCGCTGCCGAGCCGACATCCGAGGCAAAGATGGCGGCGGGGAGAAGTTGATTGTAGTAGCCGGAGCGGATGCTGAATTTCCCGTCACGCAGATCGAGATAGGTCTGGAGATTGCCACCGCCGTCCTTGTATTCCGTGCGGACGAAATTCCGCCAAGCGAAGTCGGTTCCCGCGTCGCCGGGCAACATCCATTTCAGGCCCACGCAGTCCAGACCATTGATGTATTGTTTGCCCTTTTCCGTGTTCGATCCGGTGCCACCGAGGAGGTCGAAAGCGGTGAACGAGTAGCCGAACGGCTGGGTCACGGCAGGCAGCCAGGAACTCGAATATGCCCGTAAATGAGGATGCCCGAAAAAGTCGTAACCACGGCGGGCGAACGCGATCATGTGGGCTCCGAACAGATAGTTCTTCCCCTGCCCTTCCACCGGCGCGCCGCTGGCGAACCAGCCGTAGGTGAGAAACTTGTGATAGGAACCCATCGCCCGGTCAAGCCATGCGGTGAGATCGGAGGTGGCATAGCCGGCATCAGCCACCGTGACGTCGCCCTCCAGCGCGCAGGCGGTGATGAGTTTGAAGGAATTGATGGCCACCCAGTTCGTCGCGACCGCTTCCGCGGTGCAGCCGACACCGGTGTATTCGGTGCTGGATGCGTCGCTGCCGAAGTAGCCGCCCATCAGTTTCGCGAGGGCTTTGCGCACGTTGTCCTTCTGGCCTTGGGACATGGCGTTGAAAATCATGTCGAAGGTGAGCGCCGATAGATGGCCGCCGAAACGATGGTGGTTGGCGAACTTGCTGCCGTTGGTGGCACCCGCCGCGCCGGGAAAATCGGCTTGCGTGAGAACCCAGGTGGCCCAGGTATCGAGTGCGGCGGCCAAGTCCGTGGAACGGGCAGCCACACCCGGCTGGCCTGCATCGACGAGGCATTCAAAGGCTTCCAATGACATTTCACCCGCCAGGACGTAAAGCCCGGTGCCGTCGTTGATCATGGTATCGAGGATAGTGGTGCCGCCGCCGACCATTTGATTATAGACGGCGGAGCGGTCGTAGAGGCCGGGATTGCTGCAACGGCCGCCGCCATCCGGCATGGTCTTGTAGGACGCAGGCTGGCTGTCGTAGGCGATGCTGCGTCCGCTGCGGAGAAAGGCTGTGTACATTTTCACCATCTTGTAAGCCTCCGCACCGACGGCGGTGTTGGCAAGACGGTCACGGATGGCGGGAAGCTCCTCCGCATTGAAATAGACGCGCGGATGCACTCCGGCGGCAGGCACGGTGGACACCAGGCGGACTCCGCTGAAATCATAAGTGATCGGACGCTGGCCGAGAATGTCGCTGCCGAAGTAATTCACTGTGAGCGTAGCGGAGTCGCTGGTGATGCTGCCGAGAGCGGTGGAGACGATGACATCATAGGTGCCCGCACTGCTAGCGGAGACAGGCGTGATGGTATAACTCGCGGCATTCGCTCCATTGATAGGCACCGTGCCTTTCCGCCACTGATACGCGGTGGCGCCGGTGGCGCCGACGGTGAAGGTGGCGGGATTTCCGGCGAGAACCGCGAGCGACGACGGCTGCGAGGTGATTCCCGGCGGGACCGTGGGCTGCCAGTCGCCGAGGACAACGCTGTTACCGCTCTTCGTGACGAGGAAGGTGCCGCTACTGGTGGCGACGCGTCCGGGGAACGAGACATTGGCAAACGCACCGACCAAGCTGCCGGCGGTGAGGACGGTGAAGGTCTGTGCGTTCTGCGGGGTGAAGCCGGCCAGCAGCGATACGGCTAGATTGCCGCCGAGGGTCGCGGTTCCGGAGACGTTGATGAAATCGTGCTCGCCGGTTTGAAACGCGGAGCCCTGGGTGGTGCCGCCGAGGTCGATGGCGAGGACACCGGCAGTGACCGAGTAAGCGCCGGTGATGGTGGTTTTCCCCGCCGTGCCGACATCGCCGGGGGCGAGGGTGCCGCCGTTGTTAGTCAGGGTGCCGACGTTGCCCGCATAGGCAGCGCCGTCCGTGGAAGTGAGGTTGGTAGCAATGTAGGTGGCCGTGGCGAGCGTGCCGCCGGTCCAGACGAAGGCCTGCCGGGCGGCGGTGCCCTGGTTGCCGGAAATTTGTCCGCTGACGACTAACTTCCCGCCGCTGAGGCTAAAAGTCGCCTTGCCGGTTCCGGCGGTGTCCGCGCCGAGTTCCACACGGCCGTCGGTGCCGGTGCCGAGGGCGTTTACGGTTCCTCCTTGGAGATTGTAGGTACTTACGGTGGCGCTAGTGCTGCCCAGATTAAAACTGGTAGCATTGCCGCCTTTCAGCACCGTCACCGTTCCGTTCGATTGCGTTCCGGTGAATACGCTGCCAGCGGTGCCGCCTCCGTTTACGCCGTTGGTCCCGTTGAGGCGAAGTCCAAATCCGGCGGTGTTCGGAACGAGCAGTTGGCCGCCGGTGATGGTGAGGGTCTGTCCGGCTGCGGTGCTGTCAGTGGCGAACCGGTCGCTGGCGGCATTGGCTGTTAGGACGCCGCCGTTGAGTTCCATGTTGGCAAGCTGGGTTTGGCCGCTACCCGCGCCGTTCAAAAGTACCGTGCCGTTGGTGAGCTTGAACAACTGCCCGGCCGTGCCGAAGCGGCCGGAAAAAGTCGTGCTGCCGGTGCCGTCACCGGCAAAGTTCACCACCGAGCCAACCGCTCCACTCACCGTGCCGATGGCCAGGCCGGTGCCGGACTGATTGACGGTGGTGGGCGAGACGCTGCCGGTGGTGGTGGTATCCGAGAGTGTGGCAATGCCACTGACCACGCCCAGGGTCAACTGGCCGCTGCCTGCAACGCGGCTGACGCCGCCGAGACCGGAACCGATAAGCGCGGGGGTGTAACTGAAAGAGTTGCTGCGGTTGAAAGCCAGCGTGCCGCCATTGATGACGACGCCGGCGGTATTGGCGAGATCGCCGGTGGTGCCGCCGTTCCCGATTTGCAGGGTTCCTTGGTTGAGGATGGTGGTGCCGGAGTAGAAATTGGGGACCGTGAAAACAAGCGTCCCAAGACCGGTTTTGGTGAGGTTGCCGCCGCTCGGCAGATGCACTCCGGCGTTCGTAACATCGACTGGTGTCGCAAAGGTCAGCGTCCCTTGGGTGACCGTGACAATGCCCTCGCTGTTGTCCAGATTGAGGCCGCTGAAGCCGCTGCCGATCGAATTGAGCTGGTTGACCACGCTGGCGACCGCGCCGCTCTTGATTGTGAGGATTTGGGCAGGCGTGCTGTTGAGGGTACTCGCAGAGCCCGCGTTGAAGAGCAGTGAGTTTACCGTTAGGGGGGCACCGGTGAGGATGACGTTGGCTCCGGCGAGCGCGTTCTCGGGATTGGCGGCGGTGGTGGAAGCAGGGACGAGGGTCGTTTCCTCCGTGCCGAGCAGCACGCGGAGGCCGAGAGTGGAATCGTAAGTCACGAAATGGCTGCCCAAGCCGGTGGCTGTGGTATCCCCAATGAAATAGGGAACGATTTTCAAGCCCTTGGTCGCATCGCTTGCGGTGCCCCCATTCAGCAGCGGCGCGGTGCCCACAGCCCCTAGCGAGGCTCCGCCGTCCGCAAGGAGGATGCGACTCACGTTGGTGGCCGCGCTCTGGTTGAGACTGGTGCCCCTGACGAGCGCGGTGGCATTGCCCGTCCGGGAAAAACTGTTGGAGAGCGCGGCGATTTGCAGCGAGGTCACGCGGCCTGCGGCGGAAATGACGCTGAGAACCTCAGGGCCGGAGTTGATGGCTAGGGTATTGATGGTTTCCGAGGTGTCGGCACCGGTATTGCCAGTGATGGCGAGGGCGGCGGAGTTTTGCAGCACGAGCCCGCCCAGGTCGTCGAGGCGGGTGGTATTGTTGGCGGTGTAGTCGAGACTGAGGCTCGCGTTGTTTTTCACCAGCGTTGCACCGGTGTAAGTATTGGTCCCCGCCATTTTCAGGGTGGGCGACGGTGCGCCGCTCGTCGAACCCGCGGTATTCAAAGCGTCGAAGGTCAGATTCGTCGTGCCACTGAGCGTTGAAATCGCTGCGTTGAGGGCAAACGCCGTGGCACTGCTTTTCGTGAGCGACCAAGTCTGCGAGGCGGTCAGAACCAGCGGGACGTTGAAGGTAGCACTGCCATTCGTCAGCGTATTCGCGATGCCGCCGGAGCCGATTTGCAGTGTATCGGTGCCTGTATTGCCGTTGAAGGTCCAGACGCCGGAGACATTCCCGAAATTGATACCCGCTGCCGCGACCTGACCGCCCGTGGCATCGTTCACCGTAACCGTTTGAACTCCGCTTGCGTTGAAGTTGGCGGTGTCGGTATTATTGGTCCATTTCAGGGCTCCGGCCCAGGCTGCGGTGGTATTGAAATCCCAGGTCACCGGGGCCGCGGTGGCCGAGAGTGTCGCCGCGCGGGCGGGGTGGCTGGCACACAGAACGGCGGAAATGAGGAAACTGCGGTGATTCATATTGCCGAGTATGGGTGATGAAATTTCCGGGGATTTTAGAAGGAAGTCATCGATGAGATCGCAACCTTGTCCATTGTGGACCTCATCCGGTGCTCGCGCAACAGGGGGTAAAAAGCCGTGGGCTATTTCCAGTCGTCACTGCGGAAGGGCGCGGCGGGGAGATCGGCGCTGTTGAAAAGATTCGCCTCGGAACCGTTGCGCCATGCGTAGCGCACGGCCACAGGCGCGGAAACTTCGGTGGACGTGACGCGCAGCGTCTCGCCTTCGATCACCGCATCGGCGCGCTTCCACTGCCGGTCTTCTCCCGCGAGTTGGAACTCGCGCAGCGCGCCGCCCTTCCCCGCCAGCCCTTGTGCGCCGCGCTGAAAACGCACGATCATGGCACCCCTCTCGGCCACTGCCGCACCAAAGACCGGCCCCTCGAATGCCACTTGGATTCCATACACCTTCGCCTTCGCGATGAGCGCAAGCCGATGACCAACCGGCTGCTTTTTCTTCGGGTGGACATTCTCGTTTTCACCGACATCGATGGTCACCGCCATGCCCGTATTGGGCAGCACGAGCGCCTCGGCCTGCACGCCGCGCATCCCGGCCCAGGAGAGGCTATTCGCACCCTCGGAATTGTGATTCGGAAGCTGCACGAAAAGGAACGGCAGATCGCCCTGACCAAAGTCGCGCCGCCACTGCGCGATGAGTGCCGGGAACCAGCTTCGGTAGCCGGCAAACTTGGAAGCGTCCTGCTCACCCTGATACCAGAGGATCCCCTTCAGAGCGCAGGGCACCAGCGGCGCGATCATCCCATTCCAGAGGCCGCCGGGGGTGTTTCGGTCGCCCGCACCGGACGGCGGGGTTGGCTTTTTTTTGTCGAAAGGCGCACCGGCTGCTTTTGCCGCGGCATCCTCTACCTGCCACGCCCCGAGCGCCTCTGCATACTTGCGGTTAGCCTCGGGAAAGTCGGCGAGCGTTTGCGCCCAGCGTTCCGTCACCGCGGGATCGCATTTCAGCGCTTGCGGGCTCATCCATGCCGTCGCGCCTGTGCCGCCCCATGTGCTGTTGATCAGCCCGATTGGCACGCCGATGTCGGCCTGAATTTCCTTCGCGAAAAAGTAGCCGACTGCGGTGAAGTTTTTCGCGGTCTCCGGCGTACAAACTTCCCACTTGCCGCCGACTACACGTTTCGGCGTCTCTGCTGTTTGCAGCGGCAGCCGCATGTGGCGGATGAGCGGGAAATTCGCCGATGCAATCTCGCGTTCCGCGTCCTCCGCGGCATTGAGCGCAAAGGCCATGTTCGATTGGCCTGAGCAAAGCCACACATCGCCGACGAGCACGTCGTTGATCGTCACTGTGTTTGTGCCTGCGACCGTCAGCGCCGCAGCCTCGCCGACCGCAAGATTCGTCAGCTCCGCCTTCCACTCACCGTGCTGATCCGCCGTCGCCGTCGCCCGCTGCTCACGAAAAGTTACCGTCACTTTTTCGGCCGGGTCGGCCGTGCCCCAGACCGGCGTGCGTGCGCCGCGCTGGAGCACGACGTGATCGGAAAAGAGCGCGGACAATTTCACCTCCGCACAAAGCGGGAGCGCGAAGGCGAGGAGCAGGAGGGTTGGTAGAGGGCGGATCATGGGAGTTGTATTTTCAAAAATTGAGGGCACCACATGTGCAGTGTTGTGGAATCGAGTCGTTAAAGGGCGGGCTATTGCCATTCATGGTGAGCAGCGTGGGAAAGCCGACGTCATTTCAAGGGTTTCATCCGGCAGTCGAATTAGCGACCGCGATTCACGGGACTCGCGGGGAATAAATCAAGCTCGTAAACCGACCATTGCTTTCCGCGTTGCGCGCCGGTGAGAGTGACTTTCACGAAGCGTGCGGAAGCCGGCGTGAAGAAGTTTTCGGTCACACCGGGCAGGCCGCGGCGCTCTTCGATGCGCGTCCATTTCGTGCCGTCCAGCGAGACGTCCATGCGGTAGCGCTTTGGCCAATCGTCTGGAGCCTCCCACTGATCGAGCCGCAGGCCGTTGAGCGTTGTTTCCTGTGGCAGCTCGACTTGAATCCACTGGCCGGACTTTTGATCGCCGACCGTCTGCCAGCCCGTCTCTGTCTTGCCGTCGATGGCGAGTGCGGCACTCTCCGGCTTCTCGCTCGTCGTCACCCGCCAGCCGGCTTTCGAAAGCGTCGTCGGCAGCACGGTGCGCAGGGTGTCAACCGTCCACGGCTCCTGGCGTTGCGCGTATTTCTCCCGCAGCTCTTTCACTTCCGTGATCGTGACCAGCGCGCCGTGGTTGCCAAACGAATTGCGAACGTAAGAGGCGATGGCGGCGATCCACTCGTCGTTGTTCGAGTTCATCGACACCATTTGTGAGTCGTAGGTTTTGCCGCCGATGGGACCAGCCAGACCATGGAGCAGCACGAGCGGCACTGCGTCGGGATGCGCGCGCACGGTGAGTGACCCGCCGAGCGGCGGCGCGATCGTGGTGCCGGGGCGCAGGCTGTCCATCGGCATGCCTCTGCCATCGAAGCCGTGACACGCGAAGCAAAGTTCCTTGTAAATCACCTGACCTCGTTCCAGCACGGCGATTTCAGGTGGAGTAAACTCCAATCCGCCCACTTTATCCGCGCCGGTGAGTATCACGGTGCCCATCGTCTTCACGCCCGCAGAGGACGAGGTGAGCATGGTTTGTTGCGCAAGCTTTGGGTAGTCCGGCCAGAGATTGGCGTCCTTGCTACTTAGATATTTTCCCGTCATCAAGGCCTGCAGCACGACACCGGGATTGGCATCGTGCGCGAGCGCCTGCACGTCCGGAAGAAGTGCGGCATCTCCCTTGACGATTAGCCTTTCCGCAACGCGGATGCCCTGCGCGCGGAGCTGCGGATCGCGGTCCTTGAGAAAGGTGCGCACGACCTTAGTATTGAGCGCGCCAATGCCTTCCAGCGTCCAGAGCGCGTGTGTTCTTGCGAGCGGGCTTTCGTTTTCCCGAGCCATCTGCGCGAGCGCCGGCACCACGGACTTGTCGCCTTTCAGCACCAGAAGCTTTTGCGCGGTGTCCCGCCACCAGCCGTTCGGGTGCGCCAGATGGGCGACGAGCTGCGAGGCGGTTTCGTCCAGCATCCGCGGTTGTGGGCCGGGCGTAAAATCCTTGTGCCTGAGCCGCCAGATGCGGCCCCTGTTCACCACTTTTTCCATGCCGTATTGCTCCAGCACCTTGCGCAAATACGAACCGGGTTTGGTCCAGTCACCCTCTTGGATAATACCCCGATACATGTCCACGATGTAGAGGCAGCCGTCGGGGCCATTGGCCAAGTTGATGGGGCGGAAATTCGGATCGGTCGAGCGAATGAATTCCGACTTCTCATACGGATTGCGAATGGTGGTGATACCATCCTTCACTTCCACGATGGCACGGCGGATGAGCCGTCCGACGGGCTCGCCGATGAAAGCATTTCCGCGGAGTTCTTCCGGCAGCCGGTCGCCACGGAAGATCTCCTGGCCGCACGATGCGGTGAAGTGATTGAGGGTTTTGTCCGGCATCCGCACGCGCAGCGGCCCGCTCTGGAAATCGGCGAGCCCGACAAGCGGCCACACTTCCATGAAGTCCGGCGTGAACTGCCCCGGCGCGTCGTAGGCCCCGTAGAGGATGGGTGTCTGAAAATGAAAGAGCCCCTTTTCGGCACCGCCATTGCTCAACCAAAGCTTGCCCCAGTCATCCTGCGCAAGTCCCCACTGTCCGCCGCCGCTCGGCACTTTTTCCTGCAGCGGCTCTTGTCCCTCACCGTTCCAGCGCAGGCGGTAGGCGGCCGTTGTTTGGTAAATCCAGTTGTCCAGGGTCCAGATGAGCCCGCTTTGCTGATGCTCGAGATTTCCGCCGCGCGGCCCGCCGGGAAACCACATCCCGACCTTGTCCGCCACACCGTCCCCATCCGTGTCGCGATAGCTTTTGATGTCGTTCGTGTCGGTCTCGTTGATGAGCACGCGGTCATCGAGAGGCAGCACCATGCGCGGCAGGAAGAGCTTGTCGGCGAAGATCGTGTGCTTGTCGAAAACGCCGTCGCGCTTGGTGCTCTCATGCCGCGATACGACACCGGTGCGTGTCATTTGGTCCTTCGCGTCGATGTCCTGCATGTAGCTTCGGAACTCCGCCACATACATCCGCCCATTGCCGTCGAAGGTGATATTTACCGGCTCTCGCACGCCATCGCGCTCGCTCAAGACCAACTCCAGCGAGTAGCCCGGCGGGAGCTGGATCGTCTTTAATTCCTCCTCAGGTGAGAGTGCCGGAATGGACGGCTGCAGCGAGAAGTCGGGCTCGTATTTGGGAGCGTCCTCCGAAATGCCAATCGCGGTGCTGATGGAGATGGAGATGAGTGAGGCGGCAAGAACGATCGATTTCATGGGATGAAGATATGCGGGAGGCTGCTTGATCATGGGGTGATGTTCAAATGGAAAAAGCGCCGCCCTTGGGTGCCGGAGTTGAGGGAGGCTTCAAGGCGGCGGGGAGGTCCCTGCGGAATGAATTTCGCGCTCCAATTTTGACCCCCGATGTTGCCATTTCTCACGGCAAAATTCTCACACGGTCGCCGGTTTGGGTGAGGGCGAAGAGTTTGGCGGCGTTCTCTGCGGGCAGGCGGATGCAGCCGTGCGAGGCTGGGTAGCCGGGAAGCACGCCTTGGTGCATTCCAAACGCAGCGCAACTGAGTCTCTGGAAATAGGGCATGCTGGCGTGATAGATGGTGGAGGTCCACTCGCGATACTTGTCCGTGATGACAAATTCCCCCGTGGGCGTGGAGTGCCCTTTGCGTCCGGTGGAAATTTTGGTGGCGAAAACTTCATTGCCCGCGGAATCTAGCAGGCGAGCACGTTGCTCGGAGAGGCTGATGATGATTTGGCGATCTTCGCGCAGGGGGTCTTTACCTAACAGTAGCCGCATCATTCGGATGTCGTTGCGGTCGGTGGCGAAATTCATGGGCCAGAGACTTGAAGGGCGTGTCCAAACTTGGGTTTTCGCGCCGGCTTTGATGAGAGATTGGACGATTTGAAGTTCCCCTGAATCCACGGCGAGCATGAGAGGTGTGACGTTCCGATCATATTTGAGTGCCCACCGCAAGCTGCCGGGGCGCACGCATTTCAGGAAGGCGGGTGATATGGGAGTGGTAAACGGGGTGTTAGGGTTCGTGCCATCATTGAGCATTTCTTGCACCGTGCGAGGGCATGCGCTCGCGATCGCGAGGTGAAACGCCGACTGACCTTCGGGCAAGGGGAGGCTCGCATCGGCCCCGGCATGGATCAGGGTGGCCGCGACGAGATCGTGCTTGTTGCGGATTGCTAGACTCAACGGAGTATCTCGGGTGGGAATGAGTGTTCGGTTAGGTTCGGCACCACAGGCGAGAAGGAGGCTGACCATCTGGTAATCTCCGCGGGCGCTCGAAACAGGCAGGGCGAAACCCACGGGGTTCCCGTAGTCGAGCAACAGTTTGACGAAAGAACCACGGCCTGCGATGGCGGCTTTTTCTACCAGAAGGAGGCCGTCAGCGTCTCGGTGGATGGCTTTCGCGCCGTGGCGAAGAAGCAGACGCGCCGCTTCTTGATCGCGGTTTTGAAATGCCTGCCATAACCAAGTATCCCAGTTTTCGTTCACCGGCTTGGCACCGTGAGCGAGGAATGCGTCCAAAAGCTCGGCATTTCCGCTCGCAAAAACCCGCTGGAGCGGTGTGCCGGATGTTCCTGGCCGAGAGGAATGGTTAGGGTTTGCTCCAATTTTCAGAAGCAACTCGATATGTGGCCAATTCCCTTCATCCACGGCTTTTTCTAACAGAGTGCTCCCATCAGGGCAGCGGGCATCCGGGTCCGCACCGGCTGCGGCCAGTTTCGGCACGGCATCTAACCATAAATGGCGGAATGCGAGTTGGATGGTAGTTTCACCGGCGGCGTTAGTAGCACCGGGATCGGCGCCGAGCTGAAGGAGAGATTCTACGAGCTCTCGCCTCCCGGCTTCCATGGCCACATGCAGCAAGGGATTTCCTGCGCGATCTTTTTGGTGCGGATCGGCACCAGCTTTCATCATCGATCTAACGAGAAATAAGCGGCCTTGGCGGATCGCCCACGGTAAGATTTCCTCGCCATCCGGCATAAGCCCATCCGTGCGGGCACCTGCCGCAAGCAGTCTTTCGACGATGGCGGACTCGTTCCGCTCCACGGCGACGCCGAGGATGCTGGCTTTGTCCGGCGAGGTGGCGTTCACATTTGCTTTGGCATCGAGAAGCTTAAATGTCGATGCAAGATCGTCATTTTCAATCGCAATTCTAACGGGAGAACGACCTTTTTCATCACGTTGCTCGGTGTAAACCCCGACGTCTAACAGCCATCCGACTTGCTGAGAATTCTTGTCGATGGCGGCCTGCACCAGCGAACGTGCGGAAGGCTCGACGCCCGCTTTAGACAATTCCCTGAGTCCACGTTTTTGGGGCGTGTCACAGGATGGCATTAATCCCAGCACCATCAGCAGAGCTGCGATTTGAGCGAACGGAATTACCCCTGTGGAAGTCACAATGGAAGGGAATTTAGGTGGCCGATTTTCAAAAGCAAGTTCTCAAGCCTGATGTCGTTTTTGTCACATGCCGCCCGAGCGTCATTCTGTCAGTTCGCTGGGGCCGTGGCAGGTTTCTCCGGACCCTCGGCGAGGTCATGGGACACTTCATCATAGGACTTGAGCACGGTGTCACGAGCAGTGGCCACCGCCCCTTCAAACAAGTATTCCGCTCCCTGAGCACGAGCGGCACGTTCCATCGCTTGGATGGCGGTGATCATCGACTTCACTCGATCATAAATTTCGCGGTCATCTTTTTGCACGTAACGCGTCAAGCGGTCCACTTGAGAGCGGCAGTTTTCATACGTTTGAGTGAGTTGAGCAAACGTGTGGGGCTTGAAACTTGAATTGGGTAAATCACTCTCGCTAAGGATCCAGGCCATAGGAGCGATGGCGTTCCGCAGTTCTGGAATGAGGACGATCCGGGGCAGGAGTGTAGGGCGGTTACCGGCACCTTGGATTCCTAGTAATCTAGCAGAATAGTGATAGGGAGCCTCTTGCGCAAGGTCTGCCAGACGGCGGCGGACGAATGGGTTATCGACGTATTGATTCACCGATTGAGTGCCAGCTTTTGAGCGGATTTCTTGAAATCTAGCAGAAATTTTAGCGATGGATTCACTGGGAATTTTTGCTGATAGATCGAGGAGTTCTTGAAAATTCGCCGCAAGCACGACCTCGCGGTCGAGGAAAAACTGTGCGTTTTCGAACGCGAGCATGCCGGGCAGGTATTCGGCGGCAGCGGCCGGTAAAATGAGGCGTTCGCCATTTCCTTTGCCGAGGGCATTGAGTTGGTCCCAAAAGTTAACAGGAAGCTTGAAATTGCCTTTTTCATCCACGATTCCGATGATGGTGGCATCTGGCTCGCAACCCGTAATGGCGGCGCTCGCGAGCACTGCGGCAGCGGCACTGAGGGATTGGCGTTTTCCAGAGAGGCTGGATTGTTGCAGCTCCTTACTTGTGATCGTCACGCCCCAGCCCGACGGGAGTTTTCCATATTGTCTTTGTAATAGGCTATGGATTTTAGTGGCTAACGAATCGAGGCCGGCCCCATCGGAGGTGGTAGGGATGGCGAGAAGAAACGCAGTAGGAGCTGCGTCTTTTTGAGGAATCTCCTCGGCTGACATGTTCAACGGCGCGGCTGCTAGAACCCATTTCGCGGGCTTCTCGCTGCTGATATGACGCCAAAGAACGGTGCGGACTCCGGCTTTGGTGAGTTTGATCTCAGGTGCCTTCACCACGGGCTCTCCGGCTCTCGAAAGCGGTTCGAGGGGTGGCTCCAAAACTTTGGGTTCATAAGCGGATAACTCGGGAATCCAGTCCTTCCATGCGCCGCGTTCTCCAGCAGCTCGCAATGTCGCGGCTTGAGGGTGTTTCGGGTCGGAAATGACGATCACATCGGCGAGGCAGGCGGCCAAGGCCTGGCCTTGATTTCCCGCTTCCCGGGTCCCTAGCCAGCCGATGAGTTGCCACACCTTCGTCTGGGCTTTGGTGATTTGGTCGGGGGCGGCCTTCGCTTGGTGACCGCCCTTTTGCAAGCGGGTGATGCGCTCGCGGGCAGATGAGTTAGACGGATCCAGCGCAGTCGCGAGGGCCAGCATTTGGGCTGCACCCCGGCGATGTTCGGCAGTGGCCCCATCCAAATTTGTGGCGAGAACTTCCAATTGCTTGGAAAGATTCGCCATGGCCTCCGCATCGAGAGGGACCTTGTCCCGCCGGAATGAAACCGGACCTTCCGCAGGGGCGATGAAGTCCGCAGCGGCATGCAGGGTTCCGATGCCGACGAGACAGGCGGCGAACCGCAAAACGTGAATTTTACTGAACATCATTTTGTTCGGATTAATAATTTCCTACGTCCCTTCACAAGCGAACATTGCAGACTCCCGAGACTTCCGTCAATTTCAGCGCGTGACCCACCGCTTGCCCACCCTCGAGACTCGTGAAGAAGTGATGTTTTTCGATACCGATTGCGGTGGGGTCGTCCACAACCTCGCCTACCTGCGGATGATCGAAACTTGCCGCACGCGCCTCGCCGCGCTGATGGGGATGGACTTGCGGACGATGTCTGAAACTCATGTTTACCCGGTGCTGACGCGCACCGAAGTCGATTACAAACGTCCGGCGAAACTTGGGGATTGGCTGGTGATCCGGGGGCGGTTGGATGAAATTTCGCGGGCGCGTTTTTGGTGTGCGTTTGAGATGATCCGGGAATCTGATGGGGCCACGCTTGTCACTGCCCGGCAATCGCTAGCACTGGTGCAAATGCCGCAAGGAAGACCAATGCGCCTACCAAAGGAATGGGCCGAACAATGGGGTGAAAATCTGAAATCTGAAATTTGAAAACTCCTCTCGTCATCTGGCTGCTTTGCGATGGCAAACCCGGCCATGAAAACCAGTCACTCGGGCTCGCCGACGCGCTTGGCCGTCTCGTGGCTTGCGAGGTTCACCGAATTCCACTAGCAGATAGACTCGGGCTTTTCCAGCGGGTGAAATGCGCTCTCGCTAACAGCGAAAATTTTCCGAAACCCGATCTCATCATCGGTGCCGGACACGCCACTCATTTTGCGCTGTTATTGCTGGCGCGGAAACACGCCGCGAAAAGCATCGTGCTGATGCGGCCCAGCTTGCCGCTCTCGTGGTTCGATTTTTGCATTGCGCCTTCGCACGATTTCCCCAAGCCAACGCAGCGCGAAAATCTAATCCTTAGCCGTGGTGCGCTTCACCGCGTGATTCCCGGCGGTGGAGAAAAAACCGGGAAACTGATCCTCATTGGCGGCCCGTCGAAAACCCACGGATGGGACAGCGCGGCCGTGCTTGAAATGCTGGCTCAAGCGACTGATCGGGGCGCTTGGAAATTGACCGATTCCCGCAGAACTCCGGCCGATTTTCTAACAAAATCCCGCGAGCGCCTGCCAGGCGTGACGGTTTTTTCTCACCACGAAACATCGGCGGACTGGGTTCCTAACAAACTCCGACAAGCCAAAGAAGTCTGGGTGAGCGAGGATTCCATTTCGATGATTTACGAAGCGCTCGGCAGTGGGGCCAGAGTTGGCCTTTTGCCGGTTCCACGACTCAAGACCGCCTCGCGGGTTTTGTGTGGGATTGATCGATTAGTGGCGGATGGTTTCCTCACGCCGTTTGCGGAGTGGGCGAAAAGCGGGCGACTTGCAGCCCCGCCGGAAACCTTGCGCGAGGCTGACGGATGCGCAGCGGAGCTGATCAAGCGGTTAGAATTCTAGAATATCCTGAAGAAGGCGAGTCGGCTCCTTATTTTTTGAGCTTACTTAGACTCTTCTGCCACTCCACATATTTGATGATGCCTTCACGGATCGATGTCATGGGGTGATAGTCTAGCAGTTTTTCTGCTTTTGAGACGTCAGCGAAAGTTTTTGGCACATCGCCGGGTTGATCCGGTAAATCGTGGATCACCGCTTGTTTGCCAACGGCGGATTCCACAAGACCTATCAGTTCGTTGAGCGTGGTCGTCGCCGCGCCGCCGAGGTTAAAAATCTCGAACGACGATTGAGCGGTGTAGTCGGCCGCAGCGAGAATTCCACGCACGATGTCATGGACGTAAGTGTAATCGCGGGCAGTGCTCCCGTCGCCATAGCGGTCAATCGACTGATCCGCTAACAGCGCCGAGGTGAACTTGGAAATCGCGAGGTCCGGCCTTTGACGAGGGCCGTAAACGGTAAAAAAGCGCAGGCAGGCACAGCGCAGACCGAAGAGGTGAGAGTAGTTAGAGCACATCTGTTCGCCCGCCAGCTTGGTCGCCGCATAGGGCGAGATCGTGCGTTCGATTAGATCGGTTTCCGAAAATGGCACCTTCGTGTTCACTCCGTAAACTGACGATGACGAGGCAAACACGAAAAATTTCACCCCGTGGTGGCGACATGCTTCGAGTAGGTTCAGCGTGCCGTCCATGTTCGTGCTGAAATACAAACGCGGGTTTGCGATCGAAGGCCGCACGCCGGCTCTAGCAGCGAGATGGAACACACCGTCGAACTGATGCCGTGTGAACGTATCCATCACGACGGCATCGTTACTGATGTCGCCACGGACGATTTCGACTTTTCCGCGGAGGTTGGCGAGGTTGTTCTCCTTCACCGCTGGATCGTAGTAATCGTTAAAATCGTCGAGGATCACCACATCGTGACCGGCCGCGACGAGAGCCTCGCTAAGGTGGGAGCCGATGAAGCCCGCGCCACCCGTGACGAGGATTTTTTTGGGAGAATTTTGGATACTCAAGGGGCTGAAAAATTAACAAGCACCCCACCTTTAGCAACACCATTCACGCCCTGGACGGTGCGAAAGAGCTTATCGTAAAGTGGGATGCGGGATGGTGAGGCTGATGATTCTTTGATTGGAGTGCGTGATTCATTCCGCGCTCCCGCTCCATTTCAGCCGCTCGCGCAATTGTTCCGCTATGGATTCGGTCACGTTGATCGGCGGGCGCGGTTTTGTTAGGAAATCCCGATCCACCTGCGCCAGACGAGTGATCGGCAGGCGCGAAATCAGGCCAAGGGCTTCGAGATTCGCAAGATAGCCCGGCATGAAGCTGGTGATAGGAAAGTTTGTCTGCGCGGGTTGAATCACGATGACCGGCTTATTCGTCGCCACGGCTTCGGTGACCATGGAAACGCTGTCTTGGGTGACCCAAAGCACCTCCGCCGCGCCGAGGTAGGCGGGAAATTTTTTTTCCGGCTGATGGCACCACCAGACGGCATCGGCCACGATTTCCGGTGGCAGCAAATTTTTAAAACGCGCTTCGATGTCCTTACCCGTCCGGCGGGAGCTTGTCACTAACCAGCGGATGCCCTCGCGTTTCGCGAGTTCAGTCATGCCAGTGGCCAATTGCTCGAAGTCCGCATCTTGGAAATTATGGCTGCGCGACTTGCCGCCGATCAACATGCCCCAAAGTCGACCACCGGGTTTGTGGGTCCAATCGGCTGCGGCTTGATGGACGAGTTCGGGGGTGATCTTGGTGGGAATGACGTTCATCGGCAGGTCATTGGCTGCCGTTTCGAGCGATGACGGGGTGAAAACCGTGTGGAACCATTTCGGCGGATAAGGTTTCCGCTCGCCGAGAAAAACGAAGGGCACGCCAAGTTTCACTGCCAACGTCCTGGCTGCAAAAACACTACGGCCGCCGCTGGAAATGATGAGGTCCGGCGTGGGCTCGTTCACTTTTGCGCGTTCCAAGCCTAACAATCCGTAAAGCGCCCAGTCCGGCAGAGGTCGTCCGTTTTTTCCCATCCAGAAAATTCGGATGAAATGACGGACGAGGCCATTGATCTTGGGCCGCGTTTCGAACAGGCGCGTTTCGACAGGCATTTTTTCCGCCAACGCGGTGGCCAACCCTGTCGATTGGCTCACGTGGCCGGGACTGCCTTCGCTGATGATCCAGATGTTGCGTTTGCCGCTCATGGTTCAATTGGAGCGCGGAATTTATTCCGCATGCCTGCTCGGCGACGATGCTGGCGGAATAAATTCCGCGCTCCAGTTCTATTTCACTCTCGCCAGTTTTCAGCGACCCATTTGGCGGGCATCAGGTAGCGGGACAGGTAGCGGCGCCAGCGTGGATCGGTCTTGCGCAAGTTGAAGACCCATTTGAGGTGATCCAAGGGTAAGCGGTGTGGGCTACCTTCTTTCCATTGGCCGAGGGCACCATCAGGCGGTTTCGGGTGACCAGGAAAGGTGACGATTTTCACGCCGGGTGGCTGCACCGGTGGGCGCAGGTAGCGCAGCGGCCAGATGCCCATGCAGTGTTTGCTAAAATGTTTGGTCCAAGATTCCGGCCAGAAATGGATGCCGGGCTTCACATTTGCGGTGACGTAATTTTGCTCAAACCGATATTTCCGCGAAATTTCAGCCGAGTTTGCCTGGAGGTTTTCGAGCATGTAGGCGTTCTGACCGATGGGAAAACGGAAGACTGAAGTTTGGCCGTGTTTGCCGAAGAGGCGCACCCAGTTCCGCGCCACATAGACTGCGGATGGATCGCCGTGAGTGAAATAATCGTCGATGTTAGAAACGATCACCGAGTCCAGGTCGATAAAAAGCGCGGTGCCGGTAAGGCCGGCGAGTTCGCGTCCCCAGAGCGCGATTTTAGGCCATTTTCCTGGGACGTCGGGCGGAATTTCGCAACCGAGCGGGGGCAGTGGCAGGCATTTCACCTCGGCGCGAACGCCGGTGGCATCGTCGGTGAAGCAATTAAGGGTGAAGTCCCCGGTGATATTGCGGCGGCACATCGCCCACATGATGTTTACATATTCTGGCCCATACAGCGTGCCCCATTTCATACAGATGACTTGTTTCATGAATTGCGAGAAGCGGGATAGAGCGAGGAGTGTGGGTGACCGCAATCAAAGTTCGGGAGGAGGCTGCGCCCGAGCGAGAAATGAGGGATGAGAGATGGACTTGAAGGGAAGTTTCAGAAAATCCAGATTGAAGTCAATGGCCCGGATCAAATTACAAAGGATGGTTAGGGAAATGCGGCGTTTGGTTTTGCGGGCTGCCACCTATTTTGCCTTTACGGGCTGGCAACCGGGCGTTCAGAGTCACATGTCTGTCAGTGCTCTGGGAGGGTGCAGACTCATTTTTACCTGCTCCTGCTCGCGGTGCCGTTCGAAATTTTTGCCAGTTTTCCTCTACGCTTCATGCCCAAGATCAACCATATCCATTTTATCTGTTACAAATGGGGCACGTTGTATGGGCCTCACTACGTCAACCGATTGTATGCGATGGTGCAAAGGCACTGTTCCGCGCCCTTTACATTCCACTGCATTACAGACGATGGGGCAGAGCTGGATACCGCGATTCAGATTCATGCATTACCAGAGCTGGGAATCGAGGGGATTTGGCGAAAGTTAATGACGTTTCAGCGAGATTTTTTAGGTCTAGAGGGTGAATATGTCGTCAGCCTGGATTTGGATATCGTGATCGTTGATTCGTTGGATTTCATTTTGGAGCGGTCGGAAATTGATTTTTACATTGGTCGAAACTGGGCTCGCAAGGCCGGCTCTGCCCGAGCGAGTGGTTCGGTCTATCGGTTGAAAGTGGGCAGTCATGCTTTCATTTGGGATCGCTTCTACGCCGAGCAGAAGCAGTCGATCGACCGTTATCACGGAAAGAACCGCTTAATCGGCGAGCAAAATTGGCTGGATGCGAATCTGCCTGAGTTCCAATTTTTTCCTGATGGGAAGGTAGTGTCCTTCAAACGGCATTGTAAGGCCCGCGGATACTACATTCTGGGGCCGATTGGGAAAAAGTTCGGCTGGTGCACTTCCGCATGGGGCAAGGCCATCGTACCTCGCTCGGCATCGATCATCTCCTTCCATGGAGACCCCCTCCCTCCCGATGTGGCCAAGGGACCGCATGGCCGGTGGAGATACGCACCTTTCGTGGAAGAGCACTGGCACGAATCCTTGTCCACACCCCTTCAGTAAATCATGAAGAAACCTGATCTCGTGTTCGGAGTCATTATTCCAACATACAATCGTCCTGAGCTCATGCTCGTGGCGGCGGCTGGCGTGCTGGGGCAGACATATCAGAACTGGATCCTCGTCATCGTGAATGACGCATCCGCCAGCGACTACGCCGCCGCAGTAGAACAACTCAAAGATCCGCGCATCATTTATCTTAAGCGGGCACAAAACGGGGGCTGTAATGCTGCGAGAAACACAGGCATCGACGAGCTAGCAAGCCGTGGAGTGGACTTCATGATTTCCTCTGGGGACGACGAAATCCTCGATCCTCAATGCCTGGAGAAGGCTGTAGAAATGATCGACAGCCATCCTGATTACCATTGGTTTATTTCTAATACTTCGGGCGAAGTGAAGCCATCTTCCAAAAAAATCAGCCGAGAAGGGCGCTACGATTGGTTCGAGGATTATCTTTATGGCAAAGCGCTTCGTGGGGATAAAACCCATGCTATCCGATTGGCCACCTTGGGCACCATCCGCTATGATGGGCGCTACCGCAGTTCGAACATGTGGCCCTTCTTTATTCCGTTAGCAGCACGTTCTGCAATCTGGGGTTATCCTTTTGCCTCTAAGAAAATCAGTTACTTGGAAGATGGGATTACCAAAAATTCTTCCCGCTATCCCAAAACATTCTTGGAGATTTATTCACGTGTCGCGAAGCATGCACTCGCCATCCGCTACCGGCCACTCACATTTGCGGCTTATAAATATTTATTGTTAGAGATGGCGAAGACGCCCAAACGGATCGTGCTGCTCTCCCGGATGAGAGACTCAAAAAAGAGACCATAGACTCGACACCCTATCGAAATGATTCCTGAAAATTTTATGACTCAACCAAGCCCCACAACCCAAACGGTCATCTGCCTAAAATGGGGTGATCGCTACGGCCCGGAGTATGTGAACCGCTTGTTCTCCATGGTTCGCCGTAGCACTCAGCGGCCTCTGCGTTTTGTCTGCATCACGGATGATCCTACCGAGCTTGCGGAGGGAATTGAAACCCGCCCTATGCCTGAGTTTGACCTGCCGGAGACGTTTCGTTACAAAGGCTTTCGCCGGATGTTTCTCTTTAAAGAAACCTTGAATGACCTCAGCGGGGATGTCCTGCATCTGGATGTGGACTTGTTAGTTACGGGATCAGTAGATGATTTTTTTGATTATAAGCCTGAAGCGCATTACATCGTGAGCGAGAACTGGACTCAGCCGGGCGTGGGCATCGGAAACATGTCAGTATTTCGCTATCGCATCGGCACACAGACGAAAATTTGGAATCGTTTCATCGCGGATCCACTTGGCATGTTAGCAGAATATAACAATAGCCAAACATTTTGTAGCCGCACGCTTGGAACATTTGAGATGTATCCTCTCGCATGGTGTACCGGCTTTAAGCACACACTAATCCCCGCATGGCCTCTGAATTTTTTCATGCAACCGAAGCGGCCACCCGCAGAAGCTCGGATCGTGGCATTTACCGGTAAGCCAGATATGGATGAAGCCATCCGCGGCGAATGGCCGGATAAGCGCCGCTGGAAGAAAATTTACAAATCCATCCGGCCCACCGAATGGATCAAAGAGTATTGGACCTAAATAACTCTAATGAGTGTCGCACACGAAAATAATTCATTTCCATGACCTTGCCCTATGAACCTTAAGGAAATTTTTCGCCACACGAATTACTTCCGCCACCGGGCTTTATTGCGTTCTCATCCCGATTTCGCCAAGCTCGTAGAGCGTCCCATTTTTATTGTTGGCTGTGGCCACAGTGGCACCACGCTGCTCCTGCGGATCGTGGGGTCTCATCCGAATATTCACCCACTCCTCGATGAAAGCGCGGTTTTCATTAAGGATCGCACTTACCTCCTGCGTGATTTCGATATGGAAGCTTACGCGGCCGGAAAAAAACGCTGGCTCGAAAAAACACCTCTACACATTCAGTATATCGATAGCATTTTCAAGTATCGACCTCACGCCCAAGTTCTCATCATCGTTCGCGATGGGCGGGATGTCGCCGCTTCTATCAAAGCGCGAAGGGGCACCGTGGAGTCCGCCATCAAACGATGGGTTCGCGATAATGAGGCTGGAGAAAAGTGGGATCACGATCCTCGGGTAAAACGTTGCAGATACGAGGACCTCATCACCGATTTCGACGTCCAAGTCCGCTCAATTGCGCACTTTTTGGGTGAGGAATATGATGATTCCATGAGCGCCTATCACCAGAAGCTTAAGCACGCCGCCCAGCCGGATCAGAAACCTGATAGTGAAACTGGGGAGAACCACATGCAGCACCGACTTTGGCAGGTGAGCCAGCCTATTTTTGACGGACGGGGACGCTGGGTCGATCAACTCGATCCCACCGAGATGGAGTACATCGTGGAGAAAGCGGGGACGATGCTCCAGCGATATGGTTACCTCGAAACAACCGACACGTAACCCGCCTAATACCGGCTCAGGCTTTGAAATATTTACTCGGTTTCAGTCCGTTACCCACGGCATTCCGTGTGTCCACGAGTGGAATTTGATAAGCGGAGAAATCAAAGGCTTTGTAAGCATCGTGACCAGTGGCGAGAACGATTAGATCGTAGTTAGAGCTGATTTCGGTAACCGACTTGCGACCTGCATATTCGGCGTGCTCACGAGTCATCGGGATTACAGGAACGTGCGGATCGTGATAGGCGACATTCGCCCCAAGTGCTTCAAATTTCTCGATGAGCTTGTAGGTAGGAGATTCGCGGTCGTCATCGACATTGGCCTTGTAGGCGAGGCCAAGAATGAGAACACGCGAGCCTTTGACGGATTTCCCCTCTTGGTTGAGCGCCTCGAAGGCGACCTTCACCACATGGTCTGGCATGGCGGTATTGATCTCACCGGCCAGCTCGATAAAACGTGTGTGTTGTCCGAATTCACGAGCTTTCCATGTGAGATAGAACGGATCGATCGGGATACAATGACCACCCAGACCCGGTCCCGGATAGAATGGCATAAAGCCGAAGGGCTTTGTTTTCGCCGCCTCGATGACTTCCCAAATATCAATGTCCATTGCGCCGTAAACGAGCTTCAGTTCGTTCACTAAGGCGATGTTCACCGAACGGAAAATATTTTCTAGCAGTTTCGCCGCTTCCGCCACTCGGCATGAACTCACGGGGACCAGCTTTTGGATGGCGATACTATAAAGCGCGATCGCTTTTTCCAAACAAGCAGGAGTCAAACCACCGACGACCTTGGGGATCGCGGCGACCTTGCTGTCTGGGTTTCCCGGGTCTTCCCGCTCGGGCGAGAATGCGAGATGGAAATCCGTACCCGCCGTGAGCCCGGAGCCCGCCTCTAACACGGCGCGGAGTTCGCCATCCGTCGTGCCCGGATAAGTGGTGGATTCAAGGACGACCAGTACGCCTTTTTTTAAAAACGGTGCGATCGCTTTTCCCGTATCCAAAACATAGCTGAGGTCCGGCTCGCGAAAATGATTGAGCGGCGTGGGGACGCAGAGAATCACCGCATCTATCTCGGCGATCCGGGAAAAGTCGGTGGATGCTTCAAGCCTGCCTGCCGTGCGTTGCGCCACGATTTCATCGGGCGATACGTGCTTGATATAACTCTGGCCGGCATTGATTGCGTCGGTCTTGCGGGAGTCGATGTCCAGTCCCAGGACGAAAGCACCGGAGCGAGCAAATTGCAGGGTGAGCGGCAGGCCGACATAGCCTAATCCAACGATAGCGATATGATTCATGAAGTTTCGATAGTGATGACACGGCGGATGGCCGGATGGGTAGGAAAAAATCAGCCTACGAGCCTGTGGTAAACTGCGAGAGTCGCCTCGCACATCGCCTCTAAGGTGAACGGCCTTCCCACCTCAGCGGGGCTCTCTCGGCGGAGGATGATAGTGCGAGTCACATCCAGCAACTCCGCCGTATTTCCGAGCGGTACTCTGCCTTGCGGGAAAAGCGCGGCTAACAGCTCACCCACGCCGCCGCAGTCGTAGCCGCAGACAGGTTTCCCCAGCGCCAAAGCCTCCAGCACCGTGCGCCCAAATGACTCGGGTTGTTGCGAGAGTGCGAAAATAATATGGCTCATGCACATGACTTCCCGGATATCGCTGCGGTGACCTAAAAACGTGAGATCTCCATCGATCCCAAGGCGGGTCACCGTCGCCCGGAGTTCATCCATATAAGCCTGTTTTTTCTCATGGGTGTCTCCCGCAACGAGGCCATGCACGGGAACTCCCTCCTTTTTCAACGCAGCAATGAGTTGGAAAAAATCATCATGTCCTTTCAATCGAGTGATCCGTCCGGGCAGTAACAGAACGCATTTTCCCGCGAGATTCGGCAGCTCGGCGTGCCACGAGTCGAGCCAGGCAGTCGGTAATGGAAATCTCGGGTGATAGATTTCAGGCTCAATCCCGCGCGGAATCACCCGGATTTTCGAATCGGATGTCCTCGGATAGTTTTCCAAAATATAATCTCTAACGCTATCAGAGACTGCAATGACTACCTCCCCTCGCGTCATGATTTGAGAGTAGGCATTGACGGAATAAAAACCGTGGACCGTCGTCACGAGTCGTGGTCGCGTGCGCGCATCGAGTGATTTCCACGCAAGAAATGCCAGCCAAGCCGGCATCCGTGAGCGGAGGTGGAGGATGTCCGGTTTCTCTTTGATGAATAATTTACGCAGCTTCGAAATCTGCGCGAGCGATGCCAGGGCTTTGCGATGGACCGGCATTGGGATGTGCCTCGATCCTCCATTTTCCAGTTCTTCAACCAAGCGGCCACCGTTAGAAATGACGATGGACTCGTGTCCGTGTGCCACCAAATGGGCAGCGATTTCCAAGGTGCCGCGCTCGACACCGCCGGCATTGAGCTCGGGAAGAATTTGGATGATTTTCATGGAGACGGCTTGAGCGAAATCAAATGGATGCCTTCGCGAGCGGCGGCTTTGACGAGTGCCTTTGGGGCATTGCAAGTGACAATAAAGTCGATAGGAAGCGGCTTGGCTCGGTCGATATTGGCGATGAATTTCTGGAGCGATTCGCGATCAGTGGCGTCGGTGGATTCAATGATTTCGTAAATCACATCTGGATGAACCCAATCCTCTGGAAGCTGCCACCCTCGCGGTGTTCCAGCAAGCCAAAGCAGCGCCCGGTGCGGGGTGCTCTCACCCAAAGATTTCGGCCCAAGCCACCGACGCAGGGACTTGTTAGGGTGGATGTAAAGCTTCCAGCGGTCCTGAAGCCAAAACACATCCAGTGGGCTGGCCTTCATGGCTTTTTCGATGGCTCTCATACAATTCTCCGTGCTGATCGGGCCATCCACCTCGTAATAGCGAATCTTCCATTTTCCCGGTGCCACGGTGATCACAGACATGGCGAAAATTTGGCTTTTGCTTCGTCGTGCCATCAAGCTGGGCAAGGGGCTTGCTCGTGTGAGTCTGCCAAAGAATCTCACAAGCTCACCTTGGCTGCCCACGCGTTGATCTGCTAGAATTCCTACAATTCCTCCTTCACGAATGAAGCCGGTGACGAGGTGGAAACTATCACGTTTGGAAAAGAGCCGCGTCCCCTCCGACTCGCGCTGGGCCAGGAGTTGCTCATCCAGAATCGGGTTATTCAGAGGCCGGTAAAACGCTCCGTTAGGATGACCCGGTGGAAAAAAGCGGTTCATGCGCGTGAGAATTTCCCAGTTCCCCATGTGCGACGGCATCAGGACTAGACCTTTTCCGTTAGCCAATGATTCTTCGATCAGCTCGGGATTCTCGACCGTGAGGATTTCACTAATTTTTTCTATCGGCAGACGCGCCGTGTGGGCGGCGGAAAGCAAATTCGCCCCGGTCCGCCGGAAGACGTCTCGCGTCATTTTCTCTAGGGTTGGCAAGTCATACTCGCGGTGAAAAGCGATGCGCAGATTTCGCAAAACCACTCGCCGCCGCCCCCCCATGAAATGCCATGCGAGGCCCCCAAGTGTTTCCCCTAACCGAAAGGCCGTGGGCCCCGGTAGCAGGCTCACGCATTTTTCCATTCCGGTTTGCGCCAGCCACTCCAGTCGCCATTTCCAGCGCTTAGGGTGATTTTTGAGAGATTCGGCAGCCACGGGAGCCGAGTTCTAGGGAGTCCGAGGCCGTCGCGCAAGGCCGTGAAAGGAACTTATCGGCCGAGACCGCAAGATAGCACGAAATACTCGGCTGGCAGATGCGCGAGGGGTTCGCGAAGTTTGTCGAGCTCCGCAGCAGGGCCGTGGAACTGCAGTTGCGTGAGGTCCGCAAGCTTTTCCATCCGACCGAGCAGCTCGCCGACATTTTCCAAATGCGCGAACACACCCGCCGCCCCTTCGTAGCCTTCCCGGCAGAACGCGCGGTCATCCAGAATGGTGAATTCGTAAAAATAGCAGGCGCTTTCCGGGCGAGTTTTTTCCACGAACTCATGCATTAACGCGTGAAACTCAGCGAGACGACCCGCGTGGGCTTTGAAATACGGCTGAATTGTAACGAGGTTTTGCGGAGTTTCGATGGCTGTAGAATTTGTATTTATTATGTTAGAATTAGAAACGTAGGAAGGCTTAAAAAGTTATCGGTTACGTGCTACTTCGTTTTAAATGTATATCTCCCATTTTCGACGCGGACGTCCGGGGGGACGTGGCTTTTCTCAAAGAAATCATAGCCTTCTTTGAGGTTTGTCCAAAACTCCACGTTGATATCTCGCGCGGACGCTTGAAGGCGTTCGGCGGTCATGCGGAAAGGAAAAATATTCACGGGGATCAAACTTTGGCCACCATGGTGGGCCGCAGCGCATAGCGTGTAAATTTCATCGATTTTTTCATCAGTCATCGCGAGGCAGCCGATAGAAACACGATTGCCGTGCACCATGATCGCGCTGCCTGTGCGGTGGTGCGACTGATCGTATGCGTTCGGATAGCCAATATTGAAGGAGAGATGATAGTTACTGTTAGGATTCATCGCGGCGGGCGGCACGGAATAAAATCCCTCCGGAACTTGCATGTCCCCCTCGGCCACCTTGGGACCGAGCACGCCTGATGCGCATGCAATCGGGTAAGTTCGGAAGTGATCTAATTTTGAAGTCGTGCGATTACGCACAAACAATTCCATGAGGAGGCTGTCTTTGAAAACTCGGATAAAGATGGGATCACCATACCGTAAACCGAGGGCGCTCAAGTCGTGTTCGAGAGTGGGACGCACACGGGCCTCCGCAACCGCCGCCCGATCCTTGCCGGGCAGTGAAGATTTTTCACTCATGATAGGTTTCGTTGGCTTTGGGTCCTCACAGAATGCTCGCGAACTCCAGCAAAGCGCGCAAATGATGAAGACAGCTTTCATACGACTGCTTTAATCTCGCCGTCATCCCTCAGATTAGCAAGCCTCCGTCCATGACACTCAAACCGCTCGGCGATTCCGCATGGTTGGTGGAGTTTCGCGATGGCACTCCGCTCGGACGGGTGCTCGGTTTGGTGGCCGCTTTGAACAAACATCGCCCAGATGGCGTGAAGGATGTAGTGTCTAGTTTCGCTTCCGTGGCCGTGCATTTTGATTCGCTGAAGGGTCTGGAAATTCACGACTGGATCGAGGCGGTGATGACCGATGCTCTACATTTTGAAATGCCAGCGAGCAAATCCGTTGAAATCCCGGTGTGTTACAATGGCCCTGATTTGCAGGAAGTCGCCATGCTGCTAGATCTGTCGGCGGAGGAGCTCATCGCACTCCACAGTGCGGCAGTTTATACGGTGGCCGCCGTGGGATTTTCACCCGGGTTCCCATATCTATCAGGCCTGACAGAGCGATTGAATTTGCCTAGGCGGAAAACTCCACGGCTAACAGTTCCCGCAGGCTCCGTGGCGATTGCTGGGGGGCAGGCGGGGATCTATCCGTTTACCTCGCCCGGTGGTTGGCATGTGCTCGGTCGGACGGCAAAAGCATTGTTTGATCCGGATGATGCGCCGCCCGCGGTGTTGCAGCCGGGCGATCGAGTGCGCTTCACGGCCGTGAATGAGTTAGAACGAGAGGAGCTGCGAGCCATTGAGCCGATCGCACCCACAGGCCGGTGGATCGAAGTGATCCAGCCCGGAGCAATGACGACCATTCAGGATCTCGGGCGTCCCGGCTATGAGGCATCCGGCGTTTCTCCGGGCGGTGCGGCGGATCGGCAGGCGCTACGCACGGCGAATTTGTTAGTTGGAAACGCGGAAAACGCAGCGGCCTTGGAAATCTGCTTGAGCGGTCCAGTCCTTAAATTTCACGCGGACACAGCAGTGGCTTGGGTGGATGGCATGGGGAAATCCCAGCGCGTGGCCGCCGGCGGAGTGCTCGACTTGTCGAAACTAACAAGCGGCGTGCGCGCCTACCTTGCGGTGGCAGGCGGGCTGCGGGTGCCCGAAGTGCTGGGCAGTGCGGCCACCGATTTGGGTGCAGGCTTTGGAGGATTTTACGGCAGAAAATTGCAGGCCGGTGATCGCCTTCAGATAGGTGAAGCGGGGCGTGTGCCGGGCGGGACAAATTGGCATGTGGGGCGGATGAACCGCGTTTCACGAATCGAGCTGCGCTTTTTACCCGGCGTGCAAGAAGGCTGGTTCTCCGAAGAGGCGCGGTATCGGTTTCGTTCGGAGCTCTATCAATTATCGCCAAAGTCGGACCGAATGGGCGCGCGTTTGTGTGGCGATAAACTGGGCTTAGAAACCCGTCGGGAAATGGTTTCACAACCCGTGGCTTGCGGCTCCGTGCAGGTGCCTCCAGACGGGCAACCGATCGTTTTGTTAGCCGGGCGGCAAACCATCGGCGGCTACCCGCAAATCGGTCATGTGATTTCGGTGGATCTGCCGAAGCTAGCCCGCGCTTGGCCAGGAACTTGGGTAAACTTTCGGGAAGTCACATGGAACGAGGCGCAGGAATTGAAGCAGCGCGAGGAGCGGGATTTTGCATGGTTGCGGACTGGGTTGGAGCTTTTAAAACAATCCTTCTGATCCTGTGAGATATCGCTTCCTTGCTCACTCGATTTCTTGAAGCCTCGACTCGATAGAATCGTTCGAATAAATGTGATAGATTCTCCTCCGCGATACTTTATTAACATCCCCCCCTGGATCGTCCCGCAGTCAGACGTTCGCTCGGTAGAGTAGAAACAAAACACTCACGGAATTTTTCACGTTCCCGACAAATCACGGGGGATCTTGATCAGCGTCTTCCTCGCGCGGAGGTATGTCGCGCGTGCCGGGAGGAGTCGGATTCTCGTGAAGATCTACCCACGGCCTTTGGTTGACGGAATCCGCCGTGACCGTGATGCTATCGGCAATGAGCGAGGTGATTCTGGGCATTGATTTGGGGACGACGAACTCGGCCGTGGGGCTTGTGGATTCGGGGTTTCCGATTTTGTTAGCAAACGAGGATGGCCAGCGGATCACGCCGAGCGCGATTTATGTGGGCAGCGATGGTGCGGTGGAAGTGGGCGCAAAGGCGCTGCGCCGCCGCGCACTGGAACCCGAGCGGGTAGTGACCAGCATCAAACGATTGATGGGCCGCCGGATGCATGAAGTGGAGGAAAATTTTCCTGTGCCGGTGGAGGCGGGTGTTGATGGATTTCCAAGAGTGTTAGGAATGACTCCCGAAGCACTGAGCTCGGAAATTTTGAAGGAAATGAAGCGCATTGTAGAGTGGCGGATGGGCTGCGTGATCACCAAGGCGGTTATCACCGTGCCGGCGTATTTCCACGATGCCCAACGCGCGGCGACGAAACGCGCAGGCGAGCTTGCGGGCCTTGATGTTGTTAGAATCTTGAATGAGCCCACGGCTGCCGCGTTGGCTTATGGGTTAGATAAGCTCGGTGAACGATCGCGGGTAGCAGTCTATGATCTGGGTGGCGGGACATTTGATTTGTCGATTCTCGAACTGCAGGATGGAGTTTTTCAAGTGTTAGCGACCCACGGTGACACACGCTTGGGCGGTGATGATTTGGATGCCTTGATCCTCACACGGGTGATGGAGAGCACTGGCCTATCAGAAATTTCTGGAGCGACAAGGGTGCGTCTGATGGCGGAGGCGGAGCGGGTGAAACTCGCGCTTTCCACCGATCAAGAAGCGGTTTTCCGAGTGCCTTTTTACGATGGCAGCCGGAGTTTGGAGGAAACAATCACCCGTGCGGATTTGGAAAAACTAGCAGCTCCGTGGATCGCTAAAACGTTGCGGCATTGCAAGCAGGCGATGGCAGATGCGGCGCTGAAGCCGGAGGATCTAAATGCAATTGTGTTAGTCGGCGGCAGCACTCGAATGCCGGCCGTGCGGCGGGCGGTGGCGGAGCTTTTTTCGCGTGAGCCGGATATTTCACAACATCCGGATGAGGCCATCGCACTGGGAGCCACGATCCAAGGCGGGGTGATGAGCGGAGCGCTGCGGCAGATGATATTGCTAGATGTGATCCCTCTGAGCTTGGGCATTGAGACCTTCGGCGGTCTGATGAACGTCCTGATTCCCCGCAACACTACGATCCCGTGCAAGGCGGGTGAAATGTTTACTAATGCCGCCGATGGACAAGCCGCGATGCGAGTGCGGGTGCTGCAAGGCGAGCGGGAAATGGCGAAGGACAATTGGGAACTCGGGAAATTCGATGTGGCATTTTCGCCATCCCCAAAAGGCCAGGCACGGGTGGGGGTGCAGTTTAAAATCGATGAAAACGGAATCCTGGAAGCCTTGGCTCGCGATGTTTCCACCGGCATCGATACGGTGGTGCGCATCGAGAGCGCGGCGGTGAATGTGGACGACTCAGCAGTGGAAGCGATGATCAGTGAGTCAGTGGAGTATGCCTTCGAGGACATGGCAGAACGCGTTTTCATTGAGGCTAGAATGAAGGCGGAGGAACTCCTGCCCGCTGTGGAAGCGGTTCTAACTCAGGGGCTTGCCGAGGAGGGCGAGCGCGGGGAAATTGAATCCGCCGCCGCAGCGGTCAGGGCTGCGCTCAAACTAGGTGCCGCCAATCCGCTGAAAGCAGCGGTGCAGCGGCTCGATGCGGCCACCGAAGCTCTCGCCGCCCGTCTGGTGGAGCAGGCGCTGGACGCAGCATTGGATCGGCGGTTAGGCGGAGAATAGGACCAAACCCGCTTGCATGGGACGCACTCCGCAGGCATTCTGTGACCACAAAATTTCAACAAGTGAAGCCGAGTCCGACCAATCCAAACGACCCAACGCCGGAGGCTTCTTCCGGCGATGACTGGGATGATGCGGAGGGTTTTACGCAGGAAGATGCGGTGACGGCTACGGTTTTACCACCTCGGCGTGTCCCCCTAGATCGAGAGGGATTCGCGGTCGCCGAAAATTTTCCGTCCGGCCTTCGACTTGAGCCGAACGTGGCCCGCAGGGAAGCCGGTGATGTTAGAGCAAAGCTCAGCGTACAGGAAATCAGCAGCCGCGTTTTCCGTTTAGAGCAACCGGCGCCTTCGTGGTCACTCAAGGCGGTGACGCCTGTGGCGTTCCAAGAAAAAAGGTCGCTGAAAGCAAATCCAGACGATCCTCGCCGCGAAGATCATGATTGGGGAATCGCTCACAAATTTTCGCTTAAGTGGATTTTGGGAATCACCCTCGGAGCTGCGGCGGTGATTATCTTATGCCTTGCTCTTCTGCCACGAATCAATCGATCCAACGCGGTGCAAACCAAGACAACCGAGAATGATTACAAGGTAGTCGAGGAAGAAACCGTGGAAGGGATGGCCGCGCTTAATGCCTTGCTCCCGATGCAACCCGCAGCCGAACAGATTTTCAAAGCCTACGCCAGCGCCACCGTTGTGGACGATGTGATCGGGCTATTACGGAATCCCTCCGTGGTCGAGAAAGCGGTCCGCAAAAATTGGCGGCCGTTAGGTGTCTCGCGAGATTGGGTGCCATCGCAGGAAACGACCTGGCAGGTTTTGAAATCCAACAAAACTGACTACGGACTGTTAGAGGGCAGGCTGCCGGGCTTTTCCAAATTCAGCGCTTATTTTGTCACAAGGGGTCGTCATCTCAAGTTAGATTGGCGAGCGACCACGGGATTTGGAACGGCCACATTTGAAGAGCTTTCAAAAAGCCAAGGCGATGCTTCTGAGATTCGCGGCCTTATTTCCCACAACACTTTCTATACCGCCGTCTGGCCCGAGGAGGAATACCAGTGCTATCAACTGCTTCCTCCGTCAGGCGAAACCTCGGTTTGGTGCTATGCGCGGCGGGCAGACGCGGCAGGCAATGCGTGCGCGAGCCTGTTTCAGAGCGGAGAGATTCTTGAGGAAAACAATGCCAGCCAAAAGGTCACCCTCCGGCTCGAACATGGCCCCGAGGGGACACTGCCCAATCAATGGTTGATCGGCGAGCTGCTACAAATTGACTGGATTACCCCCTGAATCATTCCCGTGAGCGAAAATATAATCTCTTGGTTTCACTGTGGCCGTTGTGGCGTGCTTTTCCAGTCCCAGTTAGGCGATCTCGACGATCGTCTGTGTCCTGAATGCGGACGCAAACCCTCGCTGGGTTTAGATGCGCCGGCAATTCCAGCCATTCCAAGTGCGCCTTTACTGCCGGACTTTGACCACTCACTTAATCCCAATCCATCACACGAACGACACGCTCCGCGTAGGCGGAAGAAGAACTATTTCATGCTGAAATTGTTGTTTGGATGGTCTGCGTTGCTTGCCTTGATCATCTACGGTGCCCGCTGGATGTATCATGATCGTCCTGAAAATCGGAAGCCAGCGCTCACGCAGTCATCGGTGGACAACGAGGTAAATGCAGAAGAAATCCATTTCATCAACGAGGTCGGGCCCGCCTGCAACCAGACTTTTTCTGGTTTTTTGAATGCGAGCACTCCCGAGGAGCGCAATCAATTTGTTCTCGATCCTATCACCACGGCATCCCGCATGGCGAGGTTCTACAGTCTAAATCCGATCACGAAAATTGATCCCTCCACCCTCACCTTGCAAAAGAGAGCGGTGCTCAATTTACCAAGCGGCAAGGCGTTAGAAACCGTCTGGACTTCGGAAGACGATGTTCAGCTAGATGCGGTATTCATCCACCAAGGCGGTGAGTGGCGGCTCGACTGGGATCATTTTGTGCGTTTCAGTGACTATCCCTGGGCGCTTTTTCTAGCAGGAAGTGGCGAGCCGCAAGGGGAATTCAGACTGCTCGCCCGCGAACGACTGGCAGATGAGCGAAAGGACTCCGACACGATTAGCATGGTTCTCTACGCTCCTCGCTTTGGCACCCTGAATGACACCGGACTGCAATCTCCTGAATTTCTAATCAAACGTTCTAGTGAAAACGGCAAGCTGCTCGCTGCGGCATTCAAACTTGAGAAAAAAGGAGAACGAGTTTTTGGAGTGAAAATTGCAAACACGAACACGGAGTCCTTGATTCGCTTGAGGGTGAAAGTGAAACGGATTGAAGAGAATATGGAGCGTCGCTTCGAACTTGAAAAGGTCGTCGCCTGCCACTGGTATTCGACCGATGATCCAGGTGTGCCAGTCGCGGCGCCACCCGGACCTCAGCCTCTCGGAAAATGACCCATCGCCTGCCGCATTACCGGTAGCGGATTGGTTCCCGGGAACCAATGTTGAAAGGCGAGACTCCCTTGATGAATCAGCATCGATAGGCCGTTAGATGTGCGGCAGCCCAGTTCCTTCGCAGCGGCAAGCAACGGCGTCACCGGTGGTTGATAGATGGTATCGTAAATGATGTGTTCCTTTTTCAGGCAACACATGGGGAGGATAGTTAGATCACCGATTTTTAAACCGACTGACGAGGTGTTCACGATCAGATCACAGCTCAAGCAATATTCGGGCAGGGTGGCGTCATCCAATGAAAGCGCGATGACTTCGGTTTCGGGGCCATGAAATTTCAATCGCTCAGCCAGAACTCCAAGTTTTCCAAAACTGCGGTTCACCACCACAAGTTGAGTGATGCCCAGCATGGCACATTGCGTGGCGATGGCCTGTCCGGCTCCCCCTCCCGCACCGACGATGGCGACTTTTAAAGAGCCCAGCGCGACGCCAAAATCGTCGGCAATGGCATTCATAAATCCGGGCCCATCCGTGTTAAATCCATGGGTGAGATCCTTATCAAAACAAATCGTATTCACCGCCCCAAGCGCCCGTGCTTGATCCGCGACCTCGCAATGTTCCATCGCTTCTAACTTGTGCGGCACCGTCACATTGCAGCCGATAAACCCCAATGCCTTCATGCGTTTGAATGCCTCGCCGACTTCTCCGGGATCAATATCCAGCCGGATGTAACGCGCGTCAATTTCCGTCGTATCTAACGCGGCTTGGTGCATTTTTGGCGACGCCGAGTGAGCGATGGGATGGCCGATCACCGCGAGTTTCGCAGGCTTGAGGTGGCCCGCATCCAAGCACTCGCGAGAGACGAGATCGTTGATCGTATAAACCTCTTTCATCCGAGTGATTGTGCAAAATTGCGAACGCGTGTCACACAGCGATCCTGCCCTAGCAAATTGAGGATGTCACCAAGATCGGGGCCATGAGCGCGACCTGATAAAGCAATGCGTAGCGGAAACATCAGTTGTCCCGCCTTGGCTTCCGCCGCCTTCGCGACATCGTTCAGAGCCTCTTTTGCCAGCTCCGCAGACCACTCATCTATCTTTTCAAAACTCTCTGCCAGCGAAACTAACATCCCTCCCGCAGCGGCATTTCCGCGCACCTTCGTCACCGCCTCGTTGTCGAATGCAAAATCATCTATCAACAGAAAATTGATCGCGGCGGGCACCTCGCCTAGCAGGCGCACTTTATCTTTCACGGCGGCCACCACCGCCTGGAAGTTTTCCGGGATCGGCAGATTTTCCGCTTCCACAAACGGCCGTGCGGCGAGCGCAAAATCCGCCACGCTCATGGGTAAAAGATGCTGCTGATTCACCCACTTGCATTTTTCCAAATCAAAGCGGGCAGGCGAGCGGTTCACGTTATCCAAGGTGAAAATCGCGGCAAGTTCTGGAAGCGTAAAAATTTCCCGCTCGGTTTTCGAGCTCCAACCTAACAGCGTGATGAAATTCACCACCGCACTTGATAGAAATCCCTGTCGTGGATAATCACTCACGGCCGCACCTTCATCGCGTTTCGACATCTTCGAGCCATCCGGATTCAGGATGAGTGGGATGTGCGCGTATTTCGGAGCCACGCCACCGAAGGCTTCGATGAGCTGCAGATGCTTCGGGGTGTTCATCAAATGATCCTCGCCGCGGATGACATGGGTGATCTCCATTTCAAGATCATCCACCACGTTGACGAAGTGGAAGACGTAGGAGCCGTCCGATCGTTTTACCACCATGTCGGGCGTGTTAGACTCATCCCGGTAATCAATTGTCACCTCGCCGCAGACTAGATCATTCATCGTCACCGGTTTTCTATCAAAACGAAAACGCCACGCTCCGCCGTCTTCATAAACGCGCTTAGCATCGACGAGTTTCTGAAACCAAGCGTCATAAATTCCCTGCCGCTCGCTCTGATAGTAAGGGCCAAAATTTCCGCCCTTTTCCGGACCTTCATCCCAGTCGAGGCCCAGCCAACTCATCCCATCGAAAATCGCCTGACGCGCCTCTTCGGTGTTTCGCGCCTCGTCCGTATCCTCCACCCGCAAGACAAAAACCCCGCCGTGTTTGCGGGCGAAAAGCCAGTTGAACAATGCGGTGCGTGCCCCGCCCACATGCAAATAGCCGGTGGGTGAGGGTGCAAATCGGGTGCGAACGGTCATGTCCGAGGTGTATGCCCCCGAATCGCCCCCGTCCAGAGCCCATCCGCGGAAAATCAAAAGGAAGCGAAGTCATAGAGCCCATGAAGCAGGAAGGAACTCAAAGATCAGCCGCACCCCCGAGTTTGAAAATTCACGGCACCGTCGCTTCGAGGCGCATGAAGCCGCGTGCACTGCTGGTCGGTAGCCTCGCGTGTGCGAGTCCATCCACGCCAACTGCGGGCAAGGGGGAAACGGCGGTAAAGGAAGTCAGGTTCGCAGAGTGGGTGGGAGTGAGGGTGTAGCGGCTAGAAACAGGCAGGCGGATCGGGTAGGCCAACTCGAGTGCATTGCCGGTGATGCGGGTGCTTATCATGTCGGAATCCCTCAAAGTCGGATTTAGCCCGAGCGCAAATTCAACCCCGGCAGTGATGCCGTCACCATCGGAATCATCTCTAGCAGACAGACCCGTGAGGCCAAAGGCCGTCATCCAATTCGTGAAGGTCATGTCGATTTGCGTGGAGGTTTTTGCTAACATCCCGCCTAGAATTTCCGTTGCGGTAAGCGGTGCGATGGCGGTCTGATAGCGTGTGTTGAAAGCCGCGATGACTGCATTCGCGATGATTGCCTGCGCACTCGTGTTAGGATGGAAGTTTTTACTAACGGGTCCATTCAGCCAAACGTAACCGAGGTTCCCGCTGGTGGAGCCGCTGTTCGCAATGGTGATGCCGTGGATGCAAAGCGGCGCATCAGAAAGCAAAGGCAGAGTGGGGGTAAAAACATCTGCATAGCCAATGTTTCTCGACGTAGCGAGAGCTGCGAGCTGGCGGTTCAAATCCAACAGCACCGTCGTGACACGGCCCGTTTTGATCGGATCGGTTGGCCATTTTGCTTTGACCTCCGGGGTGATTCCCACGTGTGGCACATTGACGAGCACAATTTGGAGGTTTGGCCGGAGGAGTTGGACGCGGTCGATGATGATCGTTGCGTCTCTAACGAAATCTGCAACGAACGTGCCAGGTAAATTGAATTTATAGATATCTCCATACACCCCGCGGATATCATTTCCGCCAATTAAAAGGGTGAGCCGCTCGGCAGTGGTCTGAATCTGGGTTTCGAGTTCGCCGATGGCAAAATCCTCAGCTTCATTAAAATTCGTGAGAGCTAACAGATTAGCAAGCTCAGGACCCAGCATCGAGTTGAGAGTCGCTTCGTGATTGAGGAACTTTCGCAGCTCGGCAATTTTCATTCCGGGCAGCGCCCAGTTGTAGCGGTTGCGGAAGAAGAAATCCACCCCGCCGATGATGTGCAGGGTATCTCGATCCCCTAGATCGAACGAGGCATTTCGATAGATCGGTTTGTTAAGAATTTCAGCCCAGTTCCTTACCTTTGAGCCGAAGCCATCACCATAGCTGATCACAAACGGAATATCGACTTGGGTGCCAAACTCGGATTCATAAGCGTAGGTGAGCGAATCACCGAGAGTGATGACCTGCTCCGCAGCGGATACGACGGGACATTTCAGCGCGAGAGCGAAAACAAAAGAGAGGGCCAGCTTCATGAAATAAACTTTCTAAGATGACAATATAGTGAGCCGCAGACGACTTGCATCGGAAAAGATGAGAAATTGTCTTTGAAGGATCGGTGTGAAAAACTCTCAAATTTGACCCGGCGTAGCTCTCGCGAAGTCGGGCCACTCCAGCACCAGTAGATCCAACACTCCTGTTCTCACCCCCAACCCCTCATCTCTGCTAGATTAGGTAGCTCCAGTCCGGCACAGGGAAACTCGCCTGAGATGCCCACCCATCTCCCGGATACGCCTTGTCAAATAAAGGGATTCTGACAGATTTCCGAGGCGTAGTCGTTTCGAGATATTACGTCCGCTGGTGTTACCGATAAAACTGATAGCCGAAGAAAATGAAAAGAGCAACAATCATCACCTTTTCGGTATGCGCGATATGGGCAGTTTTGGTCTCGGTGCATTTTGTAACAAGAACTGTAGCGCTTTTGCATGATTTCCATAGTGGCGACTTGTATGCCTATTCCTGGACCTTTCAAGTCGTGGCATTTACGCTTTGGCCGCTGCCTATCTGGCTTCTGGCTCTATGCGTGATCTTAACCATCGTGTATTTCTTCCTGAAGCAACAGTCCCAAGCCGTCGATCCAGATGAGACTTCTCGCCCCAATCCAAATTGCAAATAGATCGGTGTGTAAAACTCCCCTTGAATTTTTGGTTCTAGAGCTTGGCTCGTGAGCCGGGAGGCAGGCTTCCTGATCCTCATCCACTCCGGGCGG
>JAYVNE010000086.1:0-16631 GCA_043758615.1 Akkermansiaceae bacterium
GCTGTAGTTGCCGGTCGGGACTTTGAATTTTTCGATGATCAACTTCGCCATAAACAGGTTTCTAACGACACCGATGATAGAGGCGCGCATGATGCCGATGGCGGATTCGTCGGCTTCGAGTTGTTGGTCGATGAGCTGGATGGCGCGAGCGGCGTTTCCTAACTGGATGGCCTTACCAATTTCAAAAACCACGGCGGCGCGGCTGAGCGGAACGAGCACGCGGACGTCGTCCTCCGTGACTTCGCGACGCTCTTCTCCCAGATAGAGATCGAGTTTTTCCAGTTCGTTGCCGATCTGTTGGGACTGCTCACCGGCGAGCATGACGAAGAGGGCCATGGCGTCCGGCTCGAAACTGAGGTTCAGCTCGCGGGCGCGCTTGGTGACGAGCGAGGCGACGTCGTCTTGCCAACCCTCGCGGCTGGTGTCGATGCGGTCGTGGACCTGAACATCGGCGGCTTTTTCGATGAATTTCCAAAACCCGCGGCGCTTGTCCACGCCTTGCGCGGTCATGAGGAATTTCACGCCGTTAGGGATGCCGCGTTCGAGAGTGGCCTTGAGACTTTCGACGCCAGCTTCAGTGCGCTGCGAGCGGCCAGTGACGTTATCCGCGAGAAAATTTGCGTTGCGCAGCCAAACCACTTTGTCCCCACCGAACATCGGGATGGTCAGCAGGGCTTGCACGGTGGAGGAGCAGATCTCGAAGGCGGACTCGGAGTTGTCTGCGATGCCGTCGATGGTCTCGTGGGTAAAGCCATCGTCCACGCCGCCGGTGAGCTGGTTGTAGAGGACAAGCGCTTTTTCGCGGACCAGTCCCTCATCGCTGCCGACGACCGCGAAAAAATTACCGGCGTTTTTAGGGGGAGTCTTTGCTTTGGCGGCCACGGAGATTTTCTAAAGAGATGCCGGAAGATCTGCAAGCCCACCGAGTGCCGACCTTCCGATTTTAGCGGAAATCTTGACGTCCCGCCTGTCTTCGCCAACTTCAGGACACATGATTTTCTCTGAAAAACAAATCGCATCGCTGGCCAAAACGATGTCCATCGAGGCGGAGGAGCTCACCGCCCTGATGAACCACGGCGCTTCCCACTTCTACAAGGCGGGTGAGTATTTATTCCACGAATCTGCGCCGCGCTTATGGATGGCGATCGTGGAAAAAGGCGAGGTCGAAATCGTTCGTGGCAATCACGGCAGCACCACCCGCCTTGCCACGCTCACCGCCGGCACGGCATTCAGCGAAGGCGTATTGTTAGATGATCTTCCGCACTCCGCATCCGCCGTGGCGCTCAACGATGTCAAAGTCTGGCTGATCCGGCGCGAGGTGTTCGACGAACTCCGCGCGAGCAAGCCGGAGGTATTCTATCGGATGGTCGGCCACATCGCACGCCGCTTGAGCACCCGGCTGCGCGCGGCTAACGAACGCACTTTTTCCAGCAAGGCTCCCGAGGAAGCTACGTGGCGCAAAGAGCATGATTCGTTAGGTGAGCGCGAGCTTCCAGACAACGCCTACTACGGCGTGCAAACCTTACGTGGTATGGAAAATTTTCCTATCTCGGGCATCCCACTCAACCACTTCGGCCACTTCGTCCGCAGCCTAGCCTATGTGAAAAAAGCCGCCGCCACCGCTAACAAGGAGCTCGGCGTGGTCAAGCCCGAGCGCGCCGATGCCATCATGACTGCCTGCGACGAAATCATTGCGGGAAAATGGCACGAGCATTTCACCATCGACATGATCCAAGGTGGCGCGGGCACCTCGACTAACATGAATGCCAACGAGGTCATCGCGAACCGCGCGCTAGAAATCCTCGGCCACCGCAAAGGCCAATACGAATTCCTCCACCCGAACGACGACGTCAACCGCTCGCAATCCACCAACGACGCCTATCCCACCGCCATCAAGCTTGGGGTCATTCTAACATTGCGCGATGCCACCTCAGCTTTGCGGGAGTTGAAGCACGCATTAGAAAATAAAGCTGCCGAATTTTCCGAAATTCTCAAAATGGGCCGCACCGAGAATCAGGACGCCGTGCCGATGACACTCGGTCAGGAATTCAGCGCTTATGCCGCCTCCATCGGCGATGGCATCCGCTATCTCGAACGTGCCTCGGAGGAGCTTCTATCCGTCAACATGGGAGCCACGGCGATCGGAACCGGGATTAACAGCCCTCCAGGATATGCGGTTCTTTGCACCAATTACCTCGCGGAAATCAGCGGACTACCCGTCTATCTAGCAGCCAATCTCGTGCAATCCACCCAAGACTGCGGTGCCTTCTCCCTGTTGAGTGGCGCGATGAAAGCCGCCGCCGTGCAGCTCTCGAAAATCTGCAATGACCTGCGCTGGCTCTCCTCTGGGCCCCGCTGCGGCCTCTATGAAATCCGCCTACCCGCGATGCAGCCTGGCTCCTCGATCATGCCCGGCAAGGTGAATCCCGTCATCCCGGAAGTTGTTAGCCAGGTTTGCTATCAGATCATCGGCGCGGACGTCACCATCGCCATGGCCTCGGAAGCGAGCGAGCTGGAGCTGAACATGGCGGAGCCGATCATCGCCTTCAACCTGCTCTTCGGCCTCACGCTTTTGAGAAACGCAGCCATCACGCTGCATACCCGTTGCATATCCGGAATCCAGGCAAACGTCGAACGCTGCCTCGCCTACGTCCAGAATTCCATCGGCCTCGTCACCGCGCTCAATCCCGTGTTAGGTTACGAACGCAGCGCCGCCATCGCCAAGGAGGCACTCGCCACCGGCGGCAGCGTTTATGATCTTGTGCTCGAAAAAGGCTGGCTCAGCAAGGAGCAGCTCGATGATTTGCTGACTCCATCGAAAATGACGGGACCTAGGTAAACTTACTTTTTCTTTCCCGTCATGCGTTGCACCAACTCCCCCACTAACGGATTCGGAAAACGCCGACTGGGCGTGATGGCGTAGAACGTTTCCTTCAACTGCGGAATACGATGGGTTTCCACCAGTTCGCCGCGTTCAATTTCATCGCGCACCACCACCGGTGGAACGAGCGCGAGACAGTCGCCCTCACGCGCTAACAAGCGCAGCATCGCCATATCATCCACCTCCGCCATGATGCAGGGCCGCACGCTCGCCGCAGCCAGGAGCCGATCAAAACCCGCGCGAGTATTACTTTCCAAGCTTGGCAACATCACCGGCACATCGCGGAAATCTTCGGGAAACCGCAGCCGCTTCTTTTTCCATTTCGCCGTGCCTACGAGGCTCACGGGTTGCTCTTCTAGCAGATGGCTGTGCCACGGAGTTTCCGCATCGCGGCGGACGGGCTGATTGGAAAGCAAGAGGTCCACCTGATGCGCGTGCAACATCGCTAACAAATCACGAAGGTTGCCCGAACGAACCACCACCTCGACATCCGCCCGGTGCAAGGCTGGCTTGAGAAACTCTAACTGAAAGTTTCGGGACATGGTGGCCACCGCCGCCACGCGCAAGATTTGCCGCCCGCCACTCGGGCGGTGCTGCATCACGTCCATCAGCTCCTCGCCGGCGCGACCGATGGATTCCGCATAGTCGAGTGCGACTCGGCCTGCTTCGGTGAGCAAGAGACCGCCGGATGCACGTTCGAAGAGTTTGTGTCCGAGGCTTTCCTCTAACTGTTTCAGTTGCAGACTCAGCGCTGGAGCCGAGAGATTGAGCTTTTCCGCCGCCCTCGCGAGGCTGAGATCGCGGGCGATCGCGCGGAAATATCGCAGGTGGTGGTAGTTCAGGAACGGCATGGCGGCATTAAATAAAACTTATGCAGTTCTTTTAAAGCCTCTATTTGTCTAAAACTGCTGAATCGCGCAGAGTCGTGGGAATGCAAGCACTGCTCTCCTATTCACTCCTCGCCATTCCCGCGCTACCATTACTCGCTGGACTCGCCGCCCGCGGCCGTTCCGCCGCCACTGCGGGTAAACTCGTCATCGGCGCGGCCAGCGGCTCGTTGACCCTCGTGCTCGCCGTTATTGGCGGGCTGATTCTAGCAGGGCCGCATGGCGTGCGTCTTGCGCCGTTCGGTGTGGAATCCGGCTTCGCGCTCTCTCTGCGCGTGGATGTGGTCGCCGCAGTCATGGCATTGCTCGTCGCTTTTCTCGGGCTCACGGTGATCCGGTTTTCCCGCCACTATCTCGCCGGTGATCCTCAGCAGGCGCGGTTTTTTTCATGGATGAGTCTAACTTTTTCCGCCGTGCTGACTCTCGTGCTCTCGGGGAATCTGCTGCTGCTCATGGTGGCGTGGGTGGCCACCAGCTTGTTTTTGCACCGCTTGCTGTTGCACTACCCGGAGCGGGCCGGGGCGGTCTTTTCGGCGCGGAAAAAATTCGTGGTTAGCCGGATGGGCGATGGGTTCCTGCTCGCTGCCGTGGTGCTGGTCTATCACCATTTCGGGACTTGGGAATTTGACGCTCTCTTCGCTGCGGTTGCGGCGGGTCACACATCCGGTTTGCCCCTGATCGGATTTCTGTTAGCCGCGTGTGCTGCGCTCAAGTCCGCGCAGTTTCCCTTCCATAGCTGGCTGCCGGACACCATGGAAACGCCGACGCCGGTCTCCGCATTCATGCATGCCGGAATCATCAATGCCGGTGGTTTCCTGGTGGTGCGGCTGAGTCCGCTGTTCGTCCACGCGCCTGCCGCGCTTGCCACGCTTGCCGTGTTAGGTGCCATCACGGCGGCTTTCGGCGCGGTGGTGATGCTCGCCCAGCCGAGTGTGAAACGTGCTCTCGCTTACTCGACCATCGCGCAAATGGGCTTCATGCTGCTGCAATGCGGGCTTGGTGCCTTCGGGCTAGCCCTGCTCCACATCGTCGCGCACTCGCTTTATAAAGCACACGCTTTCCTCCATGCAGGATCGACCGTGGGTGCCGTGCCTCGCGCCGCGATCCGTTTGCAAACTCCCGCGCTGGCGCTGGGATTGCTAACCGGCAGTCTGCTCGTCGCTGCCGGGGCCACTGCTCTAACTGTATTTTCCCCTGCCACGAAAAACGAAACCGGAGTCTTCGCCGTGGTGCTCGCACTGGCGCTGGCATACGGCATTGCCCGGGCCTGGTCCGCAGGTGGCGGGGTGCGCACAATCATGCTCGGAACTGCCGCTGCGGTTGGTATCGCGGTTGCGAGTTTCGCACTCCATGCAGGTGCCTCAGCCTTGTTTTCAAACCTGCCGCACCTCACGCCGCCGCCGGTCTTGGTCATCGCGGCGGGCGTGGTTTTCACCAGCCTTTTCCTTTTTCAATCCTTCGTCTGGCGTGCCGGCCACCACCCGCTCGGTCGCAAGCTCTATGTCCACGCGCTGAACGGCTTTTACGTCGGCACATCGGCTAACAGACTGCTAGGCCGCCTCTGGCCGCGTCACCGAGTTGGTTAGACTTACCATGCCTACCCCAAATCTAACATTAAAGTCTCATTTTCCCCATGACCTCACTTGCCGAAATCTCCCAACCCACGCCCGCCATGGAAGCCACCATCGAAAACGCTCTTTCCCGCATTCCGCCGCTTTGGCCGCTCAAGCATTTCGTCGCCGTCAATCCTTTCGTCGGACTGGCTGACCGTTCGTTTCCCGAGGCTTGCGAACTCCTCCAACGCACGACCGGTGCCGCGCCACTCCAGTCCGCCGACGATTATCTCGCTGCTTACGAATCCGGCGTGATCACCGCCGCCGATCTCGCGGAGGCCGTTGACACCGAGTGGACGGTTGAAAAATTGATAGAAGCTCTGAAAAATGCATCCGCCTCGCCCGAGGTCAAGTCGATCGTTACCGTCGCCGATCTGTTGGACTCCGAACGGCCGCGTGCTCACTGGAGTGTTTTCATCATCGAGGAAATTTCCAAGTGGTGCGCCATCACGTTTGACGAAAACCAAACCACTTGGCGCTCACCTTGGCAGTCGTTAGGACTCTTCGCCGCCTGGCGCGAGGCCGCCACGCACGACCGCAATCCCGAAGCATTCGGGCTAACAGGATTCCGCGCATTTGTCGCCAGTCTCCCAGACGACGCCACCGCCTGCACCGAGCACTGCTTGAAAATGTTAGCTCCTCCGAATGTCGATCTAACCGACTTTCTCCACCGCCAGCTCGCGACAATTTCCGGCTGGGCGGGCTACACCCAATATCTCGTCCGCGAGGATACGATGCGGGACGGGGCAAACTCCGCACTGCGCGACTTGCTCGCCATTCGCTTGGCCTACGATGCTGCGCTTTTCCATGCGTTCGCACACGACACTCTTTTTCGTGCCAATTGGAAAAAGCAGCTCAGCCCCGCAAACGACGCCATTCAACTGGCCGCGCTTGTCCGCTGGCAGTTCGCCTACGAGGTCGGCTATCAACGCAATCTAGCAGCAGCACTTGTCGCACAGCCCTCGGTGACCCCCACGCAAAGGCCGTCGTTTCAGGCGATTTTCTGTATCGACGTGCGCTCGGAAGTATTTCGGAGACACCTTGAAGCTGCCGCGCCATACGCGAAAACGATTGGCTTTGCTGGGTTTTTCGGCTTCCCGGTCGCCCACAGGCCTGCGGGCTCCGACATCGCCGCCACGCGTTGCCCGGTTCTGCTAGTGCCGCCTGTGGTGACCTGCGAGCCACTTCCCGCCGGCCTAACTGCCAGCGCCAAGGCCGCACGGGCCGAGGCCGGGGCATGGAAGGCATTTCAAAACTCCGCCACCTCGTGCTTCTCTTTCGTCGAGGCTGCCGGGCTTGCCTTCGGAGCGGCGCTTGCTCGTCGCCGTTCCGCCTCAGAATCTATCTGTTCACCCGTGGCTCCTGGATTCGAGGGCGGCGACGATGCCTCTACGGAAACGCGGGCTGCGATGGCGGAAGGCGCGCTTCGCAACATGAGTCTAACCAGAAACTTCGCGCGGCTCGTGCTCGTCTGCGGCCATGGCAGCCAAAGCGCTAACAATCCCTACGCCTCCGGTCTCGATTGCGGTGCCTGCGGTGGCCATGCTGGCGATGTGAATGCCCGGCTCGCCGCCACCGCGCTCAATGATCCCGCCGTGCGCGCCCACCTTGCAGACAAAGGAATTCAAATCCCTGCGGACACGGTTTTCGTCGCGGGTCTCCATAACACTTCCACGGACGGCGTCGAACTCTTCAATCTGGAGCGGGTTCCTGTTAGCCATGCGTCGGATGTCAGCAGCCTGCGCTCCGCACTCGCGGTTGCCGGTGCCAACGCCTTGTGCGAGCGTGCGCCATCGTTGGGTCTGGCAACGGTGGCTGCCAGAAAACTCCGCGCCAGCGTGAATGCCCGTGCGGCGGATATTTCGGAAGTCCGGCCTGAATGGGGATTGGCTAACAACGCCGCACTCGTCGCCACACCACGCAGTAGGACCGCTGCGCTTAAGCTGGATGGCAGGGTTTTCCTCCATGACTACGACGCCGCCGCTGACCCGGAGAACAAGGTGCTCACGCTCATCCTCTGCGCTCCCGTCGTCGTCGCGAGCTGGATCAACCTGCAATACTATGCCTCGCGGGTGGACCCACAGCGCTACGGTAGCGGTAACAAGACCCTGCACAACGTCGCTGGCGGCCTCGGTGTGTTCGAGGGCAACGGCGGTGATATCAGGACAGGCCTGCCATTGCAGTCGATCCACGACGGGGAAAAATTCATCCACGAACCACGCCGCCTAACGGTGTTCATCGAGGCCAGACGAGAAAATATCAATGCGGTGCTCGCCGCCCAGTCCGGCGTGCGTGCGCTATTCGACAACGGCTGGATCCACCTCTGCGCCCTGGAAGGAACAAGCTGCCACCGCTACTCGGCGGGCGGCTGGCGGGCTATGGCCTAGGAGAATAATCCCCCCTCCGATTTCCTTTAATTTACCATGATAAGGATATACTGCCGCGCATGAGGATGTGTGAAAATGAAAGCGCGGGCGAGATGGGTTTTCATGTGGGTGGCGTTCCCGAGTTATTTTGACTGGGTGATCATTTGAAGATGATCTGTGCGAAATGGGGTGACGGGCAGGCCGGATTCCGAATAGAGATTGCAGACCGGGTTGTCCGCCCAGGCATAGCGGGCGGCGACGGCCAGCTTGTTGTGCGGGTGAATGTCCTTGCCCTCGCCAACGTCGATGATGACGGCTTGGCCGGTGTTAGGAAGTTTCATCGTAAGCGTCTGCGCCTCGCGGAGTTCCGCCCAAGCGCTCTCGCCGGGATCGGATTTTTCGGCTTTGAAATCGGCGAGCTGGACCCAATAAAACGGGAAATCCCCTTGGCCCCACTCCTTGCGCCATTGGGTAATCATGAAGGGAAAAAGATCACGGTATTCGGCGGCGCGATCAGCATTGGTTTCCCCCTGATACCAGATCACTCCCTTGATGCCGTAGCCGATGGTGGCGTTGAGCATGCCCGCGAAAATGTTGCCCGGGCGATACTGTGCGGTGAGCCAATCTGTCGGCGCGTTAGGTGGTTTTGTGCCTTCGGCTTTGGCCTTTTCCACTTCTACTTTCCATTTCGTCCGAGCGGTTTCGAGATCGGCCTTGGCTTGCGCGGACATGAGTTTTTCCACCTGTTTCACGGTGGATTCCATCAGCGGTTTGAAAAGAGGTTCTTTCTCTAACGTTTCACGACGGACCCAGGCTTCAGCAGCCGAGCCACCCCAAGAATTATCGATCAGGCTAACGGGGGCCTTGAGAATCTGATGGAGGTAGCGTCCGTAGAGAAAGCCAACGGCGCTGAAACTTCCCGAGGACGCGTGGCTGGACGGCTGCCAAGAGCTTTTAAAATTCGTCTGAAGTTCCTGCGTACCTTTGAGTGGGATTTTCAGCAGGCGGAGGTTCGGGAAATCCGAAGCCGCCACTTCGAGATCGCCATTAGTTTCGCGGGCGAGGGTGTAGCCAATGTTAGACTAGCCGGAGCACGTCTTTAATCTCGCGTTTTGAGGTGCCGGTAATCATGATAGATTGTGGAGTGGCATTCGCAGGAAGCGACGCGAGTTTCACGGTCCATTTCCCGTCAGCTCCGGCGGTGGCTGATAGATTTTGCCCGGAGAACGAGACGGTGACGTTGGTCCCTGGCGTGTCCCAGCCCCAGATTGGATTGGCCTGCTTTTGTTGAAGGACCATGTGATCGCTGATGATCGCCGGAACGACCAGTTCTGCCTTGAGGGCGGGCGCCAGCGCGAGGCAGGACAAGAGGAGACAAGGTTTCAAAGTCATGGGGATAGTGGATAAGGTGCTCGAATACGTTTCAAAGGATGAAAAATTTCAAGTGTGTCAAAAAATTCTCCATGCTCAGCAGAAGAAATCCCCGAGGCTTTGACCATTTCACCCGAAGACCGCGGCTACATGATAGGCAGCGGCGAAAATAATGAGCTGCACACCGCCGAGCGCAAGCAGGCGGTTGAACGCCGGGCCGGGGGGAAAGGTCATCACGCCCCACATAATTCGCAAGCCTAACAAAAACACCGGCGCTCCTGCGATCGCCAGTGCCGGATGGTCAAAGGCGATCCAGGCGAGACCGGCAAATGCCGCGATTTTAACTTCCAGCCAAATCACTGCGACGGCGACTTTCGGGCCAAAGCGGACAGCGAGAGTGCGCTTACCGGTGGTGGCGTCTTCTTCACGATCGCGCATGTTGTTGATAGAAATCAGGACTGCGGAGAGAAGCCCGGTTTGCAATCCTAACAGAAGCGCCTCGCGCGGCCAGCCACCGGTCTGGATAAATACGGTGCCCGTAACGGCGACGAGACCGAAGAACAGAATGACAAACAATTCGCCCATTCCCCGATAGGCTAACGGAAATGGCCCACCGGTGTATCCATAGGCGAGAAATGACGAGGGAATGCCGATGGCGATGATCGGCCAGCCGCGCGCCTGATAGAGCACCACACCGCAAGCCACGGCGAGTCCCAGAAACAACATCGCGAGCCTCATCACGGTTTTTGATTCCATCATCCCCGAGGCGGTCACACGCGTCGGGCCGAGGCGGTGCTCGGTGTCCGCACCTTTTTTTGCATCGATGGCATCGTTGAAAAAGTTCGTAGCAATCTGAATCGAGATCGCTCCGCCGACGGTGCACAGCGCGAGCAGGAGATTAAAATTTCCACTCAGTTTCCATGCCAGCACGCACCCCGCCCACACCGGCACGATGGCGGCGGGTAGCGTTTTTGGGCGCGCGGCAAGCAGGCAAGCTTTGAACATGGCAGGCACGGCGCGAGTGAAACCCGGACGAGGCACGGAGATCGACCCATTTCGTATCTTCTAAAGATTTTTAGAGATTGCCTGACTGATAGGGATCTGGCATGGAATCTTGGAGCAACTCAAAATTATGAATACTCACATTAACAATCCTTACGCCGTCGGCCTGGTTTCCGAATCGCCGGAGTCCGCGCGTGCTGAATTCATCCGCAAGACTTATGCTCACCTGGCCGGGGCGGTGGCGCTTTTTGTGGCGCTAGAATGGGCGTTTCTCAGCATGGGCTTGGGGGAAACGGCGTTGGGACTTCTCGGAGCGAGCAAGTATTCGTGGCTACTCGTGATGGGAGCCTTTATGGCGGTTTCTTGGGTGGCAGAACGCTGGGCGACGAATGGGTCCTCTCAAACGATGCAATACGCCGGACTGGCGCTCTACACGGTGGCGGAGGCGGTGATTTTCCTGCCAATGATCGTGCTGGCCATGGTGATGACACCAGATGGCTCGCTCATTCTCCAGGCCGGGCTTGTCACGGTGGCGATGGTCATTGGGATCTCGGCGGTGGCGCTGACCACGAAGAAGGATTTCAGCTTCATCGGCGGATTTCTTAAGATCGGTGGGTTTGTCGCACTGGGGCTGATTGTGGCTTCGTTCATCCTGCCGATTTCCCTCGGCCTATGGTTTTCCGCAGCGATGGTGATTTTTGCGTCCGGCTCGATTCTCTATAACACCAGCAACCTGATCCACCGCTATCAGCCGGGCCAACACGTCGCGGCTTCGTTATCGCTCTTCGCGAGCATCGCATTGCTGTTCTGGTATGTGCTGCGTTTGCTGATGAGCTTGAATCGGAACTGAGACCCACCCTTTTCTCCGCCAGCAAGCGCCCACGCTCTCGGATCAACTCCTCCCGCCGCGATTCAAGTTCGCGGAATTCAACTTCATCTGTTCCAGCCGTTTCAATGGAGGTCATTTTAGTGAAGGTAAATGCAGCGGGCGATGCCCATGATTTTGATTAGTCCTGAAACGGCATCATGTCGATTTAGTGCCGACAAAGTCAGCTATTATTCCGGCACCAGATCGACTTTCTCATCCGCACCCGCCATCTAAACGCAAGTTCTTCACCCCGGCGGATGATTTGGTGGCGGGTGAGCTGATTCTGCGGAAAACCAATTTCGCGTGGATGACCGCGCAACGAACCTATTGCGCAAAGTAATTTTTTGCACACCACGGTGGCAAGTATTTTGTGGCAACCTGCAATCGAGGACGAAAGGTGCGATCATGAATCCGGCGATCTGAGCTGGCTTCACAAAATCCGCAACTGCCTGCTTTGCGTCGGTAAACATTTCGTGCTTCAGCTCGGTCTTTTGATTCGGATCGAGCTTCACATGGCTGGGGCTGTGGAACCATGCAACGAGAAAGATCCCGTGCGTGCGTCCGAATGGCCGAAGGTATCGATCAAGCAATTGGTTTTTGGCACCGGTTTTGATCTCATCGTTCCAGCATCCCTTCACCTCAATGGTCACACTCAACGGAGTCTCCTGTCGGCTCCTGCCATTTGGCGAGTGACTCCAAGCCTCCACGAGTATGTCGGTTCTCTGTCCTCGGCGGGGTTGCACCTCGCGGTTCACTACGACTTTGGAAGATGGGCCGATCTTGTCGCGCAACCATCGGGCGACATAGTCTGAAACCGCCTCTTCATCCTTGTGGCGGAAGTTCTTTCGCTTCAGCCCCGCTTCCTCCCATTGCCAAAGGTTCTCCACGGCCGGAAGCGTGGTTTTCGTTAGATGCCCTTGCAGGTCTTCTAATGACTCCAGAACCAAAATCATGAGATCGCCGTTGTCACGAACGATGCGCTTGTGATCACTCGCGATAACTGCAGCAAGCTCGGGCAATGGAAAGGGCTGCCACTCATTGCGCCGGATAGTGCTTAGGGTTTGCTGGGCTCGGTAGTGCAGCCATGTCGCTTGATCGGGAAGGACAGCCGCAAGGCGCATCAATTGGGCATAGGCGGCGAAAGTGCTTCGCCCGCCGAGGGTTCCCAAGACTCCGCTTCGGATATGGGTTGCAGCACGTCGAGGTGTCACCCAGCCTGATTGTTCCCCAGGATCTTCGGAAAGAGGAAAAAGGCGACAAAGAAGCAGGTAAAAGTCTGCAATTTCGTCTTCTTTCAGCTCCTTGCAGAGACTTGCGTCGCGCGAATCCGCATCATCGGCAACACTGAACATGATGCGTTTGGCGAGTTGCAGGCGCGAATCAAGGAGTGGAAAAACCAATCTCCAAACTTGTCGTGATTCCGTTCCCAGACCGGCAATCATGAGTGATTCGAGCATTCTCTCACAAGGTTTTCGGTGTCCAATTTCGCGCCGCAAAAGGTAGGCTGTCAGATCTCCGGCCAGATGCTTATCAAAGGCTTTCATCTCGTAAATCGCCATTCTTATCGACTTGGGATCTCTGAGTATCTTGATGAGCTTAATGAGTTCTTCCGCGAGTGTTTGATCGAAGCACTTTTCAGCCCTGCGAATCGCAAAGGGGGGTCCATGCCGCTCGCTGTCTCGCCGTATCTCCCGAATCCAACCGTTGATCGTCCGCTCTGGATTGATTTCGTAGGCAAGTGCGAAGAGTTCCTTAGCATGATCAGAAGACGAATCCCAGCTTCCAAGAATCGCAGCGATCCATTTTGACTTTATGGCATCGCGTAAAGTTGCATCCAATTTGATCTCATCACGGAGTAGCCAAACGGCAACAAATCCCGGCTCTGAATAGTTTGTTTGTTTGTTTGCCGAATTCCTCCCACCCATCCGACCGCTCAAGCAAAAATCTTCGGGCCGCTGCACGAACGAATTTCTTTTGTTCTTCAGAGATGTTAGCCCATCCCGGATAGTCTGCGATGTCATGGTGCAGATGGTAGTGACCATGTCCTTCGTCATTCAGGGGAATACGCGTTGATGATTGCAGCGATCCATTTGCGCCGCGATTCTTCCTTCATCATTTCGAATTCTGAATCGTTCCGATCACCCTTTCTGAAGAACGCTTGATAGTTCCTAGACTTCGTTGTCCAGAGTTTCACCAGCTCGGCGCAAACTTCAGGATCGTCGATGAGTTCCAATCCCCTCGACAAAAGGGCCACGCAGAGTTTTCTCCGGTAACTCGTGTCAGAAAAGCCGCCTTCCCACGCTTGGATCGCCCGGAGTCCGGGGAGAATGTCGCTATCATTCAGATGCTTGGGAAGGTCGTCCAAAGCCCGCCAGTAGCTGCCTATGTAATTGGAATTCTTGGTTCGTCCGATGAATGGCAAAGCATCGGCCACGGACCAGTAATTTGGAACAAGGCGTTGAAGAGCTTCTCCAAGAATCGACTGATCTGGATCGGGGCCGACCTCACCGCGAGCCAGCGGTTCAAGTTCAGCCAAGCGGTCGTTCGGCATCGAAGCGCAGAACGCATCTGCGACGGAACTCCGGGAATAGCGATCCCCGTCCTGTGATTTCAGAATCTCGAAGAGGGGCGGAACGAGTTCTGATCGACGACATGCTTCCGCGATGTCGAGGGCGACTCTTCGGACCATCAGATGGCGTTGAGGATCTGTTAGCTCGGCGATCAATTGCTGGGGAAGTTCTGGATAATCGAGATCGCGCCAGAACCGCCAATATCCCGACTCGTCAAAGAATTGGTTTTTTCCCGCCAGATTAAGCAGGCGCTCGACGAGTCTGGATTTCTGGTCCGGTGCGGCAAATCTCACTCCACTGCGGAGCAATGCCGCCGGATCAATATCAATCAGATGCGTGAAAAACTTCGCATGGTCGCCCGCCACCCATGCGGCAAGTTCGACAAGCTGAGGTATCACATACTCGGCTCCGCTCGTCGGATCTGTTGCGCAGAGCAAGGTGCGTAGCTGGGGAAGCGGTAGTTTGGAGAGTATCTGTCCCACCAAACATTCAGCGAATGTTTGGTGGGTGAATCCAAAACAATCACCGCCTAATGCTGTGAAGACTCCAGTGCCCAAGACTTGTTCAACGGCGTTTTCGCGAAGCAGGCCGCCGTCGATCAATTCCGTGGCACGACAAACGTTGCCACCGGGATCTTTGGAATTCGTCGAGCAGGAAAAAGAGGGTGATGGGCCGGGAAGCAAGCGACGCGACATCCGCGTGGTGAACCGCTTGGAGGAACTTATCCCCATCGTGTCCCTTTTGCTCTGCGGCGAGTCGTGCATCCTCACGGCGAAGAGGCTCAAGCTCGAAAATGAACCCGGTGTTTTCCGGTCTCATCCACAATGACGCCAACTGTTCGCCCTCGGCCTCTGGCCATTCAAACGAGCGGCACGAGAGAACCAGTCGCAAGCGTTCCGTGGGTTTGGTTTCCAGAAAACTGCTAAGTCTGGCCACCAAGGTTGGTATCCGTATCAATCCTTCATCCAAGCCATCGAGTAGAATGGTGAGTTGGACGCCGTTCGATAGCCAAGCCTGGCAAGCGGGACGGTTGTCGAAATATCCTTGGAGATCTTGGAAGGACTCAAAGGTGCGGGCCTTGAGGTCAATCAGCCGTTCGTTTTCTCTGGCGCTTGTCGTAAGCCTTTCACGAAGCTGATCCAACTCTGTGGTTTTTCCCAAACCAGGTTCCCCGCAAAGCACTAAAAGACCTGTCTCGGGAGTGATTTCAAAAATATTCGCAGTGTGTGGATGAAGATGCTTGCCATATAAACCATGCGGATCTTCGAAAAACTCTGCCGACGTGTTATGAGTTCGCGCTATGCGTGGAGACCAGAAGCGAGTCCACGGGTGTTTGTCTTTTGGAACATGGCGAGGCATCAGGTGGTGGTGGGCTACGGTTCTGCAACCACATTCACCCCACGCAATCCGAACAACGGCGCGGCGGCGAGGAAGAGGCGGTCGTTGGAATAGACCTCGGTGAAACCATGCTCGGCGGCGCAGGCGAGGTGCAGGGCATCGGCGGCGCGGATGTTGGTGGTGGCCGGAGCGGTGGCTAAGACGGATTCGAGGCGCTCCATCACCGCCTCGGTTAGGGGTAGAAAGCGGATAAGGAGTTGTTGGCAGTCGTCATGGAACTGCTTCGCAAGGCTGGAGAGATGTTCCGGCGTGTCCGCGCCTTCGCGGCGTTTGCGCAGTAGAATCGAGGCGATTTCCGCTCGCCCGTGCCAAGCGATGGCCACCGGTTGGTTGGTTTGTGCCAGCAACTTTTTGACCGCTTCATGACCGGGTTCGACGGAATAGATCCGGAAAAGATAGGTGCTGTCAAAGTAGAGCATCTTCGCGGGAGGAACGGTCTTCGGAAATCATGACGGCGGAATCGGTACCGTCGGAGAAAGCTCCGGCATGGATCGCTGCCTCGAAATCCGGCCGCAATTTACGATTGGCCCAAGTGGGGGTGGTTTGCGGTAATTTCGTCGGACCGAGTTCTCTCTCCAACGAATTCAACACCAGATCTTTCAAGGTCCGCCCGGTTTCCACTGCGCGGATCTTGGCCCGTTTATAAAGCACATCAGGAATGTCGATGGTCGTCTTCATGACGAATAGGATACGGGAATATGGTTTCCCGTCAAGCGGGTGGTTTTGGTGTGAAAACAAGACCTCCCTTCAAAACGGGCTGCGGCGGGAGTTGCTTGTGCGAGGGCTATTTACGCGGCTTTTTGGCGGGCATAGAAAAAGAAGTTAGAAATGACCACGGCACCCTCGGAAATTTCGAGAAATCCGGCGGGCGTTTTTCGAGGAACGCTTGTTTCCCTTCGCAACCTTCCTCGCTCATGTAGTAGAGCAGAGTGGCGTTTCCCGCCAGATCTATCAGACCCATCTGGCTTACGTGATGGCCACCTTGCCGGGTGAAACCGCCCGCAAGTGGGATGCTGAATGGCGATTCAGGCGGCTCTCCGATTATTCCTGAAAGTATTCCTTGCGCCGTATTAGCCGTATCACTACAAATAATACAGTTGCATGTTGCCATTTCTAATCAACCTCCAGTTAGGCGAGCCGATCTACGAGCAAATCGTTAGGGCGGTGAAAAAGGCGATTGCCACCGGCCAGCTCATGCCGGGTCAGCAAATGCCGTCCGTCCGCGTGATCAGTCGCGAGCTGGGAGTGAACCCGAACACGGTCCAGAAAGCCATCAGCCGCCTCACCGACGAGGGCGTCTTAGAAAGCCATCCCGGACAGGGCAGCTACATCGCCGACCGCAGGCCATCGCTTCGCAGGCAGCAGCTCAAGGCACTCCAGCCGCTGATTGAACAACTCCTCATCGAAGCTGCCCACCACGGACTCACCGGACAGGAACTCACCGCTCTCATTCAAAAACAATACCAGCAAATTCATGGAAACGATCATTGAAACCCACGCGCTCACCAAGAGTTATCGCTGGAAGGAAGCCGTGAACGGGGTCATGAACGGGGTCAGTCCTGAATGGCACTAACTTAAGGGTCATTTGGGATAAAATCAGGGTTTTCTGGCAATCTCTCCGGCACACTGGATCTGATGCCAACAAAGCCTGTATAATAGACGTTTGCATGGTGTC
>JAYVNE010000087.1:0-16584 GCA_043758615.1 Akkermansiaceae bacterium
GAGACTCGCAGATTCACTGCACAAATGCACTCCATCTCTTCGCTAAGAAATCTGATGCGAACAATATTGGCTCCTGAGGTATGGATCGGCTGCATTAGACTCTAGTTATAAACTACTTATACTTGGTAAGCACGTTTATTCAATCACTATTTTTGAATACTTTTGCGGACTCTTCCATTACTGGCTGCTGACAGTTTTACTGACACCTATAGAGCCGAAGAACTCATCTCCAGAACTAAGTTCATAACTCTCGCAAGATTACGATGTCTGCATTTAATTTTTTATTGACACCACAGACATAGTAGATAAGCTTTTATACAATTCGGTAAAAGAACCCGGCGAACCGCGAGGCAGCCGGGCCTTTTAATATCCGAAATCACTGTGAAAGCGAAGATCGGGCCTAGAGAACTATATCATAGCTGAATGGTGGTGGGAGATCAATAATAATTCCTTGGTGTTGCCGAGTTGGCCAAGGTTACTCAAATAAGCCACCATGGCAGACAACATACAGATAAAGTGCATCAACAAAACGGACCGCCAAAGCGCGCACGAACGCATCCGTCATATTGGCGGTGTTAATCCTGACGGAACCCGCTGGAAACTCAGCCTAGATGAGGCCATTGCCGGAATCGAATCCGGAAAATGGCGCTTCTTCGTGAGCGTCAACGCCCAGTCGGTCTGGGTCATCATCGCAAAATCCGCAGCGGGTCACAAATACCTGAAGACGGAAAACGATGGAGAGCAGCCCAATAACCTGCTGCGCCTACCCGAATGCCCTTGAACAGGTCATCACTGATTCAGCCAGTTGGCACTATTGCGGACATCCGCATGGGTGCAACCCTGCGGGGCCGGGACGCAACTCGTCCCGATCCCAAGGGGTCCTGCTGCATGATTCGCATCGGTGACATTTCGAATGACGGATTACTCCTCTCTAACGATTTCCTCCGCTTCTCACCAAAGGATAAAATCAAGGCTGACCATTTCCTTCGTCCCGGTGATGTCCTATTCCCGAATCGCGGCACCCGCACCACAGCCTTTGCTTATGATCTGTCAGAACCAAGGACGCTGGCCGGTGCGCAGTTCTTTGTGCTGAAGCCGGATTCACGCAAGGTTCTTCCCGCCTACCTCGCATGGTTTCTGCGCAGTGAACCTGCCGCGCAACATTTTAAGGAACGCCGCAAAGGCACACTTGTTCAGACCATCCAGCGCCACGATATTGCTGAGCTCGCGATACCACTTCCACCACTCGCCACCCAGTTGAAAATAGTGGAGCTGGATGCGCTGGCAACACGCGAGCGACGGCTCTCTGCACACCTCGCACAGTTAAGAAGCTATTACCTTCATCACCGGCTGCTCGCTGCTGCTGGTAAATCACAATCTAACATCTAAGCTTTTATTTTTATGTCCCAAGTCAACCAATCAGAAATCAACGACGTCGCTTGGCGTGCCTGCGATACCTTCCGTGGCGTCGTCGATGCTGAAAACTACCGGAACTACATCCTCGTGATGCTCTTCTGGAAATACATGTCCGATGTCTGGCGCGACCACCGCGATGCTTACTTGAAGGAATACAACGGCGATGAAGATCGCGTGAAGCGCCGCCTCGCCCGCGAGCGCTTTCAGCTCCCGGACGGCTGCGACTTCCTCAGCCTTTACGCCCAGCGCAATGAGGCCGACATCGGCGAGCGCATGAATGTGGCCCTCGCTGGCATTGAGGAGGCAAACAAGGCCAAGCTGGAAGGCGTCTTCCGCGAGGTGGACTTCAATTCTGAAAACAAGCTCGGCCAAACCCGCGACCGCAATGCTCGCTTGAAGCTCCTGCTCCAGGACTTCGCCGATCCCCGGCTCGACCTGCGGCCCTCCGTCATCGGAGAGGAAGATGTCATTGGGAATGTGTATGAGTATCTGCTGGAGCGCTTCGCGTCGGACGCGGGGAAGAAAGCCGGTGAATTCTACACCCCAGGCATGGTTTCCCGGCTCCTAGCCCTCCTCCTCGCACCGAAGAAGGGCGACACCATCTGTGATCCCACCTCCGGCTCAGGCTCGCTGCTCATCAAGGTCGGTCGTCAGGCCGATGAGCGCGACTTTGCCCTCTTTGGTCAGGAGAGCAATGGCACCACCCACGCCCTCTGCCGTATGAACATGTTCCTCCACGGCATGGACAATTTCCGCATCGAGTGGGGCGACACCCTGCGCAATCCCCGCCTCATCGAGGGCGACCACCTCATGAAGTTCGACATCGTCGTCGCCAATATGCCCTTCTCTCTCGACAAGTGGGGTTATGAGGAGGCCCAGTCCGATCCCTTCCACCGCTTTCACCGCGGATTGCCTCCCAAATCCAAAGGCGACTGGGCCTTCATCTCCCACATGATCGAGACAGCTCGCGCAGGCACTGGCCGCATTGGTGTCGTCGTCCCGCATGGTGTGCTGTTCCGGGGCGCAGCTGAGGGGAAAATCCGTCAGCGTATGATTGAAGAAAACTTGCTGGAGGCCGTCATCGGGGTGCCAGCTAATCTCTTCTTCGGCACGGGCATCCCCGCTGCCATCCTGCTCTTTAATAAAGGAAAAATCCACGGCGACGTGCTCTTCATTGATGCCTCACGCGAGTATAAAGACGCCAAGAACCAAAACGTCCTCACCGCAGAGCACCTCGACAAGATCGTTGCCACTTACCGCGCCTTTGCCACGGTGGAAAAATACGCCTACCGCGCTACCCCGCAGGAGATCGCCGACAACGACTTCAATCTGAACATCCCTCGCTATGTGGACACCTTCGAGGAGGAAGCAGAAATCGATCTTGATGCCGTCAAAAATGAAATCACTGCATTGGAGTCCCAACTCGCCGAAGTCCGTAAAAAGATGGCCAACTACCTTAAAGAACTCGGAGTGTAACCACTACCCATCACGTCATGAACCCCACCTCTAACGAACTCACCGCCCTCCAGACCGAATGGCAAACTCTACAGCCGCTTACTACGGAGCATCAGGACCGCCTGTGGCAGAAGCTCCGCCTTGAATGGAACTACCATTCCAACCATATCGAGGGTAACACACTCACGTATGGCGAGACTATGCTGCTCCTGTTGCATGACCGCACGTCTGGCAATCACAGCACCCGCGAGTATTTGGAGATGAAAGCCCATGATGTCGCCATCGAGCATGTGCGCACCCTCGCTGCCGATCCCATTCGGATCATCACCGAGACCGACATCCGCGATTTAAACAGAATCATTCTCAAGGAATCTTTCTGGAAACCTGCGGAAACCATGGATGGCAAGCCTTCTCAGATTGAGGTCATTCCAGGTGCTTATAAGACATTGCCCAACAACGTCCTCACAAAGACGGGCGAGATGTTTTACTTCGCTTCCGTGGAAGACACGCCGCCGAAAATGCAGGCCCTCGCCAACTGGCTGCGACAGGAACTGGAGACACCCACCCTCCACCCCATCGCCCTCGCCACCAAGCTGCATCACGACTTCGTGCTCATTCATCCCTTTGACGATGGCAATGGCCGCGTCGCTCGTTTGCTGGTCAACTATGTGCTGCTGCGCAGCGGCTATCTGCCCGTCATCGTCCGAACCGAGGACAAAGCGAATTATCTCACAGCGCTGCGATTGGCTGATGCAGGTGACCTTGCGCCGTTGACAGATTATCTGGCCAGGCTTGCGGAGTGGTCAATGTCCACTGGCATCAAGGCGGCTAAGGGTGAAGCGATCGAAGAGCCAGGCGACGTCGAAAAAGAACTCGCTATCTTCATTCGTAACCAACAGGAACATCAGGACAAGGTGAAGCCTCGTTCGCCCGAAGCGGTGCGCGAGATTTACGAACTTGGATTGAAAAACCTGATCGAAAAGCTGACCGGCAAAATGACGAAGCTCACGCCGTTATTTGCCGAGCAGGTGATCACGGTCACACCTAAAAATACCAATTCTAAGAAGGATCCCCTTCTCATATTCGATGAGATGATTCCAAAGGTGAATCAACACCATGAGTTTACGATCCAGTTCCAATTTCGCGGCTACCGGGGGCATGCGCCTGATCCGTTTGACTTTCGGGTGAGCTTCCACGTGCGGCTTTTGGATTTCCAATATCTAGTCCTCCAAGATGGAACGCAGTTGATAAAGAAGCACTATTCCGAGCCGATTTTAAGTGACGAGGCAGACGCCATTGCAAATCAATTCCTTTCGTCCGCGTTCGTGCAGATCAAGAAGCTCGCTAAGCAAAACTCATGACGCGTGCACTTTGGATAGCGTTGCCGAAAACATATTAGTCAACTTACCATGGGCCGCGAATATCAATTCACAGAAGATCAACAGGACATTCGTGGAATGTTCTGGGTTCCCGGCTGTGAAGAAGAGAAGGTTTCCGGCGTCCTCCAGCTCAAGGCCGGGCAGGTGCCGTTACTCGAAACCGCAAAGTTCACTTATGGCGGATTGAGAAACATGTTTCCCTCTATTCCAAAGCCAGATCCAGACGCGACAGCCGAACTCCGGGGCGAGCAAGTCATCAAAGCCATGTTTGCTCCCGCACGCCGTGTTCTGCACGGTCATGATGAGCATGGCAGATTCCTGACACTGATTGACTGTCACTCGGCTCATTCCCAAAGCACGCTCGCCATGGTCGGGCACTCCTACTCCTGCCGTGCCGCCATCTCCGGCGCGGCCCTCAGTGCCGATGATCTCAAGTTCGATGGCTTGCGCCTTCGCTTTGACCATCAGGACGAATGGTTGAACCGCTACGCATTCGGCAGGTTTGCCGAAACGCGGGACGATCAGCATGTCTGGAAACGAATCACGAAGATCACGATTCCGTTCAGCGACCAGCTCTCCATCCCTCTGAATCTGGATGGTTATGCAAAGAGCGAGTTTTACCTTGGCTGGACCATGTCGCCCGGTGTGAGCGACTTCCATCTGGACAGTCGCTCCTATCTCGATTTTGAATTCACTCAGCATCGAAGCTGGGACGATGTCCTCGAAGAAATCCATCGCTGGCGCTGGTTCTTCAGCCTTGCTACGCGCACCACGGCTGACCTGGTGCAGGTCTCGGTCTTTCGCAACGAGATCAGGGTTCCCATCGGAGCAGAGAGGATGGAAGAAATGCCCGTCTGGCTTCCACGCGCCCACGCCGAAAAAGTCCTCTATCCCAAACGTCTCAATCGCGAATTCCACTTCACATTCGATGATGTGGAAAACACCTTCGCCGAAGTAGTCAGAAAATGGGAGTCGATCCAAAAGCCGTGGGCAGCTGTCCTCCACCGATTCTTCGCCATCGCGGAATCGCGCGGCCTTTGGATGAATGAGGAATTCCTCTTTCTGGCGCAAGCCATCGAATCGCTTCATCGCGCGAGAACCGCGACCAGCAGCGACGTGTCGATGGCACAAGCGGCAAAAGAAGCCTACCTGCAAAGCCCGGCTGAACTTCAGAACCTTCTCGGCAGGCGAGGAACCTTCGTGAATCAAGTTCACAAGTCCCGCAACTACTGGACGCATTACGGCACGCCTGGCCACGGTGATGACCCAGACATTCTGGATGACGGGCCGCTAATTGAACTCAATGAAAAACTCCGGTGGGTCGTGGAAGCCGCCATTCTCAAAGAGATCGGCATACCTGACCAATGTGTAGCCCGCGTCTGGTCTCGCCAATGGAAACTTCAAAGTGTGCAATTCCAGTGAACACATTTCATAAAAATTTGAACTTGCTCGGCGGTTGCGCTCAAGCGCGGTCGAAGATACAGGCTTTCCTGGAGGATCTGAGGGTATGAAGCTGCCGAAGGGATGGAAAGAATGCATACTGGGCAAACTCGTGTCACAGCCTGTGTCCGGCGTAAGCGTTCTTGGAGAAGATAAGCAACCCGAACAAGGCATGCCGGGAGTCTTGCGCCTGAGCTGTGTTACGAAGGGGCGTTTCAATCCTGTTGATGTGAAGTGTCCATTGCCGTCAGAGATCTCACGTCTCGGCGTCGCCGCCCAGCGTGAAACGATTCTGGTAAGCCGTAGCAACACCCCTTCGCTCGTGGGCGCATCCGCATTCGTTCCCAAGGACTATCCTACCGCATTCTTGCCCGACACTTTGTGGCTTCTGCGTCCGCATGATCCAGAAACGGTTTCGATGCGATGGCTTTCATTCATGCTGCTATCCGCGCCTTACCGTCTCGCGCTGCAGCGCATTGCTTCAGGCACGAGCGATAGCATGAAAAAGATTCAGAAGGGCGCGTTCCTTAAACTCAAGACACCAACTCCACCCCTAACCGAACAACGGAAGATCGCCGACATCCTCACCACCTGGGATGAGGCATTAGAAAAACTCGACGCACTCATCGAAGCCCAAGTGCGCCGCAAGAAGGCCATCATGCAGCAGCTCCTCACCGGCCGACGCAGGCTCAAGGGCTTCTCCAAACCGTGGAAGCGCTTCCGTTTTTCCGAACTGATTGAGCCGCAAGACCGATATGTGAAGTTCGATGACGATCACACCTACTCATTGGTGAGCATCCGCCGCCGGTCCGGCGGCGTCTTCTTCCGAGAAGCCCTTCAAGGTGGCGACATCAAAACCAAGGTCATGAAGCGCGTCCACACGGGCGACTTCCTCATCTCACGAATGCAGGTGGTTCACGGTGCCCTCGGCATGGTCCGTTCTGAGTGCGACGGCATGTTTGCTTCGGACTCTTATGACGTGCTTGTGGCGAAAGACGCTAAACTTCTTCACATGCCTTTTCTCGATTGGATGTCCCGGCTTCGCTCTTTTTGGCATCTCGCCTACATCAGCAGCCACGGTGTTCACATCGAGAAAATGACCTTCAAGCTCTCGGACTTCATGCACGAGAAGATCACCATCCCCAACGACCTCGAAGAGCAGCGCCAAATCGCCGCCATCCTCGACACCGCCGATCAGCAACTCACCATCCTCCGCAATCAACGCTCCGCCCTCGACCAGCAAAAGCGCGGATTGATGCAGCGCTTGCTTACGGGAAAAGTGAGGGTCAAAATCCCAAAATCATAACTCACTCCCGACTTACATGCTCGTTTTCCTAGATGAAACATTCCGCACCCATCGTAAGGGGCAGGTTGAACTACCTTTTGGCGCGCTTTGTGGCGTGGCCATCCCGGAGAATCAGTTCACTCGAATTGCCAAGGACATTTATCAATTGAAGCACAAGCACATGGGGGCGGATTTTGCGCGTGACGAAGAATTGAAGGGAAAGGAGTTGCTCAAAAATTATGTCTTCAAGCTTGAGGCACGTGGGATAGTATCCCGAAATTTGGCGCTGGCCGATGAGTTATTGCGTTACATTGAGAAGAAACACATCCGGGTCTTTGGCTGCATCTGTTTTCAGCACCGCTTTCAAGACTTCAAGTGTCAGGATGTGACAGCGCTCGACAAGACGTTTCGTTTCCTGTTCGAGAGGATCGATATGTTCATGAAAATCGAAGCGCCTCAACAAATGGCAGCGCTGGTCTTTGATGATCGGGATCAGGGAACTAACGAGCGCAACGCCACAGCCATCACTAATTTCTTTCTCCGCAGTGCCGACGGGCTTGCACTAGATTCGATCATTGACACTCCGTTTTTTGGAATTTCCCAAGCGCAGAATGTAGGACTACAGCTCGCAGATTTTGTCACGACCATCATTGGTCTCCGGTTTGAGGGGCACGATCACATTCGACCGTATTTTGAACGCCTCAAGAAATGCATCTATCGTTGGCAGCATCCGATTGGCGCATGGCACAGCGGAATGAAGGTGCTTCGGCCACGAACATAAAAAATACGCTGGGTAGCCGTGAGGCCCTCGGTTGGGACAAGAAAGCCCAACAACCAGCGCAGACAGAGTTAAAAGCTAATCGCTTGAGTTTGCAAACATTTTTTTACATGTCCCCCTCCTTTCAAGAAGCTCCCATCAGTCAGATTCCGGCGCTGCGCTTGCTCCAGCAGCTCGGCTACACCTATCTGACACCGGAGGAGTGCGCGGTGGAGCGGAAAGGCAGATTTGGCCGGGTGATCCTAGAAAACGTGCTGACAGCCCAGCTCAAGCGTCTGAACAAGATCAGCTTCAAAGGCCGGGAACTACCGTTCACGGACGAGAACATCGCCAAAGGCATCGAAGCACTGCGAGACATACCCTTTGAAGGCCTCGTGCGCACCAGCGAGAAAGTCTATGATTTGCTTACGCTGGGCAAAAGTCTGGACCAGATGATCGGCGACGAGACAAAGGGTTTTACGTTGCGCTACATTGATTGGCAGAACCCGCGCAACAATGTCTTCCACGTAACCGCCGAGTTTGAGGTGGAGCGCACGGGCAGCAAGGAGACGCGCAGGCCAGACATCGTGTGTTTCGTCAACGGTATTCCCTTCGTGGTAATCGAGTGCAAGCGACCCGACGACAAAGACTCGCTGGCGCAGGCGATAAATCAAAACATCCGCAACTGGCAGGCGGATGAAATACCGCAACTCTTCCTCTACAGCCAGCTCGCCCTGGCCCTGAACAAGAATGACGGCAGTTATGCCACCACGGGCACTCCGGTAAAGTTCTGGGCCAAGTGGCGGGAGATGCAGGACGTGACCGATCCCGTGCGCCGGGTGGTGAACAGTCTGGTGCGCCCTGAGGAGCATGTGAAGCTCTTCCGCGGCGTCTTTGCTTTCGCCAAAGCAGATTTCGAAGAACAGATGATGCACGAACGGGAACCAACAGAGCAGGACAAGCTACTGTGGTCCCTCTGCCGCCCGGAGCGGCTGATCGAGTTGGCCCGGCAGTTCATCCTCTACGATGAAGGCGGCGCGATGAAGAAGGTGGCCCGCTATCAGCAATACTTTGCCATTAAGGCCACGCTGGAGCGTGTGAAGCAGCGGGATGTGCAAGGTCGCCGCAAGGGTGGTGTGATCTGGCAGACGCAAGGCAGCGGCAAATCGCTGGCCATGGTCCTCCTCGGCAAGGCGCTGGCGCTGGATGAGACGATCCCTAATCCGCGCATTGTCATCGTGACGGATCGCATCGACCTCGACGAGCAGATCACCAAAACCTTTCACCAATGCGGCAAAGACCCGCAGCAGGCGAAAACCGGCGCGCATCTCATCGAACTGCTGCGCGATGATCGCGTGGCGGTGATCACCACGGTGCTCTTCAAGTTCGAGACTGCCGCCAAGTCCGCCCGTGAATTGCATCGCCTCAAAGACGATCTCTTTGTCCTCGTGGATGAAAGCCACCGCAGTCAATACGGCGAGGCCAACATCCAGATGCAGAAAGCGCTACCGAATGCCTGCTACATCGGCTTTACCGGCACGCCGCTGATGAAGGCGGAGAAGAGCACGGCGAACAAGTTCGGCGGCTTCATCGAACCTGCTTATACCATCCGCGATGCCGTAGAGGACCAGGCGGTGGTGCCGCTGCTCTATGAGGGCAGGCACATCGTGCAACAGGTGAACCAGGCACCGGTGGACACGATGTTTGAGGCCATGTGCGAGGGGCTGACTAAAGAACAGAAGGCCGATCTGAAGCGCAAGTTCACCGCCCGTGACGAACTCAATCGCCTGCAAAGCCGCCTTTACCTGATCGCCTGGGATGTGAGTCAGCATTTTTCCAAGCAGTGGAAAGGCACAGACTTCAAAGGCCAGCTCACGGCACCGGGCAAAAAGGAGGCGCTGCTGCTGAAGGGATACTTTGAGCAGTTCGGCAAAGTGAAGACAGAAGTTATCATCTCCGGCCCCACGGAGATCGAGAACCCGGACGAGCATCAATCAGCGGAGAAGGTCGAGAGCGTGGAACTCTTCTGGAAAGCCATGATGGCGAAGTATGGCACCGAGAAGGAATACAATCGCCGCATCATTGATGCCTTTAAGAAGGGCGAGGAGCCGGAAGTGCTCATCGTGGTGGATAAACTGCTCACCGGCTTTGACGCCCCGCGCAACGTGGTGCTCTACATCGCTCGCAGTCTTAAAGGCCACACGCTGCTGCAAGCTATCGCCCGCGTGAACCGTCTGCACCCAGGGAAGGACTACGGCTACATCATTGATTACTACGGTGTGGTGGCCGAGCTGCACGATGCGCTGGAGCTTTACAGCAGCCTAGAGGGAAAGTTTGACGCGGAGGATCTGGAGGGATCGCTGACGAACATTGCCGAAGAGATCAAGAAACTGCCCGCGCTGCATGATGCGCTGTGGGATCTTTTCAAAGAAGTCAAAAACAAGAAGGATGAGGAGTCCTTTGAGCTGGCGCTGGAGTCCAAAGAAGTGCGTGATGACTTCTACACACGCCTGTGGCGCTTTAGCCGGGTGCTGAAGATGGCGTCGTCGAGCATCCACTGGGTGACGGCCACGCCTGCCGAACAAGCGCAGCGCTACAAGAGTGACGCGGCCTTTTTCCAAAAGCTGCGTGCCAGTGTGAAGCTGCGCTACGCAGAGGAGATCGACTACCGCGACTACGAGAAGCAGATTCAGAAGATGCTAAACACCTATGTGCAGGCCGATGAGGTGATCCAAGTGGTGGAGCCGGTGAACATCTTCGAGCGCGAAGCCTTCGAGGCGGAGGTGGAAAAAGCCAAAACCCCGCGAGCCAAAGCCGATACCATCGCCAATCGCACCAAGAAGACGATCACGGAGAAGATGGAGGAAGACCCGTTTTTCTATCGCAAGCTCTCCGCCTTGCTCCAGCAGGCCATCGACGACTATAAAGCCGAGCGCATCAGCGAAGCGGAGTATCTCTCCAAGGTAACCGACATCATGGAGCAGACACGCGGCGGTCATGCTCAGGAAGTGCCAGAGGCTCTCAAGGACAACGATCTCTCTCGTGCTCTCTTTGGCGCACTCAAGGAGCAGATAGCTGTGAAGCCTGGCACGGATGTCATCAATGATGACGGCGTCGTCCGCGAAGACGCACCAGCCTATGGAGCCAACATCCCGCGTCCACCGTCGCCCACGGATGAGATTTTAGCCGAAGCCGCAGTCTCTATGGACAAGATCATCCGCAAACATGCCGTAGTGCGCTGGCGGGAGAACGTGGATGCCCAGAACCGCATGAGGAATGATTTGGATGACTTCCTTTTCACCCTGCAAAAAGAGAAGGGCATCACCCTGAGCTACACGCAGATGGATGCGATCATCGAATCCGTGATCCGCATCGCCATGCACCGCACTGACGATGTCTAAACCCAAGATCATCGACACTCCAGCCGGTCCCGCGCAACTCAAACGCACAAACCGCAAGACCCTTGCCATCAGCGTTCTGCCCGATGGCACGCTCGAACTGGCGGCACCTCTCCACGCGTGCATTGAAACCATTCTCTCCCGAATTGACAAACGGCTGCGATGGATCAGGACGCAACGCCGCACCTTTCGGGAAATGAACGCCACGCGCCCATTACCAAACTATGTGAACGGTGCCACCCATCGGTATATGGGTCGGCAATACCGTCTCAAAATCGTTAAATGCCAAGTCACTGAGGTTTTACTCAAAGGCGCATTCTTTTATATCACGATACCCAAGCCCGATGAGAACGAGGTCAAGAAAACGCTCGAAGCTTGGTATCGTCGCCAGTCGCGTCTGCAATTTGAACGAAAGCTCGGCGCATGGAACGAATGGTGCCGCCACCGCAAGCTGCCCTTGCCCAAGTTGCGCGTGCGAAGTATGCCCAAGCGCTGGGGCAGCGCATTGCAAGATGGCACTGTCTGCCTCAATCCTGAACTAATACGCGCCCCCTCCGCGTGCATCGACTACGTTATCACCCACGAAATCTGCCATCTAAAGCACCCCAACCACGGAAGAGGATTCTTCAGACTTCTCCAGGAGCTTTGCCCACAGTGGGAACAATTGAAACAGCGATTAGAGACCGCTGAACTTTGAAATACAATTGCCGTTATTGATAAGGGCGGCAGGCATTTTGCGCAAAACCCATACGTGCCGGATGGCCTTGGGGCTTTGTGCGGGAATGCCATCTGGTGTGCGGAGCAAATTCTTCTGCACGGGAGGCATCTGCATGGAGTGAACGCTCATAGCGGTAACGCAATGCTGGTGCTTTTGGTGCTGGACAAATGCGGGCCGCGTGAATGATCCTGTCTCGGCGGGATGAATCACAAGGCACTGGTCTGGGGGGGCGCTGGGGGGGTTCCCCCGCTTGATGGGCCATCCAGCACGGGAGGTGGCTGCATGGAGAGGACGCTCATAGCGGTAGCGCAATGCTGGTGCCTTTGGTGCTGCAAAAAATGCGGCGGCGGGAATGATCCTGTCTCGGCGGGATGATTCGCGCGGGGGGCGTTGCGGGGTTCCCCCGCTCGAATGGGTAGCGCTGCACGAAGTAGGTGCGAGGGAAAGGCCTTTCCCCACCAAAAATAAAAAAAAGCGTTTGCTATAGCCTTACCTATATGTTTACATATTGGCATGATCAAGACGGCATCTGATAGCGGCAATGACCGCCAAGTGAAAACGGGCAGACGCACACTGCCTTCGTTCGAAGCGCGGGACAAGACCGTGTGTTTTATCCTAAGCGAGAGCGAAAAGAACGCCGTCGATCGGCTGAGCTTCTGCATGAACATCACGCGCTCAGGGTTGCTGGCCAGTATTGTCACTGAATTTGTGAACGCAGCGGAAAATTCCAATGCGGGTCGGAATGCAGAGAAGGCGCATACAGCATACTTGGCGCAATGTCGCCAGGCTATTAAAGCGCGTGGAAAAACGGCTGCAGAACATGTGGCAGGACTAACAGGAGCAAAACCATGAAAGAGATCATAAAACTCAATAAAAGTATTCTCGAAGATGCGGGCCATCGAATCGAGAATGACGGAATCATTCTCACGAGGCGTGGTGAGTCCGAAGCAATGGGAGAAATCCCAGACAAGTTGAAGAAGGCAATTCGGAAACTTCTTGAATCGCTGGACAAGGCAATCCCTGATGATTTTGGTTACTTACTACGCCTTGGTTTCGAATGTCCCACATTTAACCTGACCTATTCCGATGGCGCTCAATCGGAAATCATGAGTTCTTGTTCATGGGACGAAGACGAGTCCATCTTTGAGCAATTGGATGAGATGGATTGGAACGGAAGCCGTTTGGCTGCGATATCAAACAGTCAAATCTTCGATCATATGAAGGATTATGCAGAACAGCTTCCAACAAGACTCCCGGCTACAGCGAATGCACAAAGGGCCTTTCCAGCGGAAATGACTGCATTCATCGAGAGCAAGTCGGGAGACGCTTCCAAAGTTCAAGTGTTGTTCTGGCACGAAGAAAATGGGATCGAAGAAATGTCTTTCGCTAACATCAAGGCGTTGGTCCCAGAACTTGCGGACCTGATCACCTGCCAGTATCGACCCATCGCCATTTTGGCCGAAGGAAGGCCGCTTACAATCGAACAGATCGATAAGCTTAATCAAGATGCTTACGATAACCTTCGAGGCATGCCGATTTCGCAAGCCAAGGCGTCCTGCAAAATATTCGGCCGTCCGGAGTGGGATCAACATGAGGAAATGTCATGAACACCATATTGAAACAACTCAAACTAGGCCCGTTGCTAGTCGGCGAAATTCGCGGCTTCTCGCCGGAGGTCGGTAAGAAGTTCGACAAATCGGACAAAAATGCGCCTCCAATCGTTTTCGGCGTGCTCAAGATCAACATTGAGCTGCTGGAAAATGGAACCGCCGTTATCGTGTCGGTCTATCCGAAGCAGGATGACAACATTGATGACCTGATCGTAAAGCTGGGGTTGAAACGTGGATCCGTAGCTGCCTTTATCGTCGGGAAAGCCGAATACAAAGAGGGCATCAGGAAAGTATCTTGCTCACCGGAATCTATATGGGTTCTCGATCCAGAAGAAGAAGGGAGACTACGGGCGGCATGAATGCGTTCTGGATGACCCAAATTGAGAGCGGAAGCGCGGTGCGAGCGGCGCGCCAGCGCCGCCGCACGCGCTCCGCGCCTTATCTTGTTTTAATAAGAACAATTCAGACGGACGGTCTCAACAGTCAGCTAGGGAGTCGGCCATGAAGACGAATGCTGCCTTTGAATTTACGGTAAGAAAAATGGAGCATGGGGGCCGGAAGCTCTACTTCTGGACCTTCACTTATCGAGACGTGCACAGCCTCAAGACGGCTATGCGCTTATGGAATGAATTTCTGACGATGCTCAAGCGCAAGATCGGATTCCGGGGTGTGCGCGTTCTGGAGCTGCACGACGAACACGGAGTGCATTTTCATGTAATCACAGACGTTCGTTTCAAAATCAGACAGATTCTTGACATTGGACAGCGTTATGGATTCGGACGGACCCACGTCAAGCGCGTAACCGATGTGCAAGGCAACGTGCGTTACCTATGCAAATACCTGTCTAAGCCACGCGCCAAATGCTTGAAGAGAGTGCGTCTTTGGGCAGCGTTCGGGGATATTGAGCGCACCCGCGTTGCCGACATCGTAACGGACAGCCCCAAGACACGAATCATGCGCGATCTCATGGGCCTCCCTTCGCCTATGGAATTTCTGGAAGGAAAACGGATTTCATCTGATAAACCAAAGTTTGAGGGGTCCGCCCTAAAGTTTCTTGATGCGAAGCGCTTCTTCCCTGACGCATATCTGGAGACATTTGACCCTGACTATCGTGTTAGAAAAGCGCGGTGGCGGTCAATGAAACATCGTGGCCTCTGCAAACCCTCACCGGCGTGGCTTGGGGAAGACGACATTCCTAAAGCAACCGAAGCAGTTTAGAAAGGTGCTTATGATCTCAAACAAGAAGATTTCCAGTCCGCAAGAAGCAATCGCACTTCTGAACTGCCTGCACATGCCCGCACGTCTGAACACAACGGAGGCGGCAATATTTCTTGGATTCGCTGAACACGACATAGCAGTCCTTATCGCGGGGAAACTCCTCACGCCGCTTGGAAAGCCCGCTGCGAATGCGCCCAAATACTTTGCCGCTGTGGATGTGCAGGAACGCGCACAAAATCGCACTTGGCTAGATCAGGCCACAAAGACTCTTGCCAAGCATTGGCTCAAGAAGAACCAGGCCAAACGAAACGCCAAGCTTGATCTCATATTCGACGAAGACAGCAATTTGAAAACGGCCTGAAGAATTGCATCCGCTGCTGGAACGCTTGCATGGGGTGCAAGAGGTCGTGAGTTCAAATCTCTCCAGTTCACCGCGAACCGGCGGGCGTTCAACTCCCAAAAAAACAATCGCTGTCACGAAGCCTGAGCAAGTCGTGCGGCGGTTTCCGCAGTCATCGGAATGGCGACAAGATTTTCCGGCGGACGGTTTTCGTAAGTCTCCATCGACGGACAGATGACCACGGCGGATCGCGCATAGGCCTCGTGAACCGCACGGCTCTTGTGCCCCAAAGCGGCTTGCGCAAAACGTTGCGGATATCCGAGGGTCTTGGCACGCTCCGCCCACGAATGGCGGTAGCTATGCAGGCTGATTCCACGAATCCCAACGGTGATACAGCGGCGACGGAACTCTGCCGCCCTCTCCTTGGAGCCTTGCTTCGTCAGCCCCGGAAAAAGCGGGCCTGTCTTCGGCAATCCATTCAGAATCGCAGCAAGGCGGTTCCCGATGCTGATACATGCCGGGGTGCTGTCCAGACCGAGCTTCACACGCTGATAACTCAACACGCGAGTTTTCCAGTCAATGTCTTCGGCGCGAAGATTGGCACCGTCCATCTGCGAGCATCCCGTTTCCCAAAGAAGCTTGTAGTAGGCGAGCCGTTCAGGGTGTTTTTCCTTGGCGAGAATCGTTTCATGTTCTTCTGCCGTAACGGCACGACGACGAGCAGCAATGATTTTCGGCCAGACTGCTCGCGCCAGAATCGGACACATCACCCAGCCGAGATTCACGGCCAGATTGTGAAGACGTCGCATGTAGTGGTTCGTCGCGTGACCGCCAAGACGCATCATGTTGAGCAAGTCTTCGCTCGTGGTCGCGATTAGTGACTTGTTGCGAATCGCATTAAAGGGGCGCGTTTCTGTGGTGCGAAGGCAGCGCTCGCGAGTGGATTCCTTGCCATGCGTCATCATTTCATTGATGACATCCTGCCAGGTGCGCGTGGCCAGTCGTGGATCATGCGCAGAAGCATAGGCCTTGGCCATCGCAAGATTCAAAGCAGGCTGCTCATGGCTCTCGTTCTTCTGATGAAGGAATTTTTTAGCGATGTGCCTGTCTTTGGTGCGCAGACTTCCCTGCTTTCCGTTCTGGCCGTCTTGCCAGTAGAACACATTGCCACGTTGGAACATTCTGTATCGTGCTTTCACTTGGTCTCTCATGTTGAGAGCCTAACGCGAACCGATATTTACCGTTAGCGAGCCGTGGCGGAGTAGTGCTGGAGTTGTGAGCGGATCATTGATCTGCTGACACTTTTGCTGACATCTACCTAGGAACGGCCTGCTTTCGCTCCGTCTCTCGTGGAGGAAGTCATTCAGAATGAACAACTTGCAATTGGCTCCTGAGGTAGGGATCGAACCTACGACATGGTAGTTAACAGCCACCCGCTCTACCGCTGAGCTACTCAGGAATCTTGGGGGTAGGATGATATTGGGCTGAGGCACTGACGCAAGTGAAAACTCCACCTGACTGAAATTCACTTCTGCTCGGCCTAGAAAAATGCCGGGGCGCAAACTCTG
>JAYVNE010000088.1:0-5603 GCA_043758615.1 Akkermansiaceae bacterium
GCAATCTTTAACTGTAAGGATTACGGGGAGGGGTAGGTTTTCACTCGGCATGGCAAAAGCGCGGCTCTACGATGCTTCTTTCAGCGTCCACTCTCATGCATTCTAAACGAGGCTTGTTTTTCGAGCGCGGGGCTGTTTTGAATGCTTGAAGTGATAGCACTCGATCCCATCGGCACCGTTCGCTCTTGTTACGGGGGAAAATTTGGCATTCCCCGACAGCCTGGATTGTGCCCGAGCGCGTGGGGGCAACTGGTGTTTTGCGACGCCTATCGAAGTTCCGAGGCGGTTCGTGGCCTAGAGGGTTTTTCCCATGTTTGGCTGATCTTCGGATTTCACGAAACTGCGGATCAAGGATGGAAGCCCACCGTGCGTCCTCCACGGCTGGGGGGGAACCAGCGGGTGGGGGTTTTCGCCAGTCGTTCCACTTTCAGGCCGAACGGGCTTGGGCTTTCGTTAGTTAAACTGGAGGGTGTCGATCTAACTTCCCCAGACGCGCCGGTGCTTTTGCTTGGGGGGTTAGATTTGCTAGACGGCACGCCGGTTTACGATGTGAAACCGTATTTGCCTTATGCCGAAGCGTTGCCGGACGCGACCGCCGGATTTGCTCAAGACGAAATCGCGCGACTGCCGGTGGAGGTGGATGGCGCGGCGGCGGAGGATTTTCAAAATCTTTCCGAACGGGCGAGGGGAGTGCTGCGTGAGATGCTTTCGCTCGATCCCCGCCCGGCGACGCAGATAGCGGATGCCACGCGGGAATTTGGAGCCTCGCTCTGTGGGTGCAACGTTCGTTTCGCCGTTAGGGATGGAATTTGCCGGATTTTGCGAATCGAGAAAGCCGGAGGTTCAGGGTTGAATGCTTAAGAATTACAAAGTATTGTGTCTCTTATGAAATGGTTTTTGAAAAACATCGCGGCCCTAGTTTGGGTTGCCATTTCTCTCACTTTTTCACCGTCCTGCAAAAAGCGGGGTGAAACAGTGAAGTCCGATCTTGGCGAGGCGGGATACAAGCTTACGCAGGAGGATTGGTTTCGCGCCAGCCGCGAGAATGACGGAGCGGCGCTGAAAAATTTTATCGCCGCGGGTTTCAAGCCCGATGCCCGCAATCCGGATGGGGATTCCGCCTTGCACATCGCCGCGTCCGCTGGCGCAGAAAATTCCGCAGATTATTTACTCAAACGCGGCGTGTCGGTGGATATACGCGGGGGTTCCGAGCGCACGCCGCTGATGGCGGCGGTGATGGCGAATCAAACGGCAATGGTGCGCTGGCTCCTGCGCCAAGGAGCCGATCCACGGGCGAAGGATAAGGACGGCTTTATCCCTCTCATGCTTGCGGTCCGCGAAGGCAGCGGCGGCTCGGTGGCGGAACTGTCTTCATACAATCGTGAGAATCTCGACGCCGCCTTACTTCTAGCAGCTCTGGTGGGGCGGGCGGATGTGATAGATTCTCTAACGAACTATGGAGCATCGGTCTATGCTCGGATGGAGGATGGCCGCACCCCCCTGATGATCGCTGCGGAAAATGGAAACACGGAAGCGGTGAAGCTTCTCCTCGATCTCGGTGCCAGTCGCTACACCACCGATCCCGATGGTAGGACCGCAGCAGATATCGCAAAAGCAGCGGGCCATGACGACATTACGGCGATCATTTTACGCGAGCCACTCCCCGAGGAAATGGTTCTCGAATCACCGGAAAAAATTGCGGAAAAAATGGACTCGTTTGTCGAGGCTGCAGAAGCGAAGGAGGCAGGCCACCCGATGGCTGTCAGCAAAAACATTCAGTCCAAAGGCCCTACGATTTTTAATACCCAGTCGCGGATCAGTCCGAAACGCAACACTTCAAGACCCATCAACGGTGAAACCCTTAGCACTTCGGTTGCGAATCTTCCCGCCCAAGCGGGCACTGGCCGGGGAGCGGCCAATTCTGCGGCGGGTGTCGGCTTGCCATTTGCCATGCCGCCTCTCATCATGCGTCACTACAGCGAGCGTGAATTGCCAATCAATGTGCAATCCGTGCAGGGTGATACGGCGACTGTTAGTGTCGCCGGTGCGTCCCCGAAGCAGATGAAAGTACGGACGGGTGAAATAATCCCCGGATCACATCTATCAGTCGTTAGCGTCCGCCGACGAATGGAGGACAGCAAGGTGAGCCAAGGGCGCAAGATGGAAATTTCCGTGATCGATGTGCGGGACACGGCCACCGGGACGACCCGCGAGTGGACGTCAGGAATTTCTGCCGAAGCACATGATCCAGTGGCCTTGGTGGAGGATTCGGCGACGGGCAAACGCTACGTCGCATCCCAAGGTCAGCGCTTCAAAGCGGCGGATGGCACGGAATTTATTGTTTCAGACGTCAGGCCGAATCAATTGGTCATTGAAGAGGTGGCCACGGGTGCTGTACAAACTATTCCACTGCGTGGCCCACGCGGCTGAGTTCTCAAGAGCAGCAATTTATGGAATCAGATACTATCATCGATCACGGCGAACCTGTTCGCCAATTTTCAGTCTTACTCCCTAACCGTGTCGGTGCCCTAGCAGCTTTGGTGAAGTTGTTGCGCACATCGGCCATCGAAGTGATCGGGCTGAGCATGCAGGATTCTAGGGATGCTACGGTGGCGCGCTTGGTCGTCTCTGACCCGGAATCCACCGAGCACTTATTCATGGAAAAAGGAATCCCGCACACCACTTGTGAATTGGTCGTGATTGCGATGCGCGAGTCCGGTCCGGGATTACTTCAGTCACTCGATACCTTGATGATCGCAGAAACGAATATCGACTTCGCATACGCGCTGATGCCCAGCCCCGAAGGCCAGTCGATGTTAGCCATGCACGTCGAAGACTACGAATTTGCAGTGGCGATACTTCATCAAAGCGGTTTTAAGCTGATGTATCAGGAAGATCTAAGTCGCTGATAGAGGTGCCCCAACCTCCCCTTTCCTTGTTAGTGATGCCGCTTGATCTACAAGTTTTGAAACCCACTTCCCTAGTGCGCGAATCTTGGCTGAAATCGCGGATTTTTGAATTTCACAGCTCGGCAAAATGTTGGACACTTTAATGAGAATTCCCTTTTAAATCACACGCATGAAAATACTGGTCATCGATGTAGGCGGTACAAATGTAAAAGTCCGAGCCAGCAGTCATGAAGGACTGCTTAAAATTTCTTCGGGTCCGAAAATGACGGCCGACCAAATGGTCGCCGCAGTTCGCCAGCAAACGACGGATTGGGAATACGAAGCGATCACTATCGGCTATCCCGGACTCGTGGTGCATGGCCGCATCGCTACGGAGCCGCACAATCTCGGTGCGGGCTGGGTCGGCTTGGACTTTCAAAAAGCTTTTGAACGCCCGGTGAAAATCATCAACGACGCCGCGATGCAAGCGTTAGGCAGTTACGAAGGCAAGCGCATGCTTTTCCTCGGTCTAGGCACCGGCATGGGTGCGGCAATGATTGCAGACGGTGTTCTGGAGCCAATGGAACTCGCACATTTGCCCTATCGCAAGGGACGCACCTATGAAGATTACGCAGGGCTCGCGGGACTCGAGCGGATGGGCAAAGCGAAATGGAATCGTCATGTGACCGATATCATTAACCTCCTCAAAAATGCCCTAGAGGCTGACTATGTCGTGCTTGGCGGAGGTAACGCCGAGTTGCTCAAGACGCTGCCGCCTGACGTCCGGCTGGGAACGAACGCAAACGCTTTCGTGGGCGGCTGCCGGCTTTGGGACCCATCCTTTTCGGCAGTGGAATCTGAATCACCCCAATGAATCTCTAACTAGAGTCTAGCGCTTTCGCTGCGCTAGAGATTGAACTGCACTGGACATGCCGCAGGAAGAATGCCCTTGGTAATTTCTATCAAACTGAAGCGGAGTTTATTGCAGCTTACTTTTTCTGATCTTCCGGGCGCTCGCCTGCACCGCCCCCGCCGAGAAACCCATCCAAAATCCCGTTAGCATTAAGAATAATTCTGGTTCCCTTTTCGATGATTTTCGCTCCCTTATCGACTGCCTTGTTAGGATCGTCGCCGAGGACAGAGCGGGTGAATTTAATCACTTTTTCGCCGGTCTCTGGAATTTGATCGAACATCCGCAGTCCCGCCGCAGTGATCAACCGATCTGTTAGGTCTTCTTTCGGATCCTCCAGTGTCCCCGTAATTCGCAATGGAGTCCAAAGAAGCCCGCGCTCGCCGACGATGAAAACATCCGTTTCCGCACCGGGGATCGTTGCGAGTGTGCCGGGGGCCAGCCCAAGGCGGAACAAGCCATCCAGATTCCTTCCTTGGATCGTGAGGCTGCCTTCCAATCGCACCAGGCCGTCACTTGATAGCACGAAGTTCGTGAGAGCGAGTTCGCCTTTCTTCCATCGCCAATCGGAGTGGGCCTCGTTGAGATTCAACACTCGGAATCTGCGGGTGTCCGCGTAGGCCGCCAGCGCATCCAGCATCGGCAAGGCGGTGATGACGCCGCCTTGGATGGTTAGCTTGCCCCGCGCGGTGGGTGAACCGGAACTGTTATCGATCGAGAATGAAGACGCCGCGTCGCCGGTGAAACGTTTCGCCCAAGTTTCACTGAAGATGTCCTCACAAGTTAGGCCGGATGCTCCGCCCTCTAGCGTGTATTGGCGGGTGCCCATGTCCCACTCGCCAGAGCCCTCGATGCGTCCACTCTTCCATGCGGACACGATTGCATTCGTTAGAAAAACCCGTTGGTTCTGATAGCGTAGCCGTAGCCGTTCGAGCCGGATTTCCGGTAGAATTTTGAATGGCATGTGAATCGTTCCGCCTCGGACCTCCGCCCGATAGACGTTTTTACCGCCCCCCGGTTCCACATGCAGCTTCATCCCGTTAGCCGTGGCGGGGCCTTCTTCAAGTCCTGCATTCATCGACACCTCACCCACATCGAGCACCTGCAATTCGGCGTCCCTAGGCAGCCAGCTTGTCTTTGGTGGTGGCTTCCGAGAATCCCGTTGAATTTCGGCAGTTAGACTCTCGTTCACCGTTTTTGTAGCATCCACCGAAACCTCCAAGCGCTTCAGGCTCGACCCTTTGATTTCCCACACGCCCCGACCCAACCCGCCAAATCCCACTTCCGAATGCAGTCCATCCGCCCGCACGTTGGTGACGACGCCCGACCCTTTCGCCTCGAAGGAGTCTGTCTCCAGCGCCAGACCTTCCCAGCGGAAGAGCGCAAATTCACCCGTCACCCCGGCCACATCACTGACTTCCGCTGATAGGAATTTCCGGAACGAATCGCTGTGCAGATAATTTCGTAAAATCGCATAGCCCACACCTGCTCCGACGAGTGTGGCAATCGTAATGACCACGATGATTTTTCCAAACCACCCACCCCCGGCCGTGGGGTTATTTCTTCGCGATCGGCGACTCATTTGCGGGATTCTAGCCTCACCATTTATTACCGCAAGCCTGTGAAATTTCATGGGCAAGCTCCTCATTTCATGGTTTCACTATTTTGTTCCAATCATGAAACGCCGCCATTTCCTTGCCACCACGTCTGCGGCGATCGCTGCCGCCGCCTTACCTGCTTGCCACAAAAACTCCGGCACCATGTTGCGAATTTACACATGGGCAGATTATATCGACCCGATACTG
>JAYVNE010000089.1:0-5600 GCA_043758615.1 Akkermansiaceae bacterium
CCTGTGGCGCGGCCTGCGGAGACTCGAGGATATTACCGAGGCGTATCGAATATTTCGAAACCAAACAATTTGTGGGTAATGGGCAGAGCCTGCTGCCGCTTTGAGGCCACGCAGCCTGCTGCTACCTTTGCGGAGCAGTCATCTTGATTGTGGGAAAACTCGCTATACTTTCGCGCGCGCGGAGACATCACCGGAAGGAACCACCTGACAGCAGGCTGTCCGGTCCAAAGCGGCAGCAGGCTGCACGCAGTCCATGGACTGCGTCGTCAAACATGCGTTTATTTTTGGCCGAGCTCCTCAAGCCCCGCGCATCAGGGAGATTTCTGCTAGGGAAATCAGTGCTTTATAAAGTTCCTCGCGGGGGGTGGTTTTTAAATCCGCTACGGGCACCGCACGATCTAACGTGAACTTTCCCGAGCGCGTACGGCGCAGAGCGCTGAGGTGGCCACCGCATCCGAGATGGGCACCGATGTCATGCGCGTAAGTCCGGACGTAAAAGCCCTTCGAGCAATTCACAATGAAATCAATCTCAGGCAACTGGATCCGCGTCACTTCATAAGACGTGATGTGGACTTTGCGGGGCTCACGGACAATCTCGATGCCCTTGCGAGCGAGTTTATAAAGTGGCACACCATCTTTTTTAATCGCTGAAACCATCGGTGGAATCTGCTCGAAATCCCCCATGAAGCGGTCAAAAGCCTCGTGAATTTGCTCTTTGGTATAATCGCCCACGGGTTTCGTTTCCAATGTGTCACCTTGGCGATCCTGCGTGCTCGTCGTAAATCCAAGCGTGAGCGTGCCGACGTATTGTTTGTCCTCACTCATCAGTAAATCCTGGATCTTGGTGGCGCGGCCGATGACTAACATCAGCAGTCCCGTCGCCATCGGATCCAGCGTGCCGCAGTGACCAATTTTTTTTGTGTTCAATGCGCGGCGGGCGATGGCCACGACATCGTGTGATGTCATGTCCTCGGCTTTATCGATTAGAAGAACGCCGCTGGGGCCGTCAAAATCCTTGGATGGGTCTCTCATAAAAGTAATTTAAAATTAGATTCCCGCCGCATCGATCCGGCGGCGGATCGCTGCTAACACAAGTGCTTTTGCGTCCTCTAGCGGCCCTCGCATGCGGATGCCAGCAGCCAGCGCGTGGCCACCGCCGCCGAATTCGGTGGCGATTTCGCAGACGTTGTAATGGCGATCTTTCGAGCGCATCGAAACGCGGATTTTCTCATCAGGAAGTTCTTCGAAAAACACTGCCACTTGGACCCCACGAATCGCGCGGATATAGTCGATGAGGCCTTCGCTGTCGTCCGGCGTGAGTGAGAGCTCGATCCGCGTTTGATCGCGCATCTCCCAACTCGCGACCTTGCCATCCGGCGTGCGTTCCAGTGAGTTGAGCAAAACGCGCATGAGCTGCAGCCGTCGATAAGGATGGTTGTCGTAAATATTGGAATTGATCGTCCCTACGTCCAGTCCCCGGCGAATGAGATCGGCTGCTAGATCGTAGGTGGTGGCGGTGGTGGATGGATACTGGAACGAGCCGGTGTCAGTAGAAACGGCGACGTAGATCGCATCCCGCGTCTCGGCGGGTAGCGGTAAATCGAGCGCGGTGATAAGCTGATAGAGAATCTGTCCCGTAGCTGGGCTTGTGGGGTCGATCAGGTTCAGATCGCCATATCTAGGGTTGGAAACATGGTGGTCGATGTTGAGCCAGATCTTCGCTTTAGAGGCGGCGTTTAAAGCACGATCACCAAGGCGCGGCTTGGTCGCGGTGTCGAGAGCGATGGCCACTTCGACATCCAATGGCTCACTGGGCGGCGTTTCAATCAGCACCGAGCCAGCCATAAAGGCGAGATTTTCTGGTAGGCCGTCCTCATTGATAAGCCGCACATTTTTACCCGCCGCAATCAGAGAATAACCGAGTGCGAGCTGGGAGCCAATTGCATCGCCATCTGGACGGACATGGCTGATCAGGACGAACGATTGGTGACTATGCAAAACTTGGCCAATTTCTTCGAAGCTGGCATTGCGTGGGATGACGTTGGAGTCGCTCATGGGGTAGAACCGCGGCGCGGGGCGCGGATTCTTCCCAACGAGGTATTTCGTGCAAGGATAAACCTGACAATCGGAACCGAAATCGCGCTCGTGCGTCCGTGTTCCCCGTGCTCTCTGAACCCAAAGGCACTCAATGGCGCGGATGGATCGGCGGCCGCTCCGGTTCCGGGATGTGGCGGGTGATCGGCTGAATGTGCACGCCGTCGAGTAACCATGACTGATAGAGATCAGGGAGGGGATGGGAGAGAGTGAGTTTGCCATCGCGTTCAAGACGGCGAAGGATCACTTGCAGGATCGCGAACGACATCTGTCCGAGCTCGTCATTGTCGCGGTTCCGGTGGATGCGTTTGACGAGGTCGGTTTGCGCGATGTTTCCCTGTCTGCTGGCGCCCGCGAGATCGATCAAGTGAGCGATTTCCACCCCGTATCCGACGGGGAAGGGGAGGGACTCGAGGACGGAGCGGCGTGCGGCATATTCCCCGGCGAGAGGCTGGAGGACAGCGGACAGTTCCGGATAGAAAAGTGAGATCAGCGGGCGGATTAAGATTTCCGTGACCCGTCCACCACTGTTAGTCAGCGTGCTTTCGCCACAATCCAGCGGGCGCTCGTAAAATGCTTTTACGTAGTCGATGGACAGATCAGTGAGGAGTGGTCCGATCAGCCCGGTAATAAATCCTGAATGGAAGTTAGATATATCGCCGTCGATATAACAGATGATGTCGCCAGTGGCGATGTGCAAAGCCTTCCACAAGTTCTCGCCTTTTCCGAGATAGCTACCCGTTTCTGGAGCGACCTCGGAGGAGAGGTGCGCGGTGGCTCCGGCGGCCTGCGCGATTTCCATGGTGGAATCGTCTGAGTTTGAATCGATGACGAGGATTTCATCGACCAGCCCAGCCTTGCTAACAAGTTTCTCGCGGATGATTGAAATGATATTACCGATGGTTTCCGCCTCATTGAGAGTGGGAATGCAGACGGAAATTCGTTGGTGGGTGGCTTGCTTGAGTTCGAGCAAGCGGCCAAAATCTGCGAACTGCGAGTGGTGAAAGCGCTGCATGTGGACGCTGGAGATCATGAGTCCACGGCTGCATGTAGGTCAACGCCAGACAGGGAAAACGAAAGCGGAAGGCGGCAGTGCCGGTCAACTCTCAAACTCGACTCGTTCAAAGATATCTGCTAGAAATATCCTGGCCTCGATCTCTGGAAGGTCTATCACACTGTCGAGACCCGCGTGATGTTCGATGGCGAATCCACCCTCAGGTCTGCGGCGGTGGAGCATTACAGATGCAATATCAGTTTCTACGAAGATCAGAACTTTTAAAGATTGAATGGTTAGATACGCATCGCGTTTCTCGCTAAGATCGGCGCGGCGGGTGGAGTCACTAAGGACCTCGACAATGACGACGGGGCGGTCTTGAAAATGATCGGTGCTTGAGCGGGATTCACAAACGACCATCGCGTCTGGATAATACAAACGGGTGTGATCGGGAAATTCGATGCGGACTTTGGTGTCGCTGTTGAAGGGTTGATAGGATTTTCCGCGGAGTTGAGAGCCCAGAGAAAGGAGGGCACTGGTGGCAATCGAGTTGTGCCGATTGGTTGCCCCAGCCATGGCATGCACCGTGCCGCCGATATATTCATGCTTCACATCGCTGATTTCCTCGCCCGCAAGGTAGTCATTGATCGTGATGAAATTTTGCTTTTTGAGGGCAGTCATGCGGAGAATTTAGCAGGACGTAACAGCGAAGGCAACCCGTGACATGCTTGTTTGACCGCCGAATTGAAATAAATGAGACAAGAACCTTAACGTAAAATTCCGCTTTTTTTATATTTTGTTTTGAGGCCTGAGAGGCTCTGGAGCAATGCCTAGGTAAATGCTCCGTTTTCGTGGCTATTTCTCAAGGAGGCAGGGCCTTGAAGTCGCTGTCCGTGAGCAGACTTTTCTTGGTTTCATCCTCACTCACACTGGCGAGGAGCTTGCGGGTTGGTCCGTCAGATGAATCAAACAATCATGTCGCGGGTGACTCGGTATTTTGCGGCGCAGCGCGGACATTGAATGTTGATGAATTCCGCACCTTCGAAAAGTTGCTCTGGCTTATCCTTCCAGCCGCCGAGGATGGGCAGAATCTTGTCCAGCGTGCAGCCGCAGTGGAACCGGAACTGGCGGGATTCTAGCAGCTTCGTCTCCTCGGTTTCGGAAATTTTCGCCACCGCGTCTTCATCCAGCGACTCCAGCCAAGTCAGATCACAATCCGGTTGCGCGGCGATGAGGACGAAATTCTCATCCTCTAACCGGAATGCCCGTGCGGGCCGTTGCTCGGATTGGTCATAATATTGCGAGACCCACGCGATGGGGTCTTTCCCCAGAATTTCCAAAGTGGACATGCGGGGTTTCGCTCCCTCGATGGCGGTGGTCTGGGAGTAAAAATAATTTCTATCAGGTTCACGCACGTCTTCGGTGAAAATCCTGCCTGTCACGGCTTGTTCGTAAGAGCTTCCAGTGACGAAAAGATTGATCCGCGGCGCACGGAGATTCGCCGTCCACGCGATGCTCTCCGCCCACGGACGGGCGACGAGGTGCAGGGCCAAAATCGCGAGGGAGTCCTTAAGCATCTGGTCCAGCTCACCCGGTGGACGAATGCCATGTTGCATCAGATGCAGATAATAGTCCGTGTAGATCGGCGTAAACTGCCCGCGCAGGAGGAGCGCGTTGCGATGCCGGACGAAGATCGATTCAATGACGGTAAATTCTTCGGGGGCTTGCATGGGGCGGGAGGAGGAGAGCACACGCAGAAGAATCAATCCACAGGGAAACGCCCTGCCGCAGAAATTCTCCGCGAAGCCGCATCCTGCCTTGCCTCGCATCTAGCAGATCAATCCCCAGACCTTGGCCATCGCCCGCTCGGACATGCTCATCCTAGAGCCGGAGGGCAAGGACCACGCCGCCGTCACCATTCGCAAGCCCATTCAAAACAACCCCAGCGTCCGCTAGAGGCTCGGCCTGCGCGGCATCAAACCGGACACTTGCCGAAGTAGGGGGAATTGTATGAAATTCCTACTTTTCCAATGCAACGCCAGACTTTTTTCAGCATGCAGACCCCGGCAGCTTCAGGTTCCTTGCGAAAAACAAACACGACGACTCCGTTATGGCAGAGCTTCATTTTCGTGGCCTAACAAAAATGATCACCCAAGGGAAGGATGGCCGGATCAAGATTAACTCTACTTTGTTATCTTGAAAAGATTGTAATTGCGTTTGACTCCCAAGTGGTTGGAATCCCAGACATGACCCTACCACGGGCCTCCTAATCGTTCCGAGTCTCACAAACAACCTACCCCGTCCGATGCTTCACAACACCTTGTGGGTGCCGCATCTCGACTTTTTTCCTTCGTGAAAGACTTCAGTCGTTTCTTCTACTCTCGCAGCGATTCCAACACTCTTGAGATTCGCGGCTATACTGACGCGCATAAAGATTTGTGGGTTTTGGAGTAATAAGGAGAAGGGGTTTGAAACCCCATTCTTCTATTAAGCACCGAAAAATGCCCTGCCG
>JAYVNE010000090.1:0-5563 GCA_043758615.1 Akkermansiaceae bacterium
CGCTGATGGAACAACTGCGACAGGGCAAGGTGGTCATTCGCAACTGGCTGTCCCAAGCGAGCGCCTGCCAGTTGCGAATGACCACCTTGCCCTGTCGCAGTTGTTCCATCAGCGGACCGGGCACGATCTGGAACAGCTCATAGTAGTTCCCCTCGGCATCTGGCTTCAACACTTCCAGACGGGAACGCACCGTCACACCGGGTGCCATAATCAGCGCGTGCTTGGCAAAGCGGCTGTCCTGCGGATATGCCGCCTTGTTGAGGAACTGCCACGCCAGCACCATCGCCATCACCAGCGTCTTGCCCGTGCCCGTTGCCATCTTGCAGCACTGGCGTCCCCATTCGCCGCCATCGGTCGGAATAATTAGTCCCACACGTTCTGCGGGATCAGCCTCCAGCATCCAGACCAGTGTCTCCATCGCCTCCAATTGGCAGAAGAAAAAGCGCCTACCATCGCGTGTCGTCGCGTCATTCCAATGTTCCAAGAGCCGCCGCGTCATCCCCGTGATGCCCGGCCAGCCTGCCTCACGCCACTTCACCACACGCGGACGAATCAGGTTCACCAGCGCGATTTCCTTAAATACGCCCGGATCATCAAAGCCCTTCGCATTCGGCGTCGCCATCGTGTAGCCAGACTTGCGCCGCCCTTCCGCGATGCGGAACGAGCGTGTCTCCCGCACATACTCCCAGTAGCGTTGCGGCTCCTCGAAGGGGGAGTTGAGGATGAGATGATCGGGTTTGGAGGCAGTTTCCATGAATGTCAGGCTGCCATCTTGAGCACTTTGCGTCGAAAGTCGTCAGATGCATCGAGCGACGATACCATCTCACCGCCGACGTTGGACAAGCGTGCCAGATCAGCGCGTGGAATTTCCTGCTGCTCTTGAAACACGAGCATCGAATCGAACTCTATGTTCGCACGCAACCAGTGTTCCAGGATGATGGTCGTCAGGCGCGCTTTATCACGACTGGCAATGCCGAACAAGAACAACGGCGCCCGCCTGCCCTCGATTCTGTAGTCGATTGGATAGCTGTCCGCATCCGCTTGATCCGCGAGCTTAAAGTCCGGTTGAATCTTCTCCGGGGCTATGAGCTTGTACACAAGCTCACTCAAGTCTTGGTAAAATGTGGAATGATCAGGCTGCGATGTCATAGTATTACTTCTAAGCTAGACCAGATACTTCACAGCCAAGTCTGGGATTGAGTCGCCGCCTAGCGGCTTGCCAACTGCTAGGCACCGCACCGAGAGCCATCTGAGCTTACGATCCATGTCCTCGCTAAGCACCCGTAAGCGGTCGCTCCATGCCTTCTTATCGTTAGTCTCATCTGACTCGATCCATAAAACTACCTTGACGGGTAATTTTGGCTTGAGCTTTCGAGCATACACAGCCTCCTGTTTACTCCAGCGCCACGCACCCAGCAAGCCTGCAACGGTGTCTCGTGCCTTCAGAGCGACTTCCAAGGCGACTTCACCGTTCACACGCTTCTTGTTCTCGATTCGGTGTTTTCGGAAGTCCTTGATCTCCATTAGCAAAACTCCGTAGTTCGGGTGAAGGCCGACAATGTCCATCGCCTTGCTCCCTTCACTATGTTGTTTATCTGTTCCTTCATCTAACATGCCCTTGAGCTTCTCAATCCCCTCACGGTAAGTCGTCGTGCCGTCATACTTCACAACCTGCCATGCGGCACCAAAGGTGAACTCAAGATTATTTTCTGTGATGATGGTTGCCATAGTGTTTGGTTACTTGGCTTTGGCAAAGAGCGCACTGCCCTTGTCATAGTGGCGCAGCGATGCTTCGAGGATGGGGTTGTGTTCGAGATCCGCAAGACGCGTGCCGACATCGGTGTCGATGGTGACCTGCCCTTCACCGCGATGGAGGCCAATAAATCGAATCTCCGGTTGATGCTTCCGCGGGAACTGATCAGGATAGTCGGCAATCAATCCAAATTCACCCGCAAGGAGCGAGTCGTGTGTCGAAATAAATATTTGCATGCCGCCCGCTGCCAGCGCGTGCAGAACCTTTACCACTTCTGGAATCGCGGCGGGATTGAGATTCGCCTCAGGTTCATCCCATAACAGAATGCCGTTCTTGGCAAGAGCACCGTTCATCATCAGTTGGGCGATACTGCCGAGCTTGCGCCAGCCTTCTGCCACAAGATGCGCTTCCACCATCGAACCATCATTGAATTGCACATAAAACCGCTCCTGCTTCAGTCGAACTTTCCCGCCGATCAAAAGCTCAATCGCCTTGATCTGCCGGTTCTTCCCGAAGTTGCGCGGTCCCCGAAGCTGGGGCAGGCCGAGTGCATCACACAAATCCGCATAGGTTTCGTCCATCGAGATCAGCCGTTCCCGGTAGAGACTGCGGAATCCTTCATATAACGACAGTGCCTCGCGCGATGGGATGAAGATGCTTCGCTCGACTTTCTTCAGTGTCGTCCTCGACGTCAGGCTACCTTTCGACGTGATACGGAACATCGTCTCTCCTGCATCCGTTCCGAGCACGACTTGCGCCGTGCCTGCTCCCGGTGCTCGTGATCGCAATCGGCTCACCGCCATTTCATCGGGCTTGAAAACTCCCGCGAGTTTTGCCGCGAGAACCCCCTCAAACTGCAACAACTTCGGCGCAGTCGGTCCACCACTGGTCTCATGAGCTTTGAGGACTGAATAGATCAACTTGAGCAGATGAGATTTTCCCATGCCGTTCTCCCCGATGATGAGATTGATCCCAGGACAAAACTCAATCGGCGGTGTGTGGCGGAACACCGTGAAGTCTTTGATGGTCAGTTTCTTTATTTTCATTTTCTATCCTCCCATTTCACGACATGCACAATTTTTAAACTCTCAATCCCCCGATCATCGACAATCTTCACCGCCACACGGCGATGTTTCCCTAACTCAAAGGGAACACTCAGCGTGCCACGGTAGGCTTCGATCATCTCTTCGTCGATCTCCGCCTTGAGGTTCTTGGCGAGTCTGGCCCAGCCTTCTTTTTCGCCAGCCATGGGGAAGAAGACTTGTCTGGGAAAGACGCTGCGACCGTCGTAGTCGGTGTCCAGCATCCACATCGCGATGCGGTCGGGGCCGCCGCTTTCGATCTCGCCGGTCTTGGGGTTGAAGTAATCGAAGCCCAGCACCTCGCACTCCCAGAGACCGGAGTCGTCGCCTTTCATGATCTGGCGCAAATGCACGTCCGGCTGGCCGACCATCCAGAAGCTTTCGTTGCTGGCGCGTTTCTTTTTGAGATCGTCGGTCAGCATGTCGGCGTTCATCTGCACCTTGAGCAAGGTGACGCCGGGCCAGCGGATTTCATCAATGTCCTTCGCGGCTTCGGGATCGAACTGGAAGGCGGCGAAGACGATGATGCTGGGTTTCGGCATCAGCGTGCGGGCTTCTTCGAGCGCCTGCTCCACCTGCCGTTGTTCCAGCGGGGCGTGGGCAGGGCCAAAGCTGACGACTACGCGTTTGTTTGCGACCGATGCTTCTTCCTTCACCTTCGCGCCACCGCGCTCATCGCCGCGCGTCTCCGCTTCGGCATGAAGCCAGCGAGTGCCGGGCAGCGGCTCCACGCGGCTGAACATGAGGTATTGGCCGTTCTTCCCGCGAATTCCGGTGCGCAGCAGTTCACTGCGCCATTCTTCCTGTCGCAAGGTCTCTCCGCTCCGCGCCAGATGCGTGCCCGGCACCACCCCTTCGTCATTCGTCATTCGGGTTTCGTCATTCCCGTTCACCGGCGCAACGACGGGCGCGGGGACGGCTTCGACGGTGAAGGGGCCGCAGACGCGGACTTTTTTCGCATCCACGAGGGGCTGATCATAGAGCGTCTCCTCAGCGGCAGTTTCATTATTGGCGATGCTCTTGAGCGTGACGTGCGGCACCTTCTTATAGAGAAAGCCGCTGCCTACGCCTTCGGCGGGATGCGCAAGCTGGTAGAAGTCGAACACGCTGGTCATGAGCCGCTGCTTGGCCAGCGTGAGCGCCACGCGGCTGGTGTCGCAAGTGATCCAACGTCGGCCCCACTGCTCCGCCACCATCGCCGTCGTGCCACTGCCGCAGGTGATGTCCAGCACCAGGTCGCCGGGGTCGGTGGTCATCAGGAGGCAGCGCTCAACGATTCGGCGATTCGTCTGAACGACATACACCCTGTCAGACGCCCCGCCCATATCGGTCCATACGTTGTGCAACGGGTAAGCGGGAAAGTCGCCAAAATAACGAACATACCTCAAAGCAGCGTCTTGAGCGACGACTCGATTCGCTCCGACGAGGCGCTTCATCCCTTCCTCGTTAGTCTTCCACCGGCTCTTGATATTTGGTAAGTATCCACGGTTACCTACTTTAACTTCAAACCAACACGCGGCACCCTCTCCCTTTTCACGGCCCATGCTCGCTGATTGCAGATCGCTACATGTGAAGAGTCGTGAGCCCGATGGCAGTAATGAAGGATTAAATCGCTCATCATTTGTCAATGAGCGCCGCACTCCAGAAGAAAGTTCGACCATGTTGTAGTGCTCGCTTCCATCTCCTCCAACGGACTTCATCCGGTAAAGCTCTCTGAACTTTAGTGATTCTTTTTTCTTGCCATACCAAAGGAGGTAATCTGCAACGCCACTCAAATACGGATTCGTGGAACTGGTCGTCTTTTGCACCGTGATGAGGCTCACAAAATTTCCCGACCCAAACACCTCATCCATCAACTCCCGAACGTGATGCACGTTCTCATCACTAATCTGCACGAACACACTTCCACTTTCCGTCAGCAGTTCTCGCGCGAGCAACAAACGATCACGCAAGTAACTTAGATACGAGTGCAGGCCCAGTTCCCATGTGTCGCGGAAGGCCTTGATCATCTCCGGCTCGGCGGTGAGGTCTTCATCTTTGCCGTCTTTCACATCGCGCTTGTTCACAAAGGGCTGGAAGTTGCTGCCGTAGCGGATGCCGTAGGGCGGATCGAAATAGACCATCTGCACCTTGCCGCCCATGCCTTCCTTTTCGGCGAGGGAGTTCATCACCAGCAGGGAGTCGCCGGCAGTGAGGCGGTTCGTCCAACCGTGGCGATGCTGATAGAACTCGATGGCATCCCGCAGCGGGGGGTTCATCTGCGCGTCGTTCCAGAGGGAGAGCTGCTCGTAGTTGCTGCCGTTCTTCTTGCGCACGGCCTCCAGGATGGAGCGCGGGTCGATGCGCTCATGCACATGCAGGGAGACGGTGGGCACCTCGAAGCTGGTGCGCTCCGCCTTGCCCGCCCACTGGAGCTGGGGATCGAGATGGGGATCGTAAGCGTAAGTTTTCTCCTTCGATTCATTCGAATCGCTGGCACTGTCCACGAGGCCGACGGGCGGATTGTTCACGCGCGTTTCCTTCTCATGCGTGTATTGCACGATGGGGCGCTTGCCAGGGGTGGAGGTGGACTTGCGGGCGCGAGGCATGGACTGCTGGTGTTTTAGCGCGTTCATTCCCCTGCGGCAAGGAATGTCTTGGCTTAAAGCTCCCGGAACTCACGGATGTAAATCAGGGAAATGGGAATAATGGCTACAGTTTGTCTGAGCGCATTCACTGCGCCCTTCAT
>JAYVNE010000091.1:0-5539 GCA_043758615.1 Akkermansiaceae bacterium
AAAAATCAGCGGGATTTTCAGCGGGCTTTGCAGTGCGATCTCTTGCAAGGCGCGGGTGGCGTGAGGAGTATAAACATTGAGCAGTGCGCCGCATTGACCCTTCACAATTTTTCCCTCGAGGTCGTTTGAATTTTTGACCCCGGTGACATCCATATCGCCGACTAACAAGTTTAATTGGCCGACTTTGTCTTCGATCGACATGCGACCGAGCAAATTGTTGAGAAACGTTTTCTTAGAGTTCATGAAATGTGAGACGGAGAAAAGTGATTTAATGGATCATGAAAGACAAGCCTTGCCGCTGCCGTATGGGATGATCATGGATGAAGATAACCTGCGATTTCGAGGGGGCAGCGGCGGGTTGGAGTCAGCTCCGTCGTGATCGCCATCGCCGTGATGTATGGGGTTTCCAACCTTTTGTATTCTCAGATTCCCTATCAGTGTGCCAGCACCTCTTGCCAATGCAGTTTCACCTAACGATTCGCTTCCCATCCGTGCTGCTGGCTCGAAATCCGCGAATCGTGCATTGGTGGACAGCGTGATTGACGATCCGCGTTCTGCAGGTATGAAAATCATCAAATTGCTCGTTCAAGCGGCTGACTTTCCCGCTGCAACACGGGCGAGTTTGAAAGGCATGAAATTCGATGTGCTGCTTCCTCACGCGGCCAATGGCACAAGCGAGTAGGGGGCCGTTGTCGCCAATTTAAATCCGTGCCATGACCCGCTCCAACGGTTTACCATCCGTGCATGCCGTTCAGTAACTTTGGACTTGAGGCCGAAATCCTCCGCGCCATTCAAAAAGCAGGATACCTCCGCCCCACCCCTGTGCAGGCGGCGGCCATTCCGAAAATCATGCAGGGAAATGACCTGATTGCCATTGCTCAGACCGGCACGGGCAAGACCGCCGCTTTTGTCCTGCCGATGTTGCACCGGCTTGCTCAGTCAAACCGCCAGGGCCCGCCGCGCGGAGCCAAAACCCTCATTCTCGCACCCACCCGGGAGCTCGCCGTCCAGATCATGGAGAACATTCGAGATTACGGGCAGTATATGCCGATCCGGGTGGCCGCCATTTATGGTGGCGTGGACGAGGAGGCGCAGATCAAATCCCTGCGTAAAGGCGTCCATTGCATCGTCGCCACACCGGGACGTTTGATCGATCTGCTAGGGCGCCAAAAACTCGATTTTTCCCAGTTAGAAATGCTTGTGCTCGATGAGGCAGACCGGATGCTCCATATGGGTTTCCTGCCTGATATTGAAAAAATCGTCGGAGCTTTGCCAAAACGGCGACAAACGCTTATGTTCTCCGCCACTCTATCCAAAGAGGTCGAATCCCTCGCGCGCCGCTTTCTCTATCAGCCGAAAATGGTTCAGATCGGAAAGCGCTCGGACCCTGCAGACACCGTGGAGCAGTGCGTTTATGAGATCCCCGCGCATTTGAAAAACGCACTTCTGCTAGAGCTGCTTCACTCGCCGAAGCTCCAACGGGTTCTCGTTTTTGTTCGCATGAAAGATGGGGCGGATCACCTAACGAATTACCTTAAACTTGCCCGGGTAAAAGTCGCTAAGCTTCATTCAAGCCGCTCTCAGGAACAACGGCTCCAAGCACTGCAGGATTTTAAAGATGGAAAAGTTCAGGTCTTGGTCGCTACCGACATCGTCGCGCGTGGCATCGATATCGACGGCGTCACCCACGTCGTGAATTATGATTTCCCAGTCAACCCCGAGGATTACGTGCACCGCATCGGCCGCACCGGTCGGGCGGAGGCGGTGGGCGAGGCGATCAGTTTTGTTCCCAAACAAGATCTCAACCTGCTCCAGATTCTCGAACTGTTCATCGCCCGCCGGCTTGACCGCAAGCGTTTGCGGGGTTTCGATTACCACGCTCCTGTTCCGCCTCCCATGCCTGGAGAAAAGATCCCGGCTCGTGACTGGCGGAAACGCACCCGCGAAATGGAGGCGAAGAAATCGGCCGTCAATCCCGCTAATTCCGCCGCACGCGCGCCTAAAAAGACTGCCGACCAGCGCAAAAAAAAATAAGTTAGGGGAGGGGGCCGTCACGGGTCAAACCGCAGCGCGGGCCAAGTCGCAAATACTGAGATCGCGCATGTGTGCGAGTGCTTTCTTGAGAGTGCTCCACCATGAGCCGGTGCGGTAGGTGACTCCGTGTGCTTCACAGACCGCCCGCACCTCGGCTGAAACTTTCCTGATTCTGTTGGGCGGTATTTTCGGGAACAGGTGATGCTCAATCTGTCGGTCGAGTCCGCCACAGAGAATGGATATCGGTAACCACACTTCGAAATTGTTAGTTGACTCCACCTGCATCGCATACCACTCGCCTTTTCCATTCGCACGGGTGCCCTCGGTGAAGTCCGCGACTTCCTCACCAATGTGTCCGCAATAGATGGTCGCCGCCGAGTAGAGATCGCGCAGAGTTTCCGCCATCCAGTTTCCTAGCAGAACTTTCCAGAACATCGAACCGGCGAGCAGCGGGAAAAAGATATAGTTCCAGGAATAATAGGGTAAATATTTGCGCAGCGCTTTCACGTGAGCGTCTTTGATAGTTTTCCACGAACGATCCTGTGGAGCGTGGTGATCGTCAGCACGCCCATTTCCGAAATAGAGATCATTGAGCCCAGTGAAGTGCAGGTTCATGAAAAAAGTGAAATTCGGTGCCAGCACTGCTAGCAGAAACGGGAATTGCAGACGGTGTAGGAAATTGTGCGGCGTGTGCTCCGTGAGGCGGGCCGGTCCGAAGTTGGTATCGGGATCTTTACCCGCGACGTTGGTGTAATGGTGGTGCATGACATTATGCCCTTGTTTCCAAGCACCCTCATGGATCGGAGTATCCCACGAGAATGTTTTCGAGGAAAAGCGCTCTGCTCCAGGGAGTTTATCATACACTCCATGCAATACGGTGTGACCAATTTCTATCGCCTGCAATTGCTTGTGCAACCACAGTGCTCCAACTCCTGCTAGAAACCCCACAGGCTCGAAACTGAAATGTATCATGGCTCGTCCGATGACTTCCATCCCACGCGAAAAACGGTTCATGCGGCGAAGGTGAACCACGTCATCAGAGCCCATTTCGCTTTCCACGCGCACGCGGATCGCATCGATCGCAAGGCCAAAACGCTTCATGCGTTCGTTGTATGAGGAAGGTGACGCCGCAGGAGGCGCTGCGATTGCAGGCATGAAGTTGAGCGTGTAACCTAGATGTTCGTGCGGGCCGGGGGGGAGGGCGGGATGCATGGGAATCACCGGAGCACCGTGCCCCGCAAGGTATTGCGTCACGGCATTTTCCCGCTCGAACCAAGCGCTGCCGCTGCGCGGGCCTTGCAGATCCTGCACCACGCGGGCGACAAGTGTGTCCGTGAGCCGGAGCACCAACGTGCTGCCGTTTTGCAGAATTTCACAGCGGTCCGGCGTGATCCCGTGGGCGGCCGCTGTTTCCTTTGCGGCTCGGGTGGGCAGTTGGAGGTCGGGCATCGGGGTTTATCTACCCTTTTGAACTAATGGCTTCCCTTCTCTAACTTCTTCTTCATGCGAGAGGATTTCTAGCAATGCATGCACGCCATGCATCGCTGCGGCTTCTTTCAGGATGCTTCGTATGGCGGAAGCCGTGTGACCCTCCTTGCCGATTAACATCGCCGCATCCCGTTTCACGAGTATCAGTTTGAATCGCACCACGTCGGACTCGATTTCCTGAATCCGAATTTGCGCGTGGTCCGGCTCATCGATCAAGTTGAGGACCACGTATTGAAGAAAGTTTTTTAAGCGAACCATGAGCGCCTGCATTTCCGTATGGCCCGGACCTTTGTGCAATGGCTCGTTCGAGTCTCGCGGTCTTGCTTTGTCTTGGGCTGTCGGAGTGCTATTTAAATTCCACTCCATCACCTTATAAGCGGCCGCCCGTTTGACCAGGTCCACGAAATCAACCTCTTGATTCGCAATTTTACTTACTGCGGGCACGACGGTTCTGAAGTCCCACTCCATCACTTGCAGGTTCCCTAATTTTCGTAAGGAGTGGCTGAGTTCGAGATCGCTGATATCTTTGTTCAGGAGCGCCATGAAATCCCACTCCGTGACTTGGATCTCGCCGAGCCGCTTGAGAGAAGTGGTGATTTTTTTGATTTTTTTCGGCATCGAATTGGGTGGTGGATTTAGTTCACGAAACGAAGGTGACGGATGCTTCAACTTCGCGACCTTGCGCTCGGTCTTCGAGCAATTGGACGAAGTGCTTGATGTGATGCGACGGCAGGTGACGCTGCCAGACCGCCCACATGTGAAAATCGAGATTCGCTTGGGGTGCGATGATAGGGATGATGACGACGTTCTGATTTGTCAAATCTAACACATGAGGCAACAGTGAAATTCCCTGATCCGCCGCGATCAGCGTGACCATCGAGTCGAAGCCCTCCACCTGCCGCACCTTGCTTGGTCGGATACCTTCCTCGGTATAAAATTGGGAGATCGTTTCGCGATGGTTAGAGCGTCCGTCGCCCCCGAGGCACAGCAGGGTCTCCGCACGAATTTCCATCAGAGAGAGTCCATTTCTATCCGCTAGAGTATGCTGCTTTGAGATGGCGATTCCGTAAATCGAGTGAACCACGCACAAGCTGCGCAGGCTGGTGATATTGAGCACCTCATTGCCGTAAGCGAAGCCGATGTCGATGCGGCCCTTGGCGAGCGCATCGAGCTGTTCTATCGGTAGCATTTCCACGAACGCCACTTCCACTCCCGGATACTTTTGATGGAAAATTTTCAGCGTCTTCGGCAGGAAATCCGTGGCGATGATTCCCACGCTGCCAATGCTCAGTTTACCCCGGTGGCCGGATTGTGCCTCGGTTGCGCGTTCGATCGCCCTTTCAGCATGAATCAGGAGCTCCTGCGAGTCTTCGAGAAACAGTTCCCCGGCCTTGGTTAGGGAAACGCTCACGGTGTCTCGCTCTAACAGTTTTACCGAAATTTCCTCCTCCAGATCCTTCACCTGCTTGCTCAGCGCCGGGCGACTGATATTGAGGCGTTGCGCGGCCTTCCGGAAACTCAGTTCCTCAGCGACCGCCACAAAGTATCTCAAATGCCTTAATTCCATTCCGCGCGACTGGTAACCTAAAGTTACCAGTATGGAAACATCAAAGTCATTCTGATTGGGGAAAATCAGACGATAGAATAGCTCCCGCGAGCTTCCGCAGAAACGTTGAGTGATACGGTGACTTCTGTGATTGAGCAACAACTCAACGGGATCGACAACCTGCTTTACATGTCGTCCGCCAGCGAGGCGAATGGAAATGCGGTCATCACGCTCTATTTCAATCCGGGCACCAATCCGGATGTGGCCCAAGTGCAAGTGCAAAACAAAGTGCCGTGCGCCACGCCGAGCCTCCCTCTAACCGTCCAACAGCAGGGCGTGGTGGTGGAAAACGTCGAGCGCATCATGAGCGAGGAGGGGACTCCGCCAAATTGAAATCGATCAAGCTGCGTGCGGAGCACCATGGACTGCTACAGCCTGCTGTCGCTTTTGGCGATGCAGCCCTGCTGCTAG
>JAYVNE010000092.1:0-42499 GCA_043758615.1 Akkermansiaceae bacterium
GCGGCGACGCGTGCGTGGTTGCTTCCACTGCTTCCAATAATACAACCTCACCCGCCGCCTGACCCATTCCGACAAGTCTTTCGCTTCACTGTAGGTGGAACTGAGTTTGTAGAAGTTGAGCCAGCCGCGAACATAGAGATTCAACTCGTGGATGCCGTGATCCACTTGCTGCCGCTATGAAAAACAAAATTCCCCACATCACCATCGGAATCGATCTGAGGGGACAATAATGTCCCACTTCCATCGAACAATATAATCTCTGATCGATTATACTGCCACGCATGAGGATTTGTGGATTTACCCATGATAGGAACGTGGCTGGCGCGTCTCGCGCCAGGCCGTTGCGGAGGCGTCTCGCCTCGCGCATTCTGTTTTTGGGCGAGACGCCCGATCAACGGACTGGAGCGAGACGCTCCAGCCACGTTTTCACAAATCATGACGCGCAGCAGTATAACTACAACCGAACAGCATTGAGCGCGATGAACATCGGAAATTCTTCTGCTGCTAGATGCTCGGCTTTACTGAATGGGCCGGATGCTTGGGAGCGGCGATGGCTGTAGAGTTCCTCACAAGCGGTCACGGCGAGACCGCCCTTCCCCATTGCAGTTAGAAGATCGCCGAGTGGGCGGTGATAGAAACGGGTTTGCTCGCCGGTGTCTTTGCCGGGGTGTGTGGTGATGGGGATTTCCAAAGGCGTGCCATAACTGTCGAGGCGACGATATTGAATTTTCTGATCACCATCCCAGCCCCAGTGGGACTTGCGCGGAATCCGGAAACATGGGTGCATGAAGACTAACACCGCTCGACCACCGGGCTTGAGGGCGCGGGTAATGTTAGAAAATAACGGGACGAGATCCGGCACATCGTGCACTGCCATGATGCAAGTGGCAGCATCATGGGAAGCGTTTGCCCAAGGGCCGGGCTGGCAGGCATCCGCGACGATGAGAGAAATCTGCGGGTTCTTACCGTGGCGGGCTTTCGCCGCTTCGATCAGGCGCGGGCTGGCATCCACTCCGGTGAATTTGCCAATTTTCGCATCAAGCAGAGGTTTGATTAGAACGCCTTGGCCGCAACACACGTCGATGACCGATTCACCCGGTAAAGGAGCGAGAATCCGAAGGGTGGCCGGAAGAATGACCTTTTGATGATAGTCCGAGCCGGATTCGCCGACGAGTTTATCATACCAAGCCGCCACCGGGTCCCAGCCGCGGTCCTTCTGCGGCGTTTTATTTCCGTTAGTTGATCCGGGGTTCCGCCCTTTTTGGGGCTGAAACGGTCGGCGGGATGGCTGAGGCATGGGCGAGAATAGACGGAAATTTACTCGTCCAGCAAGTCACGACATTTTGAAGAACCTCCCCTCGATTCAACTTATTCGTTGTCGCCGCTACCTAGGCGCTTAGCTTGCATAACAGTGATGCAGCGAATCGTCATCTCCGAGCTTCTCGATCATCTGCCTGCGGATGATCCCAAGGCCTTGCGCAGTCGGCGAGACTTACGGCGGATCAATTTCCTGATGGGCAACGAGCGCTGGGTTTTGCGGGCACTGCGGAAGTTTCCAACGGTGGCAGATCGAGGCATCGTGGAAATCGGGGCAGGAGACGGGCTGCTTTGCCACAAACTTGCACGGCTTTTTCCGCAGTCACCGGTGGCAGCTTACGATCTCGCGCCACGCCCTGCGATGCTGAATGAGCGGGTGAAATGGCATTGCGGGGATCTATTTCAAAGTGAAGCCCCACTCGCTGGCGGAGTGCTGGTGGCGAATTTGTTTCTCCATCATTTTGAAAAAGATTCTTTGTTAGAGCTTGGGCGGTGGCTGCGCCATTTCGAGGTGTTGATCATCAATGAACCGGACCGCAGCCGACTGCCTCATTTGCTGGGCGGCCTGATGCATCCCTGGATCAACCGGGTGACGCGGCACGACATGCATGTGAGCATCACCGCCGGGTTCGCAGCGGGTGAAATCGGGAGTTTGCTAGAGCTGGATGAAAAGCACTGGAGATTTCGCGAAACTTCGACATGGCGCGGAGCGAGACGCGTGGTAGCTTGGCGTTGATTGACACACGAAATCACAATCGCAGGCGGTGGATTGGCGGGATTGTCCCTCGCGGCGGCGCTGAGCCTGCACGATGTGCGCGTAACGGTGTTAGAATCGGGTGACTACCCACGTCACCGAGTTTGTGGAGAGTTCATCTCCGGGGTGAGTGATGAAACCTTATCCGCTCTTGGCATCGCCGATCTATTTAAAGACGCGCATCGCCATCACTCGCTCGGCTGGTATGAGAGCGGGCGGCTGATCCACCGTGACGAGTTCAAAACACCCGCATTGGGGATTTCCAGATACCTGCTAGACGAACGATTATGGAATCGGGTGAAAGCTCTGGGTGGAGAAGTGATCACTCGTTCCAGAGTCCAGCCGCAGCCGCGTGAAGGCTTGGTATGGACTGCGGGACGACGCCCCCGCAAAGGCCAATGGATCGGACTGAAAGCCCATGTGCGCGGCCTAACACGTTCTGCGGATTTGGAAATGCACGCGGGGAAAAACGGCTACGCAGGTCTAGCAGAAGTAGAGGATGGGTGGACAAATGTTTGTGGGCTTTTCCGACTGGATCGCTCCATCAAAACGGATGGCATCGATCTACTATCCGCCTATCTCGATGCAGGAGGAAACCAATTACTCGCCACCAAATTGCGAAACTGCGAGTGGCGGGCTGAGTCATTTTCTGCCGTGGCGGGCTTTGAACTGGGACGCCAAATTCCGGTGCCGGGCCTGCTTACGCTGGGCGATGCCGAAAGCATGATTCCGCCCTTCACGGGAAATGGGATGTCGATGGCATTTCAAGCCGCGGAATGTGCCGTCGCGCCACTGGTTGCATTCTCACGCGGTGAGCAATCGTGGCAAGATGCAGCAAACCTCGTGCGGGCCAGCGTGATACGAAAATTCCGACGCAGACTGGCGGTGGCGAGAGCGATGCATCCGATCCTTTTGGGCGCGGGTGGCAGATCGTTGCTGCAAAGCCTCGCTTCCGCGCGCCTATTGCCTTTTCAACCCATGCTTTCCTTGATTCGTTAGTTCTCTCATCCACGCATGTACCTTCGATCCATCGCCACTGCCGTCCCACCGAACTCTTTCACCCAGAAATCCTGTTGGGCGGCGATGCAGGAAGGAGATTTGCTTTCCACTCTAAAACCGAGATCGGCAGCGCTGATGGAAAAAATCCTCGGCAACGGCAACTCGGGAATCGAACGGCGCAATCTAGCAGTTGATTCGATTGAATCATCCTTCGGCCACGGTGCGGAAGAGCTCAATCAAAGTTTTGAGCGCGAGGCCCCTCCGCTGGCGAGCGCGGCGCTGCTTGCGGCACTGCAGAAATCCGGCCGGGTGGCAGCGGACGTGGACGCGCTTTTCATTTGCACATGCAGCGGCTATCTCTGCCCCGGCGTATCAAGTCATGTGGCGGAGCAGTTAGGAATGCGGCACGATGTCTATCTAGCAGATCTAGTCGGCCTCGGCTGCGGCGCTGCAATCCCGATGCTGCGTGCAGCTCACGGATTTCTCGCAGCGAATCCGCAAGCGGTGGTGGCAACCGTAGCGGTGGAAATTTGTTCCGCCGCCTTTTTTGCAAACGATGACCCGGGTGTTTTGATCAGTCTCTGCCTCTTCGGCGATGGTGCAGCGGCGGCGGTCTGGACCACAAAGGGTGATGCCGGAGACTGGCAAGCGGGCCATTTCACGACCACGCACCGCCCGGAAGAGCGAGAGAAGATTCGTTTTGTGAACTCCGCAGGAAAGTTAAAAAACCAACTCCATCGCGCGGTTCCTGATCTGGCAGCGGAGGCAGTCGCCGGCTTGTTTGCGAAGCGCAAAGGCGAGCCGGATCAGGTGTTAGCCCACTCAGGCGGGCGCGATGTGGTGGAGGCCTTGGAGACGGTGCTGCCATTTAAACTAACAGAAACCCGCGAGGTGCTGCGGGATCACGGGAACATGAGCAGTCCGTCCGTGCTTTTCGCACTGGAACGCAGGCTTGCAGGAGGACATGCGGATGACAAACGGCTGTGGCTAACAGCATTTGGGGCCGGATTTGCAGCGCACGCTTGTGAGCTTTGGCGGTGAGATGCCTCCGCAACGGTTTGGTGCGAGACGCATCAACCACTAGCAGAAGTCTATTTTTTCCGAATGCGCCAGATTTCGACGAGCTGATTGCGCTCGGGGACGCGGCTGCTGAAGCGGTCCGTCTGGCCCAGATAGACGGCTTGGACGAGTTGAGTCGAACGCTTCACGGTTGAATAGAGTTCGGCAGCAGCAGTGGCGCGGGTGGATGAGAGCTTACGATTGCTATCAACATTACCTGTTTCCGATGCATATCCGATGACAAGGAGAAGATCGCCATCAGGCAGCTCGGCCGTTAGGTTGCGGACCGTTTCCTGATCGGCTGGAGCGAGTTCGCTAGAACCGGTGACAAAGGTCAGCGTTTGCATGACGTTAGCACCGAGTTTCGCCCCAAGGCTGCTGTAGGCTTTTGAAATCTCAGAATCGGGTAGATTTTCCAGCTCGCGAAGGCCACGGAAAAGCTCGACAGCGGCAGGAAGCAATTCGTTTTCCGAACTGGCGAAAAGTTTGGCTTTGGATAGATCACCTTCAAGCACGTGAACCCGTGTCTCGAAAAATTCTTTGGCTCGCAGGGTCTCTTCATAGCGACGCTTGAGGTCAGCGTATTCGTCTGCTGAAACGCCGGCACTCATGGTTTTCATTCTCTCATTCACGGAGGAAAGCTCGGCGGCAAGCGCATCGCGCTGGGACTTCATGCTTGCGAGATCGCTGCGCAGGCGGTCAATGTCCGCGCCACCTATCAGGGCTCGGTTGAGGTTATTTTGCAGGCGTCCATTTTCGGCAGTGAGCGCTTGCCGGAGTTGTTCGGAGCGAAGGAGCTCCGAGTTTTTCGCGGAAAGATCAGTATCCTTTTCCGCAAGCATTTGCTGGAAACGTCCGGCAAGAGCCACCAGTGTATCGGCATCGGATTTGAGGCGCTTGGCGATTTCTTCGATCGGCTCAGAGGTTCCTGCTAGAGGGGAAAGGCCCATCGCAAGACGCTGCCGATTCAGCTCGGTACGGCGGGCATCGACCTCTGCGCGGAGTTTTACCATGTCTGCATCCGAAGAAGAAGAGGATCCGCCTAACAAGCCACCTTTGATTCCCATCACGATCAGGACTCCGAGCAAAGCAATGATCACAAATCCCAATGCGACAGCGGGTGGCAACGGAGCTTTGGAAGACTCTTGAGGCTCAATCGGATCATGTGCATTTGGCGGGGTGGCATGATCGTCAGTGGGCGATTTATCATCGGACATGCGCCAAGATTGCCCGGCCTCACCCTTCGGTGTCAATGCACGCCCACCACATTTCCCATAAAACGCCGGGGGTGACTCAAAGAAGTTGAAGAAAATCCGCCGGGGTATCGAACAAATAATCGGGCGCAGACGCGGCGAGAGAGGCGCGGGAATTGAAACCCCAAGTAACAGCCGCAATCGGAATGCCCGCTTTCTGTGAGGCTTTCACGTCGCGTAACTCATCGCCAATATAAAGCATTTGCTCGGGCCGGAGCGAAAACGTCTTGCGGATCGCCTTGAGGTGTTTCGCTTTTCCGGTGAGTTTGGAAGTAGATGATATAAAATCAAACTGCTCGCGCAAACCGTGGGTGCGGAGAAACAGATCGACGTTTGCGGTCGCGTTCGAAGTGAGAATTCCAAAGCTGTGAACGTGACGCCGCATTTCGATGAGGACCTCTCTCATGCCCTCGATCAACTGAAGCTGAGTGATGTTTCCGCGCATCATTCCGGTGCCCCTGGTAATCAGCGCGGGAACACGGCGCTTCGGGATATTAAGATGATCTAGCAATTCCTTCAAGGACAGGTGCCTAAGCTCTTCTAACTCATTTTCTTCCACTTGCCGGATCCCATAATCCGGCGCGATTTGATTAAAAATCCGACGCGTCTCACCCAGCGTGTCGGCAATCGTACCATCGAAATCAAAAACTAAGGTGCGGAAATTCATAAGGCCCCGTCCATAAAGCCATACCTGCAAATTTTAGACCAGCGGCAAATTCGGGTGGATGTCACTATCCAAAGGTGAGGTTTCTCCCGCGAGAAATCTCAAAAGTGCCGCAAAAGCAATCATCGCTGCATTATCCGCACAAAAATCGGGTGTCGCCACCGAGAGCGCCAAGCCGTTTTGTTCGCAAGCGTGATGCAAAGCCGCGCGCAGGGCCTTATTTAAACTGACCCCCCCTGAAAGAGCAATCGCATCTCGCCCTGTTAGTTTCGCGGCGCGCAGGGCTTTCTGGACAAGGATATCTATCACCGCCTGCTGGAAAGATGCGGCGATGTCCGGAATAGAAAAGTTTCCAGCCTCGCGCTGAAGCGTGTAAAGCACCGCCGTTTTCAGACCGGAAAAAGAAAAATCCAAGTGCGGCTCGTGCAGCATGGAGCGCGGAAAATCGTAGGCTTCTGGATTCCCGCTGAGGGCTGATTTTTCAATCTCCGGGCCGCCGGGATAGGGCAAACCTAACATTTTTCCAACTTTGTCGTATGCCTCTCCTGCCGCATCATCACGGGTGCCGCCGATTTTCTGATAGTGTCCCGGCCCCTCGACATCCAACAAGAGGGTGTGCCCGCCGGAAACGATCATAGCCACATGGGGCGGAACTGAGGTTTGATCGAGAAATGGTGATAGAAGGTGGCCTTCGAGATGATTGATGCCAAGGAAGGGTTTCCCGGTAGCGCAGGCCATGCCCTTCGCGGCGGTACTACCTATCAGTAATGACGATGCTAAGCCCGGCCCATTGGTCGCGGCAAACGCATCGATCTCGCCCATGCTCACGCCAGCCTCAGTTAGGGCCAGCTCGACGAGTCCGCGCAGACGTAAAGAATGATTCCGCGATGCGAGCTCGGGAACCACTCCACCGTGCTCACGGTGAAGCGCGATTTGTGAGGAAATTTCCGAAGCCAGCACTTCGGTCGCCCCCCCCACGGAGCCTCGGACAATCGCGACCGCAGTTTCGTCACACGAGGATTCGATTGCTAAGAGTAGTGCCACGCCCGGGTTTTTAGCCGAGGCCTTGTTCGAAAACCGACTAAAAAATCACGTGCGAAGGAATTTTCAACCATCCTCCATCATTTCATGCACCACTTCCTCGGGATCGACATCCGCTCGATCATAAGAGGAAATCGCGGCTCGCACCATCGCCACGGCCGTCTCACGTTCATCGAGGATCACTTGCACGCCAAGTTCCCTCAGACGCGTGGCATCAATAGCATATTTCGCGCGTCCGAAAATATAGATCGCCGCGTTCCGCTCACGCACGAGCGGCACGGCAGCGCAAGTGGCGTTCACGGAAGGAAAAGTAAAGGCAACCAAACGCGCGCGCTGAATCCCGGCCAAATCTAACGCTTCTGGATGAGTCGAGTCCGCGAACAAAACAGGCTGCCCCGCTTTTTTTAATGCTCTAACGGTTTCGGAATTCAATTCCATCACCAGTGTGGACACCCCGCAGCGCTTCAAGGCTTCGTTGAGCGACTTGCCGACCGGCCCATAGCCGCAAATGATCGCGTGATTGGAAATTTCCTTGAGCACTTTCACTGGGGTCATCGACTCAAGGACCACTTTGCGACTGCCCATAAAACCCTTTTTCTCTAACCATTTTCCGCCCGGTCCGGCTGCCCGCATCAAGGAAGGCACCACGGCCATGGTCATGGCGGTGCAAACCAGAAGCATTTGTTCGGTGCCGGGGTCGAAGGGATGGTAGCCGCCCGCCTTGCCAATGAGGACTAGCGAAAACTCCCCGGTGCTGGCCAAGCTGCCTGCCGCCAGCAGTGCCGCACGCCCGGGAATACGAATCCATCTTAACACCGCGAAAACGATTCCTCCTTTTAAAACCAAGATGACTGCGCTTCCTATCAGAATTCTAGGAAGATCCGCGGCGATCGCAGGGACATCTATAAGTAGCCCGACGGAGATAAAAAAGATCGCGAGGAACAGATCTTTGAAAGGTAAAATATCTGATAGTATCCGATGACTGTAAATGGATTCACTCACCACCAGGCCCGCCGCAAAGGCACCGAGTGCCAACGACAAATTTAGTGCCCCCCCTGCGAAAGCAATGCCCGCACACAAGCCAATCACCGTTAGAGTAAAAAGCTCACGGCTGCGCGTTTTCGCCACGGCATGCAGCAGTGGAGTCAATCCATATCTCCCTAGCAGCCATGCACCTATCAGAAAAAGGCAGCCTTTCAACAAGGCCGAGCCGATTTGCCCAGCGACACCCCCCTCCCCCTTTCCATAGAGTGCCGGCATGACGAGGAAAAAAACGATCACCAGAATATCCTGAAACAACGCGATTCCCAGACTCGCCCGCGCGCCTGGATTATTTTGTTGGCTCAAATCATGGAACGACATCATCGCCACGGCCGTGGAGCTTAATGCCACCGCCACTCCAAGAACGATGCTGTCCGCCATAGGATAGCCAAAAAATGCGGCTAACACCCCGACAATCCCAGCAGTGATTCCCACCTGCAGCCCGCCCCCGATCAGCGCGGTCCGCCATAGATGTTTAAATTCCGTGAGTGAAAATTCGATACCCAGCGTGAACATCAACAAAACCACTCCGATCTCCGCAAAATTCGTAATCACAGGGTCCCCCTTGTCCAACCCTGTAAGCCATAACAGGCCCACATTTCCAATGAGCACGCCGCTCAGCAAGTAGCCCACCAAAAGACTTTGTTTAAATTTCACCAACACCAGCGAGACCAACACCGCCAACACCAGCACCAAGGTCAGCAAAGCAAAAAGCGGCGAGATATTTGCCACTCCACTTGCGAGAAAATACCCAGTGAAAATCATCAGCCCGATGTTCCCGCCAAATCACCCGCCCGCAAAGCATAAAAACCGCTTCACCCGACAATCTCAAACCACCTGCGCGGCATAGCGGACTCCATCAGTCGCTGTGGCAAAAATATCTATCACCCCACGTTTCACATAGCCTAGCGCATGCCGACCCGCCGTCTCCACGCGCGGAGAAACACTGGTCAATTCGCCAATGGCACTGCCATCCGCATTGATGAGTTGTCTGACCTCCAACGGCACGTCAGTATCAAAAACCAGATGCACAAGCCGCTTGTTCACCTTGCCCGCTGACTTGATCCGCGAGATCACCTCCTGACCGATATAACATCCCTTGTGATAGGAAATATCAGTTTCATCCAAGCGTGCTTCGGGCGGTAACATCCCTTCCTTTAATTCCCGTCCCCATGCCGGAACACCGTTAGCGATTCGCAGCGCTTCCAAGTTATCAGAATTCAACAAGGTGATGCCATCGGGAAATTCCACCGTTGAGCTGATAGGAATCCACCAATCAGTTCCTGCAATGCCAAAACGTGCCGATTGACGTGCAACTACCCCTTGCGGAGTTTCTGCCATGGGCCCGGTGAAATGCATTAGATGATATTTACCGGTTAGATCGACCCACTCGACATCATCCGCGATGAGGTAGCGAGTCAAGCGGGCTTCCAAAGCTTCCGCCCATTCCGCCAAACCACAGACCCATAGACCGCCGCCGTTTTCAATGAGTGTCACACGGAACTGCAAGCGCCCTTTCGCATCGGTCACACAAGAAGGCAGACAAATCCCCGAGGCCACCATCCGACGCACGTCCTGGGTGACTTGGCCGTTGAGAAACCTAAGCGCATCCGGGCCACGGAATTCCAACAACGCGGGAAAACCCATATCAATTCGGTAGATTTCACTCACAACGAATCCAGATAAGGTTTTGCGAGAACTGAGAAATCCAATTCCCCCAGTCCCTCATCACATAATTCCCCCATCCGTTTCGAAACCGCTTCAATCGCGGGAGTTTTTAATCCCGCGGCCTCGGAAAGTGCTAACATATATCGACTGTCCTTGCCCATGTTCGAGAGGGAGAAATGAGTCTCATAGTTTCCTGCCGCCATCATTGGAAATTTCATGGCCGTCAGACCGGACGCCGATGCGTTCTCGGAGACCGCCTTGATTAAACAATCGGCAGAAATTCCGTGATGAGTTGCGAGCGCGAGAGACTCCGCCATCGCTTGCACGGTGCAGGCGGAAATTAGATTCGTCGCTAATTTCAAAACCGTCGCAGTTCCGACTTCACCACAATAGAGCTGCCCCTTGCTGGTCACGCCGAGATAGGATTCAAGCTCTTTCGCCAGTGCCGCATCGCCCCCGACATAGTAGAACAACTGCCCGCTCTCAGACGCCATTTTGCTGCCCGTAAAGGGGGTATCCAAAAACCGGCAATCGAGCTCTAAAAAGAATTTTCCTAACCATTTTGTGGTCTCCAGATCTAAAGTCGCATGGTTGAGAATGATTTGGCCGGGTTTTAGAATCGGCCCGATCCTGCCCACCACTTCACGCACGGCTGTCACATCTTTTAGATAAATTGAAATGACCGCGGCACCATCTACCGCTGCTTCGGGAGATCCGGCCTCACCCGGCAGTCCTTTCGGCGTGCGGTTCCAGCAAGCAACCTGCCAACCGGCATCTGCCAGACGCGCACAAGCCCGCGATCCGATGATGCCGAGCCCTAACACCGCAACGCGGCCTACTGATAGATTACTCATTGCTGGCGCTTCAGTGCGAGTTCCACCAACTGCGCGGCGATCTTGCGAATCTCTTTCATCATTTCCGGCGTAGGCTCTTTGCCTGCCTCGAGCGTCATTTCCGTGCGAAGGCCAGCTAACAGATCTCTCATCGCCACATAGTTCGGACGTTCTGAAATCCGAGGCTCCAATCCGGCCACTGATTCGGTATAATAATCCGCGATGTCCTCACGCATCACCTTGCGTGCACGCTCGACGGAAAACTGCTTATCCACCGCCACAGTGGAAACCTCGAGCGCGCGTATCCATCCACCTAACGAAATCAAGTGGGCTAGGTCTGCATCACGCAACGTCACTAACTCTTCCTCCACATCCCGTTGGGTCGAAGAAAGCTCCTTCTTTAACTGATTCACATTCTTTTCCTTGGCGCTATCGAGCAAGCTGGCCGCATGCCGGTTTACTCGGTCCCCCGCTCCCAGCGCCTTGCCATACCTTGTTAGGTCTTTCGCGAGATCTTCCACTTTGTCCAACTGTTCGGCTTGCACAACGAGAAATCCATCGGCAATTAGGAAACCCAATTCAATCGCTAGATCTGCGCGGTCCTGTGACATCCGCGCCGGCATTTTGCGTTCTACTTCCATGATGGGAAGCGGCATCAAAAACTGCAACGTATCAAAAAGCTTGGAAATCGACGGTGCAGTGAACTCATTGATCGCAAGTTCTTCACGCACATGGGGATCATCCAGCAAGTCCGGCGGAATTTCGCCTTTTGCGGCGGCAGGACCTGCATCCTTATGATCAATGGGATCCTTTGCGCCCGCCTTGACCGGGTCTTGCGCCTTCACTTCGATCTTCTGAGTTTCTTCAAGGGCAACTGCCGGCAAAGCCAACGATAAACTGAGCATCGCAATGGGCAAATTTGGGTTCATGCCGAAACTCTGCCACTCCGTAACCCGTTCGGCAACCGACAAAATCAGGGCCACACCTGCTCCTGACCGCCGAAAATTTTGAGTTGCCAAGTCAGCCTGCACTGGCCAATCTCCGCGCATTGGAACGACTGAGCGGTATTTCGCGTCGGATTTCCGAACCACTTTTTGGGTCTCGACCCACTTGCCTTACCGGGCCGCCGTCGCTATTATCGGCAACACGATCCGGTTGTGATTCAGGAACGCATTTTTCCATTCATTCAAGCACGGTTTGCGAGTGATTTCACTCTCATCCGTAACCATCTATTTTCCCAAATTCCCAAATTCTATCAACCCGACGACCCTGCCAAGTGGATCACCACCGACCCGGGCAATGTTTGACTCCCCTCACACTTTCTATGTTTCCACCCCTCTCGAAGTGGCCGGTTGATCGTTCGACCTTCAGACTTCCCCAGCCACGTCACGTGCCGAGCGCACTTCCCTTTTACCCGATTCCGGATGAGCGATAATACTAACGAAGACATCATGCCAAAAGCAGCAGGTGCCGGGAGCGATGCCCCCACGCCACGCAAGCGAGCAGCAAAAAAGGCGCTTACTAAAACCGCAGAAAAAAAAGTGCCTGTGAAAAAGGCTGCTGCTAAAAAAGCCGCTGTAAAAAAGGCCGCTGCCCCGTCCGCCCCGGAACTTCCGTTTACCAGCGCTGCCGCTCCCATTCCAAACTCTGCAGACACTCCTAGCGCGCGACCTGCCCGAGCCAGCCGGGCAAAGAAAACCACCACAGAGCCGACATCGCACGAGGCGGCTCCTTCTTCATCTATCGAAAGCCAAGCCCGACCAACGCAGGAACCGCCACGCCGCTTCGGTCGCGTTCCGGGTGGTGGCCCGGTCAGCTCACGCGAGGCAGCGGAACCGCATGCGCAGCAGCACCAAGCTCCTCCAACCGCTCCGACTTCTCCCATTCCGCACGACGCCCGCGAATTCCCCCCAGCACCTCAACCCCGCCAAGATCGGGGACCAGAGCGCCCCGAGCGCCAGCCGCATGATGGGCAACAGCGGAACCCTCAGCAACGCGACGGCCAACAATCGCCGAATTCCCAAAACCAGCAAAGCGAAAGCCGAAGCAAGCGCCGCCGCGACAAGCGCAAACGCCGCAATAACGAGCGCCAGGAGCAGGGTGGCCCACCTCCCCAACGCCAACAAAATCACCAAAACCGCCAGCGCCACGATGGGGGCAAACCACCGGCCAACCACTTCGATCAGGAAGACCGCCGCCCGGTCCAACTGAACGGCCCGAAAATCGAGGCGAATGGAATGTTAGAGCTCGCGCCTAAAGGATTCGGTTTCCTCCGAGTGCCTGGAAAAAACTTCGAACAAGCGCGTGACGACGTTTTTGTCACTCCCGAAACCATCCGCAAATACAACCTGCGGCTCGGCCAGTGGATTCACGGACTCTATCAGGAAGGACCACGCGGACCTCAGCTCGTCGAGATCACCACGATCAATGACATGCCTCCAGAGGACGCTGCGAAGCTTCCCCACTTTGATGAACTCAAGGCGATCAATCCGACGCGCCGCATCAGTTTCGAAACCACGCCGGAGCGCTACACGACTCGTGTCATCGACATCATGGCCCCCGTCGGCCGTGGCCAGCGCGGCCTCATCGTCTCTCCTCCTCGCTCGGGAAAAACTACGCTCCTGCTCCACATGGCGGAAGCGATCCGTGAGAAATACGATGAAGCGATTCATCTTATGGTGGTTCTCGTCGATGAACGTCCCGAGGAAGTCACCGAGTTCCGCCGCGCGCTTCCCGGTGCAGAAATTTACGCCAGCTCGAATGACGAACAGGCGCGCAATCATTGCCGCATTGCTGAGCTCGCCATCGAGCGAGCCAAGCGACTGGTAGAAGCCGGCAAGGATGTCTTTCTGCTGATGGATTCTATCACCCGCCTCGCCCGCGCCTATAACGGAAATATGAACAACCGTGGTCGCGGCACCGGCTCCGGCGGCATCACCATCGGTGCGCTGGAAGTTCCGCGCCGCCTCTTCGCCGCTGCGAGAAACACCCGTGGCGGAGGCTCTCTAACGATTCTTGCCACTGCCTTGATCCAGACGAATTCCCGCGCCGACGAAGCCATCTTCATGGAGTTCAAGGGCACCGGAAACATGGAACTCGTTCTCGATCGCAAGATCGCGGAAAACTATATCTATCCGGCAGTTGATATCTTCAAATCAGGCACCCGCCGCGAGGAACTTTTGCTCGCCGATCACATGCTCCACAAGATCCACCTCATCCGCCGCGGCCTCTCTGGCCACCGCCCAGCGGAGGCGATGGAGCGATTGCTGTTCTTCTTGAAGAAATTCCCGAACAACCCGCAGATGTTGATGGAGATCAAAGGGTGAGCGGCTGCTTTCTAGTATAAAGGTCCGTCGCACCTGCCGAAGTGACGCTTTTTAGTGCGCTCCCCGGTATTTTCGAATAGTCCCAAAACGTTGGAAGAAATTTAAAATGAAAACCAAATTTATAGGAATCTTTGCTGCTGCCGCCTTTTCACTGTCGGGTTCGGCGCACGCATCCTTTCATCTCTACGATATCCAGGAGGTTTTTTCCAATTCAGATGGCTCCGTTTTGTTTGTGGAATTGTTTACTACTTCATCCGGACAACAAAATCTCGCCTCTCATACGTTACGATTCGAAATTCTTGCGGCGATCCAAAACACTCTCCCTTTGTCCACTTTGGCGACAGATTCTGCTAACAAGGCAATCCTGATCGGAACGGCGAACCTCAGCACCTTGTATGGCATCACTCCGGATTTTGTGATCCCTGCACAATTCTTCACCCCCGGACCTAACAATTTCCTCAACTTTGCCGAAGGAACCGATCGCGTTAACTTGACACTTTTACCGACCAATGGCACCAGTTCACTCAATGGTCTAATCGCTGATTCAGGTCAAACTTCCGCGTCCACCTCGGTCAACGCCCAGGCCACCCCGAGAAACTATGCTGGCCAAACCGTGACCATCCCGGAACCAAGCATGGCATCACTCTGCCTCATCGTATTTGGATTCGTGGCCACTTTTCGATCAAGAAGTCGATAGGATTTTGAGGGCGTGTGACCTGTTGATCGGACTCCCAAGGATCAAGCTGTCACTTAATTTTCAGTTGGACATTGGTTCTAACGAATAACTCGTCTTCCCATCCTTCATCAGCCAGCCTTGTTCCGCAAGTTGAGCGCGGAGGGTATCGGACTCGGCCCAGTTTTTCGCGAGGCGGGCCTGCCAGCGGGTTTCGGCGAGGGCTTTGATAGAGGCGGGAACTTTGATAGAATCGGAGTCGGCAGTTTCGGGAAGAATGATGCCAAGGGCGCGGAGGAGACGATTGAGACCCGCGAGAGCGGCTGCGGCTTCGGGACCCGATAGATGGGAAGCTTCACGGAGGCCAGTGAAAATGCCGCCGAGCGCGCCGGGGGTGTTGAGGTCGTTCGTTAGAGAATCCCAGGCCGCCTGGAACGGGCCGAAATTGGCAGAGGTTAGAACGGTGCCCGGTTCGATTTTTGCGGCGAGTTGGCGTGCGCCTTTGGCGAGTTTCGCGAGGGCCTCGCGGGCACCTGATAGAGAATCGAGTGTGAAGTTGAGCTGTTTCCGATAGTGCGCGCCGATGAGGACGTAGCGCACTTCCATGGCGGTGAAGCCTTTTTCCGCGAGGTCAGATAAAGTATAGAGATTGCCGAGGGATTTGGACATTTTCCCGCCATCTACTAACAAATGAGTGATGTGGAACCACTGCGCGGCGAAGTGGCCACCGCAGGCGCATTCGCTTTGAGCGATTTCGTTTTCGTGGTGCGGAAAGACAAGATCGACGCCGCCGGAGTGAAGATCGAAGGAATCGCCAAGGTATTCCTGAATCATGGCGGAGCACTCCAAGTGCCAGCCGGGGCGGCCTTCGCCCCACGGGGAGGGCCAGAAATTTTCACCATCTTCGGGCTTGCGGCCTTTCCAAAGGACGAAATCTGAGAGGCTATCTTTTTCGTATTCGTCGGAGTTAGAACGGGCGTTCTGGGTTTTTCCCAAATCGAGTTCGCGCTCGTCGAGACGGGACAGACGGCCGTAACCGGGGAAGGAGGAGATTTTAAAATAGACGGAGCCATCATCGGAGGGGTAGGCGTTGCCCTTTTCAATGAGCGTCTGAATCATGGTGACCTGTTGCGGGATGTGCTCCACGGCGCCGGGCTCGATGTGCGGCGCGAGCAGTCCGAGCTTTTCGCAATCGGTATGAAATTTCTCCGTCCAACCGGTTGTGAATTCTGTGAGAGATTGACCGGCTTTTTGAGAATCGCGGATCGTTTTGTCATCCACGTCCGTGATGTTGCGGACATGGAGAGTGCGGATGCCGCCAGTTTCAAGCGTGCGCCGGAGGACGTCTTGGAGGACGAATGTGCGAAAATTTCCAATATGCGCCGGACCGTAAACCGTGGGGCCGCAGCAGTAGAAACGAAAGGTGCTACCGTCGATGGGTGAAAGTTCGCGCTCTGTTCGGGAAAGCGTGTCAAAAAGCCGCATGGCGGGGTTTAGGCAGTGATCGCCGGACAGCCAAGAGCAAAGCGGGGATGGGCACTTAAATTCATGCAACGCGAAGGAGTGATGATTCCAGCCGAGCGAAAGGGGCTACAAAATCAAGGTGTCCGAAAGATCGACATCCGCACGATCTTCTGCCATCACGTCATCGCTTTTCCGAAACGCCCATGGCTGAAGTCATCCAATTCAACTGCCCTGTCTGCGGGACGATGCTGCGCCTGCCACTCGACATGGCCGCTCAGAAAGGTCCGTGTCCAACGTGTCATAAAGAAATCATCGCGCCTGATCCCTATCGCGGAATCGGCGCGCTTGAGGCCCCAGACCCAGCGGTGTTGCGTGCAACCGAGCCGTTCCGGCCATTCGCCGACTCACCGCCGCTAACGCCGAAAGTGAACGAACCCATAACAATTTCCGCACCACCTGTTTCCGCTAGGGAAATCGAGGCACCGGAGCTTCCGAACGTGGTTCAAGCCACTCCTCCGATGCAAGCTGTGGATGCTACAAGTCCAACAGTTCTAGTGCTTTCGTGTCTTCTATCATTTGCCGTGGCGCTTGCGATGGGATACGCGATGGGCATCAAATCTGGGCAGTATTTCATGAGGATTCCACCACCGGAGCCTCTTAAGATACCCGTGGAAAAACATGAACTCACTCCACCCGCCGTAGTGGATGTACCTGCTCCATTGCGGGAGCCCACTCCGATGTTTGTAAAGCCTATCATCCAAGAACCTACAAAGGAATTACTGAAACCCGAGGCTCCTGCAATCAATCGAGTCGAAAAACCCACCCAAGTTTCCGCAGCCGCCGAAGCTTCGCTCCGGGCATTTTTGGAAGCACCCGACTGGGCAACAAGAAACGCGCACGTCTTGTATTCAGATTCAGTTAGACCCGCAATGGAGGCATACTCCCACCAAGGCCCTGACGGCCCGACGCCCTTTAAATCCATCTCCGTCAAACAAAGTCAGATCGACGAAAAAAACGGCAATACGTTGTTGATTTTCCAGGTAGATACCGCTGCGATACCGACAGGGATTCCCGTCGCCGTGTTAGAAACTCCTAAGGGCTGGCTAACCGACTGGCAGACTTTCGTCGAGTTCCGTGATGACCTCTTCAAGCACTTTGCAGATGGCCCCACCAAGAAAACTCAGCTCTTTCACCTCATTGTTAGTAATCCTCCGGCTGCCCGCGCCGCGAAAACGGCGAATGAAACTTTCGCCTCATTCTTATTGGATCCACCGATGCCCGGCCGCCAGCAACTCGCCTTCGTGAAAAAAGACTCGGAAGCATATCAAATCTGCCAAGCTGCCACCGCATCCGGCAGGATTTTCACCCCGGTCCTCGAGGTCACTAAACTCTCGACTCCCGATGGCCAAGGCTATCTTGAAATCCTCAAAGTGACTGCCACCGATTGGCTTCCTAGGGAAAAATAATGGGGGAATGAAGGAGGTAGCGGTTGCCGGGTCACACCCTCACCATCTGTGCCGCCCAGGAGTAACGCCCTTACGCCGCAGTGTTTCATTTTCACGAGCCGTTTTACTTGTCAGGCCCGGTGCAGATGAACAGTTTCTCCTTCGATGAAACGGGTGATTATTCATACGGACGGCGGCTGCAAGGGCAACCCCGGACGCGGCGGCTTCGGGGCGGTGATGGTGTGCGGGAAGCACCGCAAAGAAATTTCCAGCGGCTACCGCCTAACAACGAATAACCGAATGGAGTTGAGAGCCGCGATCGCCGCGTTGGAACTGCTGAGCGAACCTTGTGAGGTGGAGCTGCACTCGGACTCAAAGTATCTCATCGATGCGATTTCGAAAAAGTGGATTGATGGATGGAAAAAGCGCGGATGGAAAACAGCCGCGAATGAGGCGGTGAAAAATCAGGATCTATGGTTGCTTTTACTTGCGGCGATGCAGGGTCAAAAAATCGACTGGCGGTGGGTGAAAGGACATGCCGGCCATGTGGAAAACGAGCGCTGCGATGAGTTGGCAAATATCGCAGTGGCAAGCACGAATCTGTTGGAAGATGTGGGCTTCGAACTCTCACGCAGTTAGAAATACCCGGAATGGAGGACAAAACGAAATCACGCTTGAGCAGGAGGCTCGGGATCTTCGGCGACTTACCGCATCGGACGGCACTTCACGCCTTGCGCGTCGTGCCGTGGTTTCTTGAGCCCGTGTTAATTGGCGGGTGGGCGTTTTTGTTTTTTCTAATCGCGAGAAACCATCGGCTGGCAGTGGTGAAAAACCTACGTGCTCTTCATCCCGAATGGGGTTGCTGGCGTGGACACGTGGGAGCGTGGCAGGTATTCTGGAATTTTGCGCTCACCTATATCGACGCCCTACGCTGCCAAACGAAAACCGGCGGCGTCGATTGGGCGGTGGAGGGATTGAATGCACTTGAGGACTTATCTAACCGGAAGGAAGGCTGCATTATTCTAACGGCGCACATGGGGAATTATGACATCGCCGCACCGATGTTTGCCTCAAAATTCAATCGGACACTTTACACCGTTAGAGCAAGGGAGCGCGAGCCGGAGACCCAAAGAATCCGCGAGGAGGAAATCCGCGCAAAGGAAGCCAAGCATCCGAATTTCCGCTCGCTCTACAATCACGATGGAAACTTGCTAGGCGTTGAGCTGGCGAGACTGTTAAGCGAGGGCAATATCGTGGCGGTGCAAGGCGACCGCGTGATCTTCGATGTCTCACCCATGGAGGTGGAAGTGGAACCGGGACTACAAATGCGCTTGCCTAAAGGACCGTTGTTTCTCGCGAGGGCAACCCATGCACCCACCTTTCCGCTGTTCATCGTGCGCGATGGTTGGCGGAGGTATCGGGTGATCGTTTTCCCCGTGATCGAGCTGCCACCGAGGAAACGTGGGGGGGACGATGAAGCTGCAAAAATTTGGGCAGCGGCAATCCTGCGGGTGGTGCGGGAGCATTGGCGGCAGTGGTATGTGTTTGAACCGCTGCTGACTCGGCAGTGAATTTCCCGATTGCAGACTTTTCTAAATCAGGATTTTGACTATAGGAAGAGTATGAAATTCAAATTTTCAGTGATCATTGCGCTATCGCACTGCTTGTTCCCATGTTTGGCGTTGGCGGCTCAGCCTGTACCGTCACTCAATCCACCGAGACTGCCGCTGGGAGTGGTGTTTAAAGGGGAGTCAAAATTTCAGGCGATCATCGCCAAAGCAGAACGCGAGCATTGGCGGGCCTTACCCCTGAGCGAGAGGACCGTACGAGTCGCACGCGAACTAGTAGGCACGCCTTATGTTAGTTACTCGTTAGAAGTGGATGACCGGATCGAATCCCCGGTGGCAAACCTCAAGGGCCTCGACTGCTGGACATATTATGAAAACTCCCTCGCGATCGCCCGCATGTTGCGCTATAAGCCCGGCCCCTACAAGCCAGAGGACATGCTTCAGATGGTGGAAATCGAGCGTTACCGAAATGGCTGCTGCACCGGTAGCTACTTGAGCCGAATGCACCATTTGGAGGAGGTCTTCTATGACAACCAGCGCCGGGGCTACGCGACTAACATCACCTCCCGCCTACCTGGTGCAGAGCGCATGCACCGTGAAATCCATGAAATGACGGTGCAATGGAAGAGTTACCGCTACTTACGTTCGAACCCTTCTTTGGTCGAGCCGATTGGGAAAATCGAGGACCAGGTCTCCAATTTGCCCGTCTATCAGCTACCCAAATCCAAGGTCCGCGCGGCAGAGAAATACCTTCAGAATGGCGATATTTGTGCGATCACATCAAGTGATTCGAGTGGATACACGTCGCATGTCGGGATGATTGTGAGATTCGGAGACCGTGCCTATTTCACCCATGCCACTTCGGATCATGACAAGGGACGAATGGTGATCATTGATTGCCCGATCAGTGACTATGTAAATGGAGCATCGTCGCACGCGGGCATCATCATTTGTAGGCCGAATGATGTGCCACCATCCCCACTGTGGCAGACAAACGTTGCAAAACAGTAAGCCTGATGCACGGCCTAACAATCTTTGGGGTATGGGCAGCGGATCGCGGAGCAAAATCTGTTCTGTTCGCCGACAGCATCACTGTGGATCCGCTTCGGTTTACCTTGGCGATGAGGCTCATGTATTATTAGAATCCTAACTGATTTGATTGATGTTCGATTTCAACGCGGCCTTTACCTGCCGGAGCCCGACCTATGGTTAGATCCATGGGATGCGAAGCCTCGTGCTTTCGTCTCGCACGCCCATGCCGATCACTTTGCTCGACACGAGTCAGCGCTTTGCTCGGAGGTAACGGGAGCACTGCTCCGTGATCGCTTTCGACTATCAGAAAACCGGATCGAGGCCGTGCCATTCCAAGTTCCGATCACACGGGATGGCTTCCGTCTGCGCCTCTTGCCGGCCGGACATATATCTGGATCTGCGATGTTACACGTCACCCGCCTCAAGGACAATGCCAGCCTACTTTACACCGGTGACTTTAAGACCCGCCGCAGCCGCACGGCTGAACCTGTCAATTTCCTAACGGCTGACACCCTCATTCTGGAAACCACTTTCGGACTGCCATGTTATGAATTTCCGAGTCAAATGGAGATCGAAGCCCACGTCCTGCGTTTTGTGCACGATGCTATCACCGATGGGGAAACCCCGGTTTTGCTAGGCTATTCGTTAGGGAAGGCCCAGGAAACGCTCGCCTTGCTCACCGAGCATGGAATTCCTACACTGCTCCATAGCGCCGTCGCGGCGATGACGCTGGCCTGCCGTGCCGCAGGGGTGCAGGGTTTGCCCGAGCCACTGCTTTTCGAGGGCCATGCGCTGCCGGGGCACGCGATCATCGCGCCGCCAAATACGCTGCGCTCGAATTTGTTCCGCGGCCTGAAAGCCAAGCGCACGGCCATGCTCACGGGTTGGGCGATGCGGCCGGGGGAAAAATATCGCTACCGTGTCGATGAGATCATTCCATTTTCCGACCACGCAGATCACCCCGGCCTGATGGAGTGCATCCAGCGGGTGCGACCGAAGCAAATACTAACGGTCCATGGATTCACCAAAGAATTCGCCGCAGAGCTGAGAATGAAAGGCATGGACGCCTGGTGCGCAGCCGGTGGCGACCAGCTCGAACTCCCAATCCTCCAGGGCTCGCAGTGTCGCGGATCTAGCAGCCAACGCCACAGCCGAGCGATCTGTGCGCTGGCGGATTTCAGCGACCTCTGCCGTCATCTGGGGGAAACTAGCAGCTGCATTGCAAAGGTGGAATTCATCACTACTTACCTACAAGGCCTCACCTGCGATGCAGATCTCCGCCTCGCCGTGTCGTGGCTGAGTGGCGAGGCATTCCGCGAGAAGAACGGACAACTTCCTTTGACTGTTGATACGACGACTCTCAGACACTCGCTTATTTTCCTCCCTGGCATGCGCCGTGAACGCTACAAAGAAATTTCCAGACGCCATCAAGATATCGCAATGACGGCACGCTTGGCACTTCAGGAAATCCCGCTCAAGCCCGAAGCTCTCAACCTCACCGACCTTAAGGCGTTTTTTCTCGAACTCAGCGCAACCACAGGCTCGCTGGAACGCATCGACCGCCTCGCTGCACGCCTCGGCAAGCTTCATCCGATGGAGGGCGAAACTCTCGTTAGATTACTCACCGGCGACCTCCGGATCAAGCTCACCCCCGCGACACTTGCAGATGCTATCGCTGGAGCATTCCAAGCCGACCTTGCGGAAATCCAAGCCGCGCACAGGGTCACCGGCTCTCTCGGCGAGACGGCGGTGCTCGCCCGTCACAAACGCCTTGATGCCGCGACGCCTAACGAAAATACACCGATAGACGCGGCTAGTAAATCGATGCCAGCCGATCAATTGTCATTTCATCCACCGATCTAACTTACGCTTGGATGAAATGCCCCGTTGCTCTAAAAACCCGTGCTTCCCCTGTCCCGAAAATTCTGAAATGAACTTTCACATGCGCACGCTTCAGAATTTCTCCTTCAGCCTCATCCTTACTGCCTTTTTCGCATCCTGCGGAGCACCCAACACGGCACCCGCTACAGCATCTTCCTCAGGGCGCGATGTCTGGGGCCACCGGCCGGGACCTAAGGGATTTCATACCGTAATCATTGATGCCGGACACGGCGGCAAGGACAGCGGTGCGATCAGCCCTTCCACTGGGCAGAAGGAAAAGGATCTCACCCTCGATATGGCGAAACGCCTCCGCGCGGAGCTCAGCGGCAATTTTAAAACCATCCTGATGCGCAGCGATGACACCTTCGTGGATCTCGATGAGCGCGTCGCCCGGGCCAACCAATACGGCGGCGTCCTCGTTAGTATGCACTTTAATAGCGGCCCATCGGGTATTCGTGGCCCGGAAACTTACTACTGGCGTGTGGATAGCCACGGCCTCGCAGTCCGTTGCCAACAAGCGATGAACTCCGTTTGTCCTGACAAAAGCGGAAATCGCGGTCTCGTTCGCCGTCGGATTCGCCTCACGCGTAACCCAGAAATCCCATGCTTGCTTCTCGAAGGTGGCTACCTCAGCAGTGCGACCGAAGCCCGCCTTTGCGCGGACCCGAGCTACCGCCAAAAGCTTGCCCACGCTATCGCCGGCGCGATCCGCACCCAAGCCGCCATGGGCGATACCGGCACGGGTCCACTTCCGCAGCCTCTGAATGAGCCACCCAGCCGACCAAGCGACACCAAAGAGTGACCTAAAATTTCGCCGAAATTCTTGTGATTTCCCGGTTGACACCCTGAAACCCGCTCCCTAGTTTGCCACTCCCTTCGGGCACGCCACGTGTTCCGGAGCCATTTCTTATACAAGCACATGAAGACGTTTTCCGCCAAGCCGCATGAAGTCGAGCGCAAGTGGTATGTGATCGACGCTAAGGGCAAGATCCTCGGCCAAGTCGCTGTAGAGGCCGCACGCCTCCTCCGCGGCAAGCACAAGCCAATTTTCACCTCCCACGTTGATACCGGTGACTTTGTCGTGGTGATCAATGCTGACCAAGTTGTCCTCACCGGCACCAAGGAGACCTCCAAGATTTACACCCGTTTCTCCGGCTACGTCGGTGGACAAAAGGTTGAAACCCCACGCATCGTTCGTGAGCGTCGCCCGGTCCTCCTTGTGGAGCGTGCAGTCTGGGGCATGATCCCGAAAACCCGCCTTGGCCGCGCCCAATTCGGCAAGCTCAAAGTGTATGCTGGTGAAACCCACCCGCACGAAGCCCAAGCGCCTGCAGTTCACGCCGTCAAATAATTCTAACTTTTTCCATAATGACCGCCACCACCACTAAGAGCGCCACCGGCCGCCGCAAAACCGCAGTTGCCCGCGTCTGGATGACCGAAGGCACCGGCCAAATCGTTATCAACGCCCGCAGCTTTGAAGAATATCTTCCGACCATCGAGCTTCAAAATGCCGTGCTTGCACCGTTCATGGCGGTGTCACTTTCGAACAAGTTTGACCTAAACGTCGTCGTCAAAGGCGGCGGTAAACAGTCACAATCGATCGCAATCCGCCACGCCATTTCCCGCTCGCTTACGCTGGTGGACCCAGAGCATCGCAAGCTGATCAAGCCACTCGGTTTCCTGACCCGTGACCCTCGTATGAAGGAACGGAAAAAGCCAGGTCAGCCAGGTGCCCGCGCACGCTTCCAGTTCTCCAAGCGTTAATCGGGATCTATCTCACAAAACCGCACTCCTCACGGGGTGCGGTTTTTTTGTGGGAGTGGGATGGGGTTAAAAGTTATGGGTTAAAAGTTAAAAGTTAAAAGTGAAGAGCTTACCATCTATGACACTTTTCCCCTTTAACAAATAAACACTAACACCTAACAAATATCCCTCAAACGATTTTAAGTCTTGCCAGATCCTGAGTGTCGATGAGCCCCACCGGTTTCCCATCGGCATCCATCACCACGATATCATCTATCCTGTTGTCACCGATGGTTTTAAGAACCTCCACCGCCAGTGCATCCGCCTGAACGGTGATCGGGAGGCGGGTCATCAGCGCGGCGACTGGCTTGTCTCCTAACAAAGGATCGCTGCGGAAACATCGGGCAAAATCGCCGTGGGTGAAAATTCCAGCAAGTGATCCATCGGGGTTGAGAATCAAACACGCTCCCGCACGGGCACGGTTCATCGCGTCCAGAGCGGCAAACACATCGGCGTCCTCGGCCACAGTCGGCAACGCGGTATCCGAGCGCATGATGTCGGAAACACAAGTCAACAAGGCACGCCCGAGAGAACCGCCGGGATGAAAGCGCGCGAAGTCCGCCTCGGTAAAACCCCGTGACTCTAGCAGAACCATCGCCAGCGCATCACCCATCACTAACATGGCGGTGGAGGAGGATGTCGGCGCTAGATTCAGTGGGCAGGCTTCACGCTCGACCGAAGTATCCAGCGTGACCTCGCTAAAGCGCGAAAGCGTGGATGCGGCATTGCCGGTGAGTGAGATCAATTTCACATCAAAGCGCTTGATGAAAGGCAGCAGATCCATCAGCTCGCGAGTCTCACCGGAGTAAGAAAGAGCGATTACCACATCTCCATCAGAGAGCAAACCAAGATCACCGTGCAGCGCGTTTTGCGAATCGAGCACCACGGCGGTCGCCCCCGTAGAATTGAACGTCGCAGCGATTTTATGACCGATGTTGCCGGATTTCCCGACGCCAACGACGACGATTTTTCCCCGGTGTTCCACCGTATGCTGAAGGATTTTCACCGCAGCAGTGAAGCTCTCATCAAGCCGCTCCGAAATCTGGCGCAAACCATCCGATTCAATTTCAATCACTGAGCGGGCGCGGGCCAGGTAATCCATGACTCATAAAAGCCCCAGATCCACCCACTTGGCAAGCGTGGGCAGAAACGCGATTCACGCGGATGTTGATGATCGCCCGAGAGATTCTGCACCCAAGAAGTTCCCTCCGTCTTTCCCATCGCCATCACCTGATTCATGGGGCAGTGTTGAAGGCATGAGAACGTTGATAACTTCGATTTTACTCGGGGGATTTCTCGCCGCATCCGCCGGTGCATCCAGCATCATGGTCGTGCCAATTTTTGAACCGATCAGCCTTCACGGAACGGATGGTGATGAGGCGATCTCGGAAATCGGCGAGGCCCTTCAAGCCGCCATCATGTCACGACCGATGGCACTTTCCGGTGCCATGCCAGAGGATCTAATCCACTCGATCCGCAGCCCTCACATGTTGCCAACGAACAACCCTAACTATAAGGTGCAAGAGGTGAATCTGCTAGTTCTATGCAACATTGGCATCAACGGGGAAATGACTGAATCCGGCCTGCATGTCCGGCTGGACGTGGCCCAGCTTGCCATCCCCGCAGATGTCGATCTCACCACCCGACAAATTCTAAAACTCACGATCATCGCCGTGCGAAAAACGTTAGATTGTTATCAGCGTCCACTTTCCAAACCCCTCAGTGTCACGATTGTCATTGAGGGTGCCGACGAAGGAAAAGCGAGTCTGCGCGATCTCGGGGCGAAATTCGTAGTCGGGGATGAACCCGCAGCGGAGTGAATCGCGCAAGGGCCGCACTAGATTTTAGCTGAGCAAAAGCCCCGCGACTTCCTCCGACGCGGTATTTTCCCTTTTCAATGCGGGGGGGATTCCGCTTTCATCGGGCAGCTCCCATAACGTATGCCAAATCGCCCTAAAGATCCCCGCCCTTTCAAACGTGCCATTCTCAAACTCAGCGGTGAGGCCCTACGTGGATCGGGCTCGCGCGACAATATTTCCCCTGAAATCGTGGACCGCATTGCTTTGGAAATCCGCGAGGCCGTAGAAGGCGGGCTACAACTCGGCATCGTCGTCGGCGGAGGAAACTTCTGGCGCGGCGCGAGCGCTTCCGCCCGCGGCATGGACCGTGCGACTGCCGATTACGTGGGCATGCTCGCCACCGTCATGAACGCCCTCGCGCTCGAGGGCGCACTCGAGCACCACGGCGTCACTTGCGTCGTTCAATCTGCCATCGAGATGAAAAACGTCGCGGAAACATTCATCCGTCGCAAAGCTGAAAAACAACTCGACGAGGGAAAAGTCGTCATCTTCGCCGCCGGCACCGGCAATCCATTTTTTTCCACCGACACCACCGCCGCCCTCCGCGCGAGTGAAATGGGGGCCGACGTCATTCTCAAAGCTACCCAAGTGGACGGCGTTTACAATTCTGATCCGAGACTCAACCCGGATGCCGTGCGCTATGAAACGGTCACTTTCCAAGAGTGCCTTTCCAGCCGCCTCAACGTGATGGACGCCACCGCTTTCAGCCTCTGCATGGACAACCACATCCCGATCATCGTTTTCGATCTCGCCCCTCACGGGAATCTCTCTCACGCCCTGCGCGGCCAGCCGATCGGCACGCTCGTTCACGGCGAATAAAACTCTGAAATTTTAAATCACAATTCCCATGGACCCCGAAGAAGCCATTTTCGAAGTTGAAGACGCCATGACTAAGTGCGTGGATTATCTCATCCACGAGTTCGCCGGCGTGCGCACCGGCAAGGCCAGCCCGGCACTGATAGAGAACCTCGACGTGCATGTCCAAGCCTACGGAGCCGTCTCGAAACTCAAGAGCCTCGCCGTCATTAACTCCCCCGAGCCACGAATGTTAGTCGTGCAGCCCTTCGATCCGGCCACCACCCGCGACATCGAGCGTGCCATCCGCGAGTGCAAGCTTGGCCTCAATCCCGCCGCCGCTGATAGATCGATCCGTGTCCCTATCCCCGAGCTCTCCGAGGAGCGCCGCCGCGACATGGTGAAAATGATCAAACAGCTCGCCGAGGAAGCCAAAGTCCGCCTCCGCGCCGCTCGCAAAGATGGCATGGACGCCGCCAAGAAAATGAAGGCCGACAACTTCATCACCGAAGACGGCCAAAAGGATTTCGAAAAGGGAGTGCAGGAACTCACAAACAAGTTCACCAAAAAAATCGAAGATCACGCCGTCGCCAAAGAAGCGGATCTGATGAAAGTGTAACGTGACACAGGCATTCCTGCCTGTTCTATCAAAAGCCCTTGTCCGAAGAACAGGCAGGAATGCCTGTATCACCGCCGCTTCACCGCCACATACACGGTGCTTTCCGAGTCTTTTTCTAACAGCGGATTCGGGAACTTCACCACCACCGCACGGGGAGCCTCAAACACCTCACCCAGCCGCCTGAGGAAGTCGTCATCCGGCGCATCGTCCGACCAAAGGGCGAATACGCCGCCGGGCAGCAGTTGCTCTGACAATTTATGGAGCCCGTCCGCGCTGTAAAACGCGCCGTTATTTTCATCCAACAGCTTCTGCGGCGAGTGATCGATATCCAAAAGCACTGCATGGAATTTCCGTCCCGGTTGTTTCGGATCAAAGCCAATCTCAGGCGCGGCGGCCAGCGTGAAGAAATCCCCGCATATCAGGCGGCAGCGAGGATCGCCCGTCAACGTTTCACCTAACGGAACTAACCCTTTTTGATGCCACTCGATGACTGGCTTCATCACATCCACCACCAAGAGCTCCGCCACCCGCGCATCCCTCAGCGCGGCGACTGCCGTATAACCAAGCCCTAGCCCGCCGACGACTACTTCGAGTTTCTCCCCCGTCACCGCCGCCAATCCCAAATCGGCCAACGCCTCTTCCACATCATGGAACAGGCTGGACATCAGGTAACCCTCTCCCAAGAGCACTTCATAAACTATCAGATCATCTAACATTAACATCCGGCGGCGGCGCAGAATCAGATCGCCAATCGGCGTGGGGCGGAAATCCAATTCTTCAAACAACTGTTTCATGCAAAAACGTAACCACATAAATTAGGAGTAACGAACGAATAGTTGCAATAGGGCACAAGCGAGTTACCGCACTTCAACGAAAGGCAGGACTCAATGAGGAAGTGTTCCGCCGTATGCGTAAGGGGGAACAAAATCCTAACGTGATGATCACCGTCGATGAACTCAGGTTCGGCATTGACGGGATGGGCGGGTTGTCCAAGCTCCAAGCATGATCGCAAGGCTGCGGGGAAAAGTGATTGAGGCGTATCCTAACCGATTGGTGGTGGATGTGCATGGGGTAGGCTACGAGGTTTTCATCCCACTCTCGACTTTTGATCGACTGCACGCCGCAGAGGGCTTGGTCGTGGATTTGCGGACGCACCTGCATTTCAGCCAGCTCGGGCAAAAATTGTTCGGTTTCGCGAGTGAGGAGGAACGAGATGTTTTCCTGTTATTGATCGACCGGGTGAGCGGCGTGGGTCCGACGATGGCGATTTCCGTGTTGAGCGGGATGGATGTTAGTCGTTTCAAACAATGCGTGGTGGCGGGCGACGTGGCGGGGCTTTCGAAACTCAAGGGCGTGGGAAAAAAAACCGCCGAGCGCATCGTGCTGGAACTCAAGGATAAGGTGGGCGTGACGGAGACTTGGCAGGATGCCGCCGCTGGGCAGGTGAGCGCCTCGGCTGCCGATGCGGAGCTGGCGCTGATCGCACTGGGCTACAAACAGATAGATGCGCGCAAGGCGGTTCGCAAGGTGTTGGATACGGATGCAGCGGCCCCAACGGAAGCGCTGGTGCGCGGCGCGTTACGAGGCTTGCAGGGCTGAGCAATCCGCCATCACTCAAACGAGTGACTATCAGAAATTTGGGAGACTTTGAGCCTTGCTACCGGTATCAAGGCTGCCAATTCTCGTTTTAACTCATGACGGCCCCATCGACCCAAGCCACTCGCTACCGCTGGTCGATTTGCTCGCTGCTTTTTTTCGCCACCACAATCAACTATCTGGATCGCCAGGTCTTGTCGCTGACATGGAAGGATTTCATTGTCCCAGAATTCCATTGGAACGACACCCAGTATGGTCTCATCACTGCCTTGTTCTCGATATTTTACGCAGTGAGCATGCTGTTCGCAGGACCATTCGTGGACTGGCTAGATACAAAAAAAGGTTTTCTTTGGGCCATCGCCGTGTGGTCGGTGGGTGCCTGTCTTCATGCGCTGTGCGGTATCGCGACCTCGGGAATGCTCACCGGCACCTGGTTCGTAGGCTTTGAGGGGGCTCGCCAGGCAATCGCCGGAATCAACGATGTCGCCCGAATCGCAAGCGTGAGTGTGTCCTTCTTCATCTTCGCCCGATTGGTTTTGGCGATTGGTGAAGCTGGCAACTTCCCTGCGGCGATCAAGGTGACCGCCGAATATTTTCCGAAGAAGGACCGCGCATTTGCGACCAGCATTTTCAACGCTGGTTCTACGGTAGGAGCGCTCGCCGCCCCTCTAATCATTCCCACCATTGCCAAAGCCATGGGCTGGGAAGCGGCGTTCTTGATCATCGGAGCGCTCGGTTTCGTATGGATGGGATTCTGGATCTTCTTCTATCACAAGCCTGGCGTAAATCCCGGTGTGAACGAGCTTGAACTCGCCTATATCCAACAGGATCAACTCACAGACACTGCTGCCGAATTATCCTCGGAAGCCAACGGAAAAAAGGTCTCGCTTTCCATCTGCCTGAAATACCGCCAGACGTGGGCCTTTGCGCTCGGCAAGTTTATGACGGACGGGGTATGGTGGTTCTTTCTTTTTTGGACGCCGGCCTATCTCAGCTCCGTTTATGGAATCAAGTCATCCGACACCGCCGGAAAACTGGCCATCTTCGTGCTCTACTCTATCACCCTGCTCTCCATCATCGGCGGCTGGTTGCCGAGTTTCTTTGTTAGTAAACTGGGCATGAGCCCCTACGCCAGTCGTAAGCGCGCGATGCTCATTTTCGCGTTCATCCCGTTGCTTGCCCTCTTCGCTCAACCGCTCGGCCGTTATTCCTACTGGCTACCCGTCATCATCATCGGCATCTGCGGAGCCGCGCACCAAGCGTGGTCAGCTAACATCTTTTCGACGGTGGGCGACATGTTCCCGAAAAAAGCGATTGGCACCGTCACTGGTATTGGCGGCATGGCTGGTGGCATCGGAGCGTTCCTCATCAACATCGGCTCAGGCCGCCTCTTCGACTACGCGGCGGATACAAAGATGGTGATCATGAGCTTCCACGGCAAAGAAGCGGGGTATTTCATCATCTTCTCTATCTGCGCGGTCGCCTACCTCATCGGCTGGAGCATTATGCATTTTCTGGTGCCTTCCTATAAGCCCATCACCGATCTCTAACTTTCTATCCGCTCGCTGATTCGCTGTACCGCCCATCCTGCGTGTTCGGCGATCAATGGGTCATTATCGATTGCGGCTTTCCGCAGCGCGGGGAGGTCGTCCACAGTGCCGGTGTTTCCCAGCGCCACGCAGACGTTGCGTAAGAAGCGATTGCGCTTGATGCGTTTGATCGGAGACTTTGCGAACAACCTGCGGAATCCCTCGTCGTCGAGATCGAGAAAATCCCGCAGACGTTTTTTGAATACGGTGGCTCGCGCATGAAATGTTAGTTCGCGTGACTCGGTGGCGAATCGGTTCCACGGGCAGGCGTCTAAGCAATCGTCGCAGCCGTAGATTCGGTCACCCATCGCGACCCGGAACTCTTCCGGAATCGAGCCCTTGTGCTCAATGGTGAGATACGAAATACAACGTCTCGCATCCAGCCGCCGCGGCGCGGTGATCGCCTGCGTCGGACAAGCCGTGATACAAGCCGTGCATTTTCCGCAATGATCGCCGAAGGGCGCGTCCGGCGTTAGATCAAGCGTGGTCAGCAGCTCCGCTAGAAAAAACCAAGTGCCCATACGCTTGTGAATCTGCAGGGTGGATTTGCCGTTCCATCCGAGGCCAGCATCGCTGGCGAAATCGCGCTCCAGCACCGGTCCGGTATCCACATAGAAACGCTGCGTGCCGCCAAGCGTTTGTAATTTTACATCAAACTCGCGCAACCGACTTTCGATTAGATCATGATAGTCGTCGTTCCAGGCATACCGAGCGATTCGATAACCGCCGGGTTCCCCTTCAGGAAATGGACTGCGTCCAGGGTAGTAGTTCAGCGCCAGACAGATGATCGACTTGCATGAAGTCAAAACTTCACGGGGATCACAGCGCCTTTCCGGCGTACGCTCTAACCACGCCATTTCACCGTGTTTCCCCTCCCCTATCCAATCACGAAACAATTCCGCATGAGTCGCTTCTTTCGCCTTCGCGATCCGGCAATCATCGAAGCCCAGCTCCGCCGCCCAAGCTTTCACCTGCTCCAGCATCAGGGTTGGTGGGTGAAAAAATAGCGCGCGCTTTCCAAGATGCCTGTCGCCAGCTCACCGCAATCCAAGCCAAATGTCTCGACCTTGAGATGGGCCGTATCCTGGTAGAATGGCTTACGAACCTCCATCAACGCCTCAATCCGCGCCGCAGGATCAGCCGTCTGCAACAGCGGGCGGTCTCGGTTCCTGCTAGTTCTATCAAGAATCACTTGGATGGGCGCATTTAACCAAACGACATAACCAAGATGCCGGAGCAATTTTCGATTTTGCTCATCACCGACGACCCCTCCACCCGTCGAAATGATCCGCCGTGGGGCAGTGGGGTCATTTAGTTCTTCCAGAAGATTTGTTTCAATACCGCGAAAAACCTCTTCACCGTCTTCGGCGAAGATCGCGGCGATCGATTTCCCGGCCCGTTGCTCAATCACTTGATCCATGTCCACCAAGGGGTAGCCAAGCCGATGGTGGAGCTCGCGCCCCACGGTGGATTTTCCGCTCCCCATGAAGCCGATGAGAACAATGTTCTTCGGCGGGGTTGCTGATTCGTTCATAGCGGCATCATTAACCCTTTTCCGCGTGCCTAGGAACTGGAAAATCTGCTCGATTGAAACAAGGCTTATGACGCCAGCACCAGAACCGTATGAGCACCAGAGAACTATGGATTCCCTTGGCACGGTGAGTGCTAAACGTCCATGTTCCGATTTTGATTTTCGGAAAGAGAACCATCGACCCCAATGAAAAAACGCACGCCCATTCTGCTCGCTTCCTTATTGCTTTTGTCATCCCTCCTCGGAAAAGCGGAGCCGCTTAAAATCGGATACTCCGACTGGCCTGGCTGGGTCGCTTGGGAAATCGGAATCAAAAAAGGCTGGTTCAAGGAAGCCGGCGTGGACGTCGAATTTGTCTGGATGGATTATGTGAAATCCATGGAAGCCTATGCCGCCGGCAAGCTCGACGCCGTCTGCGTGACTAATGGCGACGCACTCGTCACCGGTGCCACGGGCAAGCCTTCCGTGTGCGTGCTCCTGAACGATTATTCTAACGGCAACGATATGATTGTCGCGAAGGGGGATTACAAGACACTCAAAGATCTCAAGGGCAAAACGATCGCGCTCGAAGAGGGTTTCGTAGAGCATCTGCTGCTTCTAAAAGCGCTCGAACTGAACGGCATGGCCGAAAGCGACATCACCATCAAAAACACACCCACTAACAGCACCCCTCAGGTGTTTTCCTCCGGACAAGTGGATGCGATTGCCGCATGGCAGCCAAACTCCGGACAAGCCCTCAAGTTGGTGCCCGGCTCCAAAACCGTTTTCTCTTCCAAAGATGTTCCGGGCCTCATCTACGACGGCCTCTTCTGTGATCGCGACAGCGTCAAGGCCCACCGCGCAGAATGGCTCAAGGTTGTAAAAGTCTGGTTCCGTATCTCGGAATATCTAGCGAAAGAGGATAACATGGACGACGCCCTCGCCATCCTCGCAGAGCGCGTCGGCGTGAAACCTGCGGAATACGAGCCGCTCTTCGCTGGCACCAAGATTCTAACTGCGGCAGAAACGCTGAAGGTTTGGGAAAAAGGCGACGGCCTCGGCTCGATCTATGGCTCCACCAAAGTCGTCGATGAGTTCAACGTGAAGTTTAAAGTTTACGAGAAACCTGCTGACATTAGCTCCTATTTCGATCCGACACTCACCCAAGAAGCTCTCGTCAAATAGATTTCAAACTGCTCTAACCGTCGATCACCATGAAATCCCCTGCCGCCGGCCGATGGCTCATGGTCAGGAAGGAGCTCGATCAATCGCGTGCGTCACTGATCATGGCGCTGTCGTTTGTGCTTCCTCTGATCATCTGGTGCATCGCCTCCTACGGCCCATGGTGGCATGTGGCCCGCCAAATCACGGTGTCTTCGGAAAGTCCCCGCCTGCAGAACATTTACTCCGTCGGGGACCGACTCACTCCGAGCATTTGGAAGCAGTTTTCGGACACGATCACCCAAGATAACAAAGAAGTCACCTCAGCGCGTGAAAGCGGTCAGCCGGTCGCCGGTTCTGCCAGGCAAAATAAAAAAATCCTCCGTCAGATCTATCCTGCCGCAGTCGCTAACGGATGGCTCACCCATGCGCAGGAAATCGACGACGAAGCGATCCGAAAAACGTGGATGCAACTCGCAACCGGCGAGCTGAGAACAAAAACTCAGCCGCTCTCAAAAGAAAATCTCAACATCATTCGCCAGAATGCGGAAACGCTTTCCAAGGCAGGAGCTGAATACCCTAAGGAAGCGCTCCTCAAGCTACTGCCAGAGTCTATCGAAGAAGTCGCCCGCCCGGTCTATCTGATTCCTCCGGATGTCGTCGCCACCTCGTTCTGGAAAGGAATCACTGCTGGGAAACCCGACGACGGCGAAGCAGGCGCGGAACGCAAAACCCTCCTCCAGCGTTACGGTGAATCTTGGCGCACGATTGTTCTCGGATTTCTGCTAGCCATTGTCGTGGCGATCCCCATCGGTGTGCTTGCGGGCACTTTCGATCTGATTTCGAAACTCGTCGAACCCTTCGTCAACTTCTTCAGTTACATGCCCGCCCCGGCATTCGGCGTGGTGCTCATGGCCATCTTCGGTCTCGATCTAGGACCGAAAATTATGCTCGTTTTCCTAGGTACCCTTCCTTCTGCAATTCTCACCATTTCCAAAACCACTCGCGGTCTTGACGGCTCGCTGCTAGAGGCCGCCCAGACTCTCGGGGCTAACCAAAGACAACTCATCACCACCGTCGTCCTGCCCGGTATTCTGCCAAATCTATACAAAGATCTGCGCCTGCTTTTCGGCACCGCTTGGACTTGGCTTGTGATCGCAGAACTTCTCGGATTCAAAAGCGGCCTCGCCGAAATTATCGACACTCATGGCCGCCGCTTCCAGTTCGACATCGTTTATCCCGCCATCCTCCTCATTGGCCTGTCCGGTTTTTTCATGGACCAAATCCTCGCCTATCTCGCACGCTACTTCTTTCCTTGGGTTGACCAGCCGAAACAAGGATTTCTCGGTCGGTTTTTCTCCGCCAGAAGCAGGATTCTAGGCCCCTCGTCGCCCCCAGCCGCCGCCACCACACCCGCTTCTCCATGATTGCGAGCCTTTCTTACCAAGACCAGTCGCCTGAGGTGAAAGCTCGTTTTGACAAGCTCAAGGCCCGCCCGAAACTGTTGGAGATTTCTGGTCTCTCCAAACACTTCCACTCAAAAGCCGGGGAGATCATTGCCCTCCAAGATATTAATCTAACGGTTTATCGCCGTGAATTCATGTCCGTGCTCGGTCAGTCGGGTTGTGGAAAATCCACTCTCATCCGAATTCTAGCAGGTTTGGAAACTCCCAGCACCGGTCTGGTCCTCGTCGATGGAAATCCGGTCATCGGCCCAGGTCGCGATCGCGGCATGGTTTTCCAAAGCTACACCTTGTTCCCGTGGCTCACCGTAAAACAGAACGTGATGTATGGCCCGCGCATGGCCGGTAAGGACGATTCCATTAACGAAGCCGAGGCCCGCCAATGGCTGGCCCTTGTCGGCTTGGACCAATTCGAGCAATCCTATCCGCACCAATTGAGCGGCGGAATGAAGCAACGCGCCGCCATCGCCCGCGCCCTCGCCAACGAGCCGCGTATCCTGCTGATGGACGAACCTTTCGGCGCACTCGATCCGCAAACACGCCAGCAAATGCAGGCATACCTTCTTCAGATTTGGAAAAACGTGGATATCACCATCTTCTTCATCACCCACGATCTCGATGAAGCCATTTTTCTATCAGACCGCATCCTCGTGCTCGATCCACGGCCCGGCCGCATCCGCGAAATTGTAGAGGTCCCCGTCCCCCGCCCGCGCGATCACGAGCAGCTCCGGTGCCCAGAATTCCTCGCCACCAAGAGCCACCTTGAGACCATCATTCACCCGGAAGATTCACACGCGAAACCCTCATTCGATAAATTACCGATCGGCCGGATGACCGATGTAAATGACAGCGTCGAGTAAATTTTAAGTATGACGATAAACTTAGTTTCTTCATACGAATCTCCAGAAATGCTTATACTTCTGGGCTTTCCGCTGCTACACCCAGCGCATGGCAAAAGCGCGCACGAAATCAGAAACCACCGCTCATCGGGTGACTATTTCCATCCCGGATGCCCTTCATCGCCAGTTCGAGGAGCTGATGACCGAGCGCGGTTTCGTGAATCGCTCCCAAGCCGTCGCCGAAGTGCTCACCCAGCACATTGCCGATTACTACAGTCTCAAAGGAAACACGCTCATGGCCGGCACTATCACCCTTTTTTACGATCACAAAAGACCGGGCATCAAACAACATATCTCGGACATTCAGCACGAGCACATTCGCGAGGTGATCAGTTCGCTGCACGTGCTTTTGCAGAACACCTGCACCATGGAAGTGATTCTTGTCCAAGGTGCCTCTAAACGACTCCGCCAAATCGCTAACCGACTGTTAGCGGTTAAAGGAGTGATGGCCGGAAGACTTAATCTCACCCGCACACTCCTCCCCCAAATCCAAACCGAAGCAGACGAAGAGGACGCAGGTTCCTGAAATTGATATCTATCCAATCCATGACTCCCCTTTTCTCTACAACACTCCACGGCGCAGGCATGTGGTCCGCCGTCGTCTCGCGCGGTAAACGCCTCCGCCTCACTGATCTCAACGGTGGCTCAAACGTCGGCATGCTGCTCTATAACGCGCTCGAACGCACCGAACGCTACAACATGCCAGACACGCTCAAGGGCCAACACATTTTCTATCTGCGCGCGCCCTACTGCCTGCACTCGGACATGGGCCGCCTGTTAGCATCGATCACACATGACAGTGTTGGCTGGCATGACACCGTTTGCGGCCATTCGGATGCGGCCCACGTGCTTGCAAAGTATGGGAAAAACGACTATCAGAAATCCCGCAACGATTGGAACCGCAATGGCCGCGATTGTTTTCTGATCGAATTGGCCAAATGGGGGCTCGGAAAAAAGGACCTTGTGCCAAACCTCAATCTTTTCAGCAAGGTCGTCTCGGATGAGGAAGGGAAACTCGCCTTCATCCCCGGAAACTCGGAGCCCGGAGACAGCATCGAACTCCGTTTTGAAATCGACACCCTCGTTGTCCTCAACACCTGTCAACACCCGCTTGATCCTGATTCGGTCTATCGTCATCGCAACGTGAAACTCGAAGTTTTCAGCGGCGACCCACCTGCACTCGAAGATCCATCGTTCACCGTTCGTCCAGAAAATTTCCGTGCCTGGGAAAACAACGAAATCTATCACACTCTCCGCCTCTGATGACTGAAAGCACACTCCAATCCGAGACCGCCGTTTTCCGCGAAGTCATTTCCGCCGGCGACTGGTGGGTTCATGAAATCAAAAAGGGCCAGACCTTGCGCATCCTCGACCTAGAAGGAAACCAAGCGGCAGACACACTCTTCTTCAGCGCTGCCGATCCAACAGAGCGCTACAGTGCCGATCGCACCATCCAGGAACAAGCCGCGCTTTATCTAACCACCGGCACCAAGCTGATGAGCACAGAAGGCAACGCGCTGCTCACCATCACTGCCGACACTTGCGGTCGCCATGACACGCTCGGAGGTGCGTGTTCGCGCGAGAGCAACACCATGCGTTACGCGCACGACAAGGAATGCATGCACGCCTGTCGCGATAGTTTCATCCGTGGCGCGCAGGAATGGAACGTGGAACTCACCAAGCGCGACCTCGGACCTAACATCAATTTCTTCATGAACGTGCCCGTCTCACCCGATGGCGGACTCACCTTTGCCGATGGGATTTCAGCCCCAGGGAGATATGTCGAAATGCGTGCAGAGATGGATGTCGTCTGTTTGATTTCAAACTGCCCCCAACTCAACAATCCCTGCAACGGTTGGAATCCGACGCCCGTGGAGGTGCTGATCTGGAGCGCGGAATTTATTCCGCCTGCATTCATCCAATCCTAATCCGTGCAGAATAAATTCCGCGCTCCAATTCAAATGAAAATTCTCATCGCAAACCGTGGGGAAATCGCAGCCCGTGCCATCCGCACTTTCAAAAAACTCGGCTACACAAGCATCGCCGTTTACTCAGAACCCGACTCCGGCGCTCCGCACGTTGATCTAGCAGACGAGGCACATCTCCTCGGACCCGGACCTGTTTCTGATAGCTATCTGCTCAAGGACAAGCTCCTTAACATCGCAAAATCTGCCGGTGCCCACGCGGTTTTTCCCGGCTATGGACTGCTGAGTGAAAACACCGACTTCGCCCGCATGTGTGAGGACTCCGGGGTGAAATGGCTCGGGCCCACACCCGAGCAAATCATCGCTTTCGGCCTCAAACACGAAGCTCGACGCCTCGCCGGAGATGCGGGCGTGCCGCTGGTGCCAGGCACTGGATTATTGGAAAATGCAGAAGCCGCGATTATTGCCGCAAAAGAACTCGGCTACCCGGTCATGCTCAAGAGCACCGCAGGCGGCGGCGGAATCGGCATGAAGGTTTGCCGCGATGAAGCGGAATTGCTGCGTGAGTTTGAAAGCGTCGTGCGCTTGAGCGAGCGAAGTTTCGGTTCCGGCAGCGTGTTCATTGAACGTTTCATCCAACGCGGACGCCACGTGGAAGTGCAGATTTTCGGCGATGGCAAGGGTAAGGTGTTAGCTCTCGGAGAACGCGATTGCTCGGTCCAGCGCCGCAACCAAAAAGTCTTCGAAGAAACCCCCGCACCCGGCCTATCAGAAAACACCCGCGCCGCGCTGCATGAGGCGGCAGTGAAGCTTGGCGAGAGCGTGAACTATCGCTCCGCAGGCACCGTCGAATTCATCTACGACGCGGACCGCGACGATTTCTTTTTTCTCGAAGTAAATACCCGCCTTCAGGTCGAGCACGGCGTGACCGAACTGGTCACTGGCATCGACCTAGTCGAGTGGATGGTGCGCCTGGCGCTCGATGAAACGTGGCAAATGCCGGACACCGCACCGGCGTCTAACGGCTGTGCGATTCAGGCCCGCGTTTACGCAGAAGATCCCAATCACAATTTCCGCCCTAGCTGCGGACTCCTCACGGAAGCCAGCTTTCCTGAGTGGACACGCTGCGATGGCTGGATCATGCCCGGCACCGAGGTCAGCCCGTTTTATGATCCGCTGTTAGCTAAAGTCATGGTGCTAGCAGACAATCGCACAGATGCCGTTGCTAAAATCGAACGCGCACTTGAGGAAACCCGGATTTCAGGAATCGAAACGAACCTCCGTTACCTCAGGGACATCACCCGCTGGGAACCCTATCTAAAAGGCGGCGTGGCGATGCGCGACATGGCAGATTTTTCCTACACGCCTAACACCATCGACGTCCTATCCGCTGGAACGATGACCACCGTGCAGGATTGGCCGGGACGTGTGGGTTATTGGGAAGTCGGAGTGCCGCCGTGCGGGCCTTTTGATTCTCTATCACTTCGCTTGGCTAACCGATTGGTGGGCAATCCTGAGGGTAGTCCCGGCTTAGAAATCACCGTGGCCGGACCCACACTGCGCTTCAATGTGGCGAGCATGATCGCCGTTGTCGGCGCTCCTGCTTTGATACTTAAAAACGGAGAGCCTGTGGCGATGAATCAGAACATCCGCATCGAGGCGGGTGACGTTTTGAAGATCGGAAGATTCGAAGGTGCCGGAGCACGGGCGTATTTCGCCGTAGCGGGTGGGATAGAGTCGCCGGAATATCTCGGGAGTTGCTCGACATTTACGTTAGGAAAATTTGGAGGCCCCTTCGGACGCGCGCTGTTACCGGGCGATGTCCTCGGAATCAGCAACTGCTCCCCATCCGAGATTTCAAAGTTCAATTCACAAATCCCTATCACTCATGAATGGAAAATTGGCGTGCTTTATGGCCCTCATGGTGCCCCTGATTTTTTTCTCGATGATGACATCGATACCTTTTTCGCCACGCGCTGGGAGGTTCATTACAATTCTGCTAGAACCGGTGTGCGTCTGATCGGACCGAAACCGAAATGGGCACGCACCGACGGCGGCGAGGCCGGGCTTCACCCGTCTAACTTACACGATAACGCCTACGCGATTGGCGCGGTTGATTTCACCGGTGACATGCCCGTCATCCTCGGTCCGGATGGACCCAGCCTCGGCGGCTTCGTTTGCCCGGTCGTCGTGGTGGATGCCGAGCTATGGAAACTTGGCCAGCTGCGTCCCGGGGATCGCATCGAGTTCATTCCGGTAGATGAGACATGGGCTGCCACCCGCCAGTTAGAGGTGACGGATTTTCTCGCAGGCACCCTTTCTAAGCTTTCCGAGCCTGATCAAGGCGAGCGCGGCTCCTGCTTCATCGACTCGTTTGGAGAGGGCGATGATTCCATCGTGGTCCGCCGTGCTGGAGACCGTTATTTCCTCATCGAATTCGGCCCGCATCATCTGGATCTGAAACTGCGTTTCAAGGTTCATGTCGTTTATGAATGGTTGAAAGAACAGGCGATTGTCGGTGTTCTTGATCTAACTCCAGGCATCCGTTCGTTGCAGGTTCATTTTGATCCCGCTTTGGTTTCACGCGATGAACTTTGGAGGAAAATCCGCGAAGGAGTCATTTCGTTGCCACCTTTGGATCAAATCGAAGTGCCCACTCGCATTGTCCACCTGCCGCTGAGTTGGGACGATCCGAGCACGCAAGAAGCGATCCGGCGTTATATGCAAAGCGTGAGCCCGAACGCTCCGTGGTGCCCGAGCAATTTGGAGTTTATCCGTCGCATCAACGGGCTGGAGTCGATCGCTGAAGTCTATCAGATTTTCTTCGATGCTTCCTATCTGGTGATGGGCCTCGGCGATGTCTATCTGGGCGCGCCCGTGGCAACGCCGCTCGATCCGCGGCACCGGATGGTGACGACCAAATACAATCCTGCACGGACATGGACGCCGGAAAACGCCGTCGGCATCGGCGGTGCGTATCTCTGCATTTACGGCATGGAAGGTCCGGGTGGCTATCAGTTTACCGGGCGGACCATTCCTGTGTGGAACCGCTGGCGCAAGACTGCGGATTTCCAGAACCCGTGGCTTCTCCGCTTCTTCGACCAGCTCCGTTTCTATCCGGTGAGTGCAGAGGAACTGCTGCGCTTACGTGAAGAAATTCCACGCGGGCGACACAAATTGGAGATCGAGGAAAAAATCTTTCGCTTCTCGGAATATGAAAAATTTCTTGGAGAGCACCGCGATGAAATCAACGCATTCCAAAGCAAACAACGCGCCGCTTTCGAAGCGGAAAGAAAGCGTTGGGAAGAAGCCGGACTTTCGATGGACGCTCCTGCGGAAGTGATTGTTCCCGATGACGCAGTGGTGATTCCAGATGGCTGCACCACGCTTGATAGCCCAGTGACAGGCAGCGTTTGGAAAATCGAAACCATGGCAGGTGCCACCCTTCAAGCAGGCGAAACCGCCCTGATTTTGGAGGCGATGAAAATGGAAATTCCATTAGAGACTGACGAACCACTTGAGATCGTGGAAGTGCTGGTGGCAGAGGGCACCAATGTGAAAGCAGGCCAAGCATTGATCATTGTAAAAGCCGTTTCGTGAATCGACAGTGACACAGGCATTCCTGCCTGTTCTTCTCCTAAAATTCAGACTCGCCCACCGAAACCCACCCCTCAATTTTCAAACTAATCCCTCCGCGGTGCAATCACCCGCGGTGCAATCACCCGCAGCCCATCGATCCGTTGGAACTGCGCGTCCAAGGTAAACACCGCCGCGGCGTTGCGATCACGACAAAAATTTGAGATGACTGGTTGGACATGAATTTCTAATTGAATTTGAGACTAGAATGAAGCTCCTCCGAAACCGTGACCGGTTAGTGAGCCAGTTCACGTTGATTCCACGCAATATGCAGTATCAGGCAGAATGTTAATCCGCGAGCAATGACGCCATCTGGCCTATTGGGGACTTCCAAAAACTCACAATCTATTGTAATCCAATGAATTGTGGCACGTAAAATGCTTTTAATATATCTAATGAAATCGGGAAAAAGATATATCAAAATCGCGGATTCCGGACTTTTCGATCGCTTTGATCGGCTCTCCCAGATCGACAAAATGGGCGACCCGCTTGCCAATCTCGATGCAGTGATGAAGTGGGAGATATTCCAACCCGTCCTCGATAGCATACCCGAAGACAAGCCGAAAGGTGCTGGCGGACGCCCTCCGTTCCGTCCGATGTTCATGTTTAAAATCCTCGTCATACAGTCCCTTTACGGCTTACATGACGAACAAACGCAGTTCCAAATTCTCGACCGCCGCAGCTTCGCCCGGTTCCTCAACATCACCGACGCGGACACCGTGCCCGATCAGAACACCATTCGCGAATTTCGGGAAAAACTCACCAACGCGAGCCTGTTCGACAAACTCTTCGCAGCGTTCGATTCCTTCCTCACGGAGCGTGGACTTATCACCCGGAAAGGGAACATGGTCGATGCCTCATTCGTCGAGGTTCCAAGGCAGCGCAATCGGCGCGAGGAGAACGAGGCGATCAAGCGTGGTGAAGTCCCAGAAGGCTGGAAGAACGACCCCAAACGCTTGGCGCACAAGGATTTGCAAGCCCGCTGGACAAAGAAGAACAACGAGACATTTTACGGTTACAAGAACCACGTAAACGTCGACCTTGAGAGCAAGCTGATCACACGGACGCTCGTCACCGACGCTTCGGTTCATGACAGCCAAGCGCTCGATATCCTAACCGAGGAGAGCGATCCGCCGACTTGGTTAGACGCGGGTTACGCCGGAGATCCATGCGCCGAAATCCTGCGCTCCAAAAACATCACGGGACATGTCTGTGAGAAAGGCAGCCGGAACAAGCCCCTCACAAAAAGCCAGAAGAGATCCAACAAGAAAAAGTCGCGGAAGCGCTCGCGGGTGGAGCACGTCTTCGGCTTCATGACCGGGTCAATGGGAGCGATGTATCGCCGCGCGGTCGGATATGTCAGAAACAAAGCGGGTATCATTTTTAGCAACCTTGTATATAACATGGCACGCAGCGAACAGATAGTAAGACTGCGGACTCTTGGCCGTAGGACGCCAGAGCTTGGATAAGTGATAAACAATCAGAAAGATATACCTAAGGAAACCGCCTGAAACCGTCTTTCGACCAGAAAATCCACCCACCGGAGCACAGCAATCGCGCCAAACCCCTTGAAAAACCTACATGATCTCAAAACCGAAATTTAAAAAGCGAGTTTTTGGAAGTCCC
>JAYVNE010000093.1:0-16203 GCA_043758615.1 Akkermansiaceae bacterium
GCGATGTAGTCGGGGCGGCGGTTCTGATAGTTCAGGTAGTAAGCGTGCTCCCAGACGTCGAGGCCGAGGATCGGCTTGCCGTCGCAGCCTGCGATGGCCGCGCCCATGCACGGGCAGTCCTGATTGGCGGTGGAGCAGACGGCAAGCGAACCGTCGTCTTTTTTGCAAAGCCATGCCCAGCCGGAGCCGAAACGGGTGGCGCCTGCTTTGGCGAATGCTTCTTTAAACGCATCGAACGAGCCGAATGCCTTGTCGATTGCAGCGGCAAGATCACCGGATGGTGCTTTCGCGCCACCGGGAGCGATGACTTTCCAGAAGAACGAGTGGTTCGCGTGTCCACCGCCGTTGTTGCGGACGGCACCGCGAATGTCTTCAGGCAGCGAGGCGAGATTGCCGATGAGTTCGCAGAGGGACTTCGCCTCAAGGTCGGCTTTGCCGGCGAGGGCGTTGTTGACGTTGGTGATGTAGGCTTGGTGATGTTTCGAGTGATGGATTTCCATCGTTTTCGCGTCGATGTGGGGTTCGAGAGCATCGTAAGCGTAGCCGAGTTCGGGGAGTGTGAATGACATGGGAGTTGAGGAGTTTGGTTTGCGTATCGCCGGTCCATCCGGTATTCCGATGGAAACAAGCGACGCTCACTACGAAACCGAGCCAGCCGCCTGCCGCAAGGACAAAACCATGATTCCTCCAGAACTTCAGCCGTACCTCCCCGAAATCATCACCGCGATCGTCAGCCTTTTCTTCGGTTGGCTGTTCACGAAACTCGCCGCATCCGCGAGAATTTCCGCTGGAAACGAACGATTGAAATCCGAAGAGCGCCGCTCGGCCGAGATCGAAGCCCGGCTCGCCCACAGCATCGCCGAGGCTGAGCGCAACGAGCAGGATGCCCAAACATTTCGCAACCAACTGACAGAAATTCGCTCCCGGTTAGAAAGTGAAACGAAGGCCGCCGCAGAAAAAGAAGCGCTGCTAGAACGCGCGGAAATTAAACTCTCAGACACTTTTAAGGCTCTATCCGCCGATGCCCTCAAGTCCAGCTCGGAGCAATTTCTCCACCTCGCCAAATCGTCGCTCGCCACCCAAACTGAGGAAGCGAAGGGCGAAATCGAAAAGCGCAGAATCGCCATCGAAGCTTTCGTGAAACCCGTCGCCGAGTCGCTCGGAAAATTCGAGCTGCGCATTGGTGAGATCGAAAAATCCCGGGAAGGCGCTTACTCTGAACTCCGCGAGCAAGTCCGCGCGCTCGGCGAAGGCCAGCTCGGGCTCCAGCGTGAAACGGCCTCACTCGTCAAAGCTCTACGCCAACCCACCGGCCGCGGGCAATGGGGAGAAATGCAGCTTCGTCGCGTGGTCGAGCTCGCCGGCATGCAGGAGCATTGTGATTTTGAGGTCCAGCACAACTCCACCACCGATGAGGGGAAAAAACTCCGCCCTGACCTCATCGTTCGACTGCCGGGAGGCAAGACCATCGTCGTCGATTCCAAGACTCCGATGGACGGTTACCTCGATGCGTTAGAGGCGACCGAAGACACCGTTAGAGAGGAGGCACTTCATCGCCACGCCCGCCAAGTCCGGACTCACATCCAACAACTTTCTTCAAAAAACTACTCAGCGCAATTTGCCCAAGCCCCGGAATTCGTGGTGCTTTTCCTTCCAAGCGAATCGTTCTTTTCTGCCGCCCTCCAAAGCGATCCCGGGCTCATCGAACGCGGCGTGGACCAAGGCGTGATCCTCGCCACCCCCACGACATTGATTGCGCTGCTTCGCGCGGTCGCGTTCGGCTGGCGGCAGGAATCCATCGCCGAGAACGCCCGCGAAATTTCTCAACTCGGCCGCACCCTGCACGAGCGGCTTGGAAAACTCGCGGAGCATTTTTCCAAGCTCGGCCGCTCGTTAGGCAATGCCGTGGAAAACTATAACAACGCCATTGGTTCGTTTGAAACCCGCGTGCTCACCACCGCTCGGAAATTTGAAGAACTCAAAGCCGCGCCTGAAGCCGCCACCATCACGCAGCTCGAACCCGTTGATAGTGTTCCGCGCAGCCTGCAATCTTCTATCAGCTCACCATCCGCCGCGCTTCCAAAATCTAACCCGCAGGAAATGGTGAACCTCACGCTTGATTCTCGCAAGGCCGACGAATTACTGGCACCGGATATGGACGATGATTTCACCTTCGTGCCCAATCCCCCCGCCAGCGCCCGTAGCGCCGCCGCGGATTTGAGATCAGCTCTCGAATGACTTGGATTCGCACGCCAAGGTTTACATTCTATCAGAAAATTCTACGACCCTCGTGAGGCCAGCCTTTTTCCGCAATCGCTTGGCTTACCCGCCGAATGTTAGGAATCCACAATCCCTCACGGGCGAGTTGCTCACCATCCCTTGGAAATTCACTGGTTCCCAAGGTTTTCTCCGCGAGGTGAAAGCACATCCAAGCACGCCACGAACGGATTTCCGCACGCGGACCGCTCATCCGGGTGGCGAGGTGTTGGAAATGTCGGACGGGATTTCCGAGGTAGCCCCATTTCCCGTTAGACGCGTTCTCCATGATCCATACGAGGGCGCGGTAGGGCGCGGGATGAGACTTTAAAATTCCCTCGTTTGCAGAAAGATCGGCCATCCATGCCTTGTTCAACTGAAGTATGGCTTGGGCGGGTTTTTGGGCGAGCCATTGAGATTGGGCATATCGCAGCGCATCGACGTAGAATTCCGCGCCTTTGTCCCTACCATGGCGCTGGGTCAGCGAAAAATCGTGGGGCTCGGAGATTTCCGGGAGATACGGGCAGGGCGGAGGAGTCGATCTCATAAGACGTATCAGGCCGATATTCTGCGCCAGCTTCCGGATAATGGAATTACCAACTGCTCGCTGATAGCGAAATGCATCAAAACCGCAAGGGGTCCTGCAGTAAGAATACCGAGATGAGAAAATGAAGATTTAGGCACCGCGAATCATGCGAATCTGACTAATCCTTTGAAGAGGATGGGGAAATTTTAAAGGCCCTTAGCGTCCGTTCTTCAAGATTCGCTCGATTCGCATGATTCGCGGTGCTTAATCCTCTTCAACCTTGGTCGTGCAACCTCTCCAGCGACAGCTTTTGGAAACATCTCCCCCAGTGGAGGGTTCCAGCCAATTCCTCGACTTTTCCGGGCTTGCATCTGCCTTCGGATCATCAATCCTCCGGCACGCATGAGTAAACGTTTAGAAGGAAAAGTTCTAGTCGCTCAGGGTGGTGGTCCCACACCTGTTATCAATCAAAGCATCGTCGGTGTCGCCCTTGAAGCCCGTAAATTCAGCCAGGTGACGTCCATTTACGGCGCCATCCACGGCGTGCGCGGGATTGTCAATGAGGACTTCGTCGATCTCACCCGTGAGACCACTCACAATCTGGAACAAGTCGCTGGCACGCCGTCATCAGGGCTGCTTTCCACGCGTGACAAACCGGATGAAGAGTATTGCGAACGCATGTTCAAGGTGATGCAGGCCCATGACATCCGTTACTTTTTTTACGTCGGCGGGAATGATTCCTCAGATACCGTGCGGATCGTCAATGAGCAGGCAAATGCCGCCAATTACGAGCTTCGCGCCATCCACATTCCGAAGACGATTGATAACGATCTTGAGGAAAACGACCACTGCCCCGGCTTCGGCTCGGCTGCGCGTTTTGTCGCCCAGGCATTCATGGGGGTGAACCTTGATAACCGCGCGCTGAAGGGTGTTTACATTGGTTGCGTCATGGGTCGCCATGCGGGCTTCCTAACGGCAGCTTCCTCGCTCGCGCAGAAGTATGTCGATGACGGCCCGCACCTTGTTTACGTGCCAGAGCGCCATTTCGTGATGGAAAATTTCCTCGCCGATGTGGATCGCGTCTATCAAAAGCATGGCCTTTGCACGATCGCCGTTTCCGAGGGAATTTCCGATCCCGATGGCACCGCGATGATCACTAAACTGCTCGGCACTGAAGAGCGCGATTCGCATGGAAACATCCAGCTTTCCGGCACGGGTGCCTTGGGCGATCTCCTTTCTAACGAAATCCGCAAGGGGCTCGGCATCAAACGCGTCCGTTCCGATACTTTCGGTTATTTGCAGCGCTCATTCATGGGCATCCAGTCCGATCGCGACGCGCACGAATCCCGCGAAGTCGGCGAAAAAGCCGTGCAATACGCGATGTGGGATAACGTCGATGGCTCCGTGGTGATCAAGCGCCCGGTCCTTAACTACAGCGTGGATTACGAACTCGTGGACATCAAAAAGGTCGCAGGGAAAACCCGCCACATGCCTGATCATTTCATCAATGAGGCTGGCAATGGCGTGACCCAAGACTTTATGAATTACTGCCGTCCGCTGCTCGGCTCCGATATGCCCGAGTCGCATCGTCTTCGCGCACCGCAAGTGCCGAAGATTTTGCACAAATAAGTTTCCGTCACTCCACGGTCACGCTCTTCGCAAGGTTCCTCGGCTGATCAATCTCACAGCCGCGGAGCCGGGCGACGTGATAGGAAAACAACTGGAGTGCGACGACGGCAGGAATGGTGGCGACCAGCGGATGACAACGCGGGATGGCGATAAAATCATCCATGCATTCCGCAGTCTCGTGATCGCCTTCCGTGACGATCCCCAGAATACGGGCACCGCGCGCGCGGCATTCCTCGACGTTGCCGAGAGTCTTGTCCTTGCCGGGCACATCACAGGCTAGGGCGATGACCGGCGTGCCTTTCTCTAACAAAGCGATCGGCCCATGCTTGAGTTCGGCGGCGTGATAACCTTCCGCGTGGATATAGGAAATTTCCTTGAGTTTAAGCGCACCCTCGAGGGCGACAGGATACATCGGACCCCGGCCAATAAAGAAGGCGTGTTCGTTTTTGGTATAGTCGGCAGCGATCTTGGCGATGAGGTCGTTTTGCAGGATCACTTTGCTAACAAGATCCGGGATGGAGCCAATTTCACGGGCAAGTTTGATACCATCTTCCCGCGAGTAGCGGCGGCCACGGCCGAGCTTTAGAGCCATCATCAGGAGCACTGCCACTTGGCAGGTAAACGCCTTGGTAGAAGCCACAGAAATTTCCGGTCCGGCATGCAGATAGACTCCCCTGCCCGTCTCACGCGCGATCGTGGAGCCGACGACATTGCATAAACTCATGACAAACGCACCCTTTTGGTTCGCCTCGCGAACGGCTGCTAGAGTGTCTGCCGTTTCTCCCGATTGGGAAATGGCGATTACGAGATCGCAGTTGCCGATGATGGGATTGCGATAGCGGAATTCGGCGGCTTGTTGGACCTCCGCGTGAATATCTGCTAGATCTTCGAAAGCGTATTCACCGACAAGACCCGCGTGCAGTGAGGTGCCGCAACCGATCATGACCACGCGGGTGAGCTCTGCGAGTTCGCGCGGCGAAGTCCCCATCCCTGCGAGAACGGAGGAACCAATGTCGTGATCCAGACGCCCGCGAATGGCATTGGCGAGTGCTTCCGGTTGCTCGTGAATTTCCTTGAGCATGAAATGATCGTAGCCGCCCTTTTCCGTGGCAGCGGCGTCCATCCCGAGCTCGGCGATTTCGCGGGTGACTGGGACGTTGTTAAGGTCGCGGATGTCCACCGAGTCCGCGGTGACAATCGCGATGTCGTTGTCATCCAGATAGATGACGCGTTGGGTATGGGCGAGAATGGCGCATGCGTCCGAGGCGATGATGCTCTCCCCATCCCCCACGCCGATGACGATGGGGCTGCCCCGGCGTGCGGTGATAATTCTATCAGGTTCCTGGGCTGATAGAACGGCAATTCCAAAGGCACCTTCTACTTGATGCAGCGCATCACAAACGGCTTGAAAAAGATCGCCCTTGTCGCACTCTCCTATTAGGTGGGCGAGCACTTCGGTGTCCGTTTCCGAGAAAAAATGATGACCCTTCCCCTCCAAACGGGCGCGGAGAGAACGGTAGTTTTCAATGATGCCATTATGGACCAATGCGATATCCCCTGACTTGTCGAGGTGGGGGTGGGCGTTCACTTCCGTTGGTGGGCCGTGAGTCGCCCAACGGGTGTGGGCGATGCCGGTGGTCACACGGTTAAAAAGTTCCTGCGGCCACTGCGTCCGCGCGCGGTCATTGAGCACGGAGACTTTCCCCGCTGATTTAGCAACGAGGATGCGATCATCATCCAACACTGCTAGACCGGCCGAGTCGTAGCCGCGATATTCGAGGCGGCGCAGACCGTTGATGAGCACTTTGGGTGCGTTTGCTTTTCCGATGTATCCGACGATTCCGCACATATTAGATTTTAGATTAGAAGTTTGAAACTTGAGATTGAAGATCCTGTTGGACGATTTCTGCTGGGCGCGTGTGGGTCATTGGCCAGAGTTTGCGCCCAGGGTAGATGGAGGTGTTGATACCGGTGTGGACGCCATCGCCAATGATGGTGCCAAATTTTCGGCGACCCGTATCGACGAGTTTTCCGCCGATCATGGAGTGATGATTTTTCCCGTCGTGGCGGAGATTCGAAGTGGTAGTCCCTGCTCCGAGATTGACCTTTTCACCTAACATCGAATCCCCAATGTACGACAGATGACCGACGTTCGTGTGCGAAAGGATCAGGCAGTTCTTGATCTCCACCGACTGGCCGATGTGGCAATGGTCGCCGATGCTAGTGTTGCCGCGGATGTAGCAGTTAGGGCCGATCTTGCAATTTTCACCGATGATGGCGTTGCCCTCGATGAACACACCCGGAAGGATACGAGTGCCCGCGCCGATGAGGACGATACCCTCGATGACCGCCATCGGATGCACTTCGCCGAGCAGCAGCGACTCGGGCAACGCGGCGATGACCTGTTCGTTCGCTTTTAACAGATCCCACGGATGGACGATGACGAACGAATGGGAAGCAACAGATGATTTTGATAGATCGGGTGACTTATCCAGCCAGGCGAGCGGCGTGCCATCCGCATCCACTAGCGAGCGGACGTCGGAATTTGAAAACAGCGCGGCATCCTTCGCATCGAGCCAAGCGTGCGGGTGGATAGAAGCATTCTCCAGCGGCCCATTGCACAGCATCTCGTGATGGACATGCAGCGGCATGCCCCCGATGGGAAAATCCTCGATCTTCCGGGTAAGGGAAAGCGAGCATGGATAGATCTCGGCGGCGGACATCGCTCAGCCTATTTCCTCCAGAATGGCAGTGGAAAATTTAGAGACCCAGCTCTTTACTTGGGCGTCCTCGCGATGCTCTACCAGAACGCGAATCTTATTCTCGGTGCCGGAGTAACGGATCAGGTGACGGCCTTTTTCACCGAATTCCTCAGTAGCTTCCTGCATGAGCTTCTGGAGCTTCGGCAATGAATCTAACGGCGGCTTAGAGGCAACTGGCATGTTAGAAAGTTGGGTGGGATACTCGCGCATCACGCTGGCGAGTTCTGCTAGAGTAGCCTTTTTTTCAAGCATCATCCGCAGCACTTGGAGAGCGCTCAAAATGCCATCCCCCGTGGTCACATGATCGCCGAAAATGAGATGTCCTGAGTTTTCCCCGCCGAAGTTATAACCATTTTTCCGCATGCATTCGATGACGTTGCGATCACCGACGGCCGTGCATTCCACCTTGATGCCGTGCTCCTTCATGGCCTCGATCAAACCCAAGTTGCTCATGATGGTGGCGACGAGCGTGTTGTGCTTGAGCTTCCCCTGCTCTTTCAGGCCGATCGCACACATGGCCAAAATTCGGTCGCCGCTGATCACCGCTCCATTCGCATCGGTAAAAATGACGCGGTCCGCATCACCATCAAAAGAAATGCCGAGGTCCGCCTTGTGCTCGATGACGAGAGCGGCTGCGTTTTCCGGATGAAGCGCGCCGCAGTTGGCGTTGATATTGAGTCCATCGGGCTGAGTGGCCATGGGGATGACCTCGGCGCCGAGCTCGTTGAAAATCACAGGAGCGACCGAATAGGCCGCGCCATTTCCGCAATCGAGCACGATCTTCATGCCGTGCAGCGAGATGTTATCCGCGGTCTGTTTGGCGAACTCAATGTAGCGGCCCCGGGCATCGTCGATCCGATGGGCTTTCCCAATGAATTTAGGATGCAAGGGCGGCGCTTCCGGCTCGTCGCCCAGAATGTGACGCTCGATCAAACTTTCGAGCTCGTCTGATAGCTTGAATCCATCTGGCCCGAAAATTTTGATTCCGTTGTCCTCATAAGGATTGTGGGAAGCGGTGATCATGATGCCAGCGGCGGCACCCATCGACTTCGTTAAATGCGCAACCGCGGGCGTGGGCAGGGGCCCGACCAGAAAAACCTCCATTCCCATCGAGACCAGCCCGCTCGTCAGCGCCGTTTCCAGCATGTAGCCGGAAATGCGCGTGTCCTTCCCGACAATCACACGATTTCGCTTCGGCTCGCCGGAATGCAGGACATTCGCCACGGCCTTCCCCATCCGCAGGGCGACTTCAGCGGTGATGGGAAACTCGTTCACCCGGCCTCGAATGCCGTCAGTTCCAAATAATTTCATGTGGCGGATTGATCTACGAAAGGCTGGGATTTGTTCAAAAAAATATGAACAAATCAAGCTAAATACTCTTGGATTTCAGGCACATCAATGAGTTTCGGGGGCATTCAAACACCGAGAACTGCACGATAAATCCGTCCTGGAGATTTTTTCAGAAACTGCCGGGCGAGCGATTCGAATTCTTCGGAGAGGTCCGTCAAGTGAAGCTCCAAATCCCCTTGTCCCTCATCCGTGGTGAGCATTCCTAGGCGGGTGAGATCCTTTTTTAAATGTTCGGCACAAGTCGTTGCCGAATCCACCAGACTCACCTCGGCGGGCAGAATCTCACGTAAAACGGGAATCAAAAGTGGGTAATGCGTGCAGGCAAGCATCAGCGTATCGATCCCTTTCTCGACTAACGGATCCAGATAGGTCTTCAAAACCAAGCGCGTGGCCGGGTGATCGATCCAGTTTTCCTCGATGAAAGGCACCAGCAGCGGCGTCGCCACGGCGTGAATAATCAGCCCGGTCCGCCTGAGAGCCAGCGCGTGTTGATAGGCATGCGAGCCAACGGTGCCGCGAGTGGCGATGATCCCGATGCGCTGGGCACTCGGATTGGCAAGGGCGGCCTCCACCCCCGGCTCGATCACGCCGAGGATGGGAATCCGGTATTTTTCATGCAAGCTCGGCAAGGCGTGGGCGGTGGCCGTATTGCATGCGACGACAATGGCTTTCACGCCTTTTGAAATGAGAAAACGCACGTCTTCATCGGCAAAATTGCGGATCGTTTCCGGGCTCTTGGAGCCATAGGGAAGTCGTGCGGTATCACCCAGATAGAGGATGTTTTCCGAGGGCAAAAGTTCCTGTACGGCCCGGACGACGGTCAAACCGCCGACACCCGAGTCAAAAATCCCTAGAGGCGCTGAATTCACTGCGGCGATTGTGCCTAGCCTCTCGCCCGCGCCAAGCCCAAAGCCATCTTAAGGCACGAGCATGTTGCAACCGTGGGCTCCCGACCCTGCCTGTCCAAAAAGCGATCGGCATAGTCACGACCGTCAATGCCCGCCGCTGCTCTCTTTCATATAAGTCCCGATGCCAATCACAATCGTGGAGACGATGAGTGTTGCAATCCCCATGGCGATGAGTGAGTGAGCTTTCTTGCTCGATCCTTTCCATTCATGAAAATACCACCCCCATGCCGTGCTGAAAATGATGATACTCGCCATGTGCAATGTCCATGAGGCAAAACCAAACTTCCCCATTTGCGAGTGGCCCATGGTGTAGAAGAAGAATTGAAAATACCAAATCGTTCCGGCAAGGGCAGAGAAACTATAGTTTCCGAGCACAGGGATTTTAAGTTTCGAGGCCGATGCATGCCTCTCAGATGGCGCTCCGTCGCCACTATGTACGCTGTCTGAAGCGATGAGTCCCGCATGCTCAGGACGAGCGTGGGAAGCTAGGTATTGATAGCCGCTGCGGTTCTTGATATTCAGGCCAAGGCACCAAATAAAATTGGTAGCAAAGCCACCTAACATCACGACGATAAGAGAGGGTAGCCCGCTCCAAAGCTTATCTGTGCCAGCGGCCATAGTGGCCATCTCGATGGGTTTACCTGCGGTGAGGCCGAAACTAAAGCAGGCACTCATGATGCCTGAGAAAGTTGCGACTAATAAACCCTTCCTGAAACTGAATTCTGCAATGTTCTTCTGCTTATCTGCTACTGGCATCTCCTTCTCCTTAGTTGCTCCGGCGAGCGCAGCGATTAGAATTCCCAGCAAACAAATCCCTACTCCTAACAGGGTGACTTTTCCTGGGTTAGTTGAAGCGATTTGAACAATGGATTCTTCCACAGGAATCTGCGGGAAAAATATTTTAAGCACGGGTGGCAAAAGAGTGCCGAACGCCGCGCAGTAACCCAAAGCCACGCCCATCCCGAGTGACATTCCAAGATAGCGCATCGCCAAACCAAAGGTCAGCCCACCCGTCCCCCACAAAACCCCGAACAAAAATGTCCAGCCAAGCGTAGAAGCGGATTGTGAAGAAATCACCCCATAAAAGTCCTTGGTCATAAGACTGGCAAATAACACCGGACAAACGATCCAGGAGAAGAATCCACCGACGAGCCAGTAGGTTTCCCAAGACCAATTCTTCACCCCTTTGTAGGGGACGTAAAAACTTCCCGAAGCAAGACCTCCAAGCCAGTGAAAAATAACGCCGAATAATGCAGATCCCATAATAATTAAAGTTAGATTTTAGTAACCAAATTGATTAGAAAGTTAGTTTCGCTTGGCAGTCACACGATTCTCATAGCTTCGCACTTCCTTGAGCCAATTGCTGCCCACAGGCACGTTTTGAGATTCACAATAGGCATCCCAAACAGCCCCCCAAGGCAGACTTTTGGATTCCTCCATCAGCGCGAGGCGGCTTGTCAAATCCCCGGATTTTTCCGCCTCAAGCAACGCTGTAGGCTCTAACAAAGCAAGCAGCAGGGCTTTAAGCGTATTGCGCGTACCGATCGTCCATGCCGCGATGCGGTTGATACTAGCATCAAAGAAATCTAGACCGATGTGCGTGCGTGCCAATAGGTTATTTCTCACCAGCTCTGCGGCTATAGATTGCAGCGCGTCATCCAAAATGACTACGTGATCACTGTCCCAACGCACGCCACGACTCACGTGGAGGAGAATCTCAGGAACATACATTAACGCAGAGGAAAGTTTATCTGAGATGCCCTCCGTTGGATGGAAATGACCCGCATCGAGACATAGAACCTTCTGGTTTTTGATCGCGTAGCCCATATAAAATTCATGGGAACCTACGACGTAACTTTCACTACCAATCCCGAAGAGCTTACACTCGACGGCATCCAGATGGTGCTTAGGATTGAGCTTTTTAGCGAACACTCGGTCGAGCGATTCGGCTAGACGCTGGCGCGGTGCGAGGCGATCAACGGGGGTATCTTTGTAGCCATCAGGAATCCAAACATTGGTCACTGTAGGAGAGCCTAAAGTTTTGCCCATCACCGCGCCAATTTCCCGCGCGGCGATGCAGTGCTCCACCCAGAAATCACGAATCGCCTTCTTGGGGTGAGAGAGGGTGAATCCATCGGCAGCTTTCGGGTGCGCAAAGCATGTGGGGTTAAAGTCCATGCCCATGCCTCTGGTCTCCGCCCAATCAATCCAGTTCTTGAAATGCTCAGGGCGGATTTCGTTGCGTTCCACTTTTTTACCTCCAAATTCGCCATAGAAGGCGTGGAGGTTGAGACGGTGTTTGCCCGGGATAAGGGAGAGCGCTTGGTCAAGATCTGCACGGAGTTCATCGGGCGTGCGGGCCTTGCCGGGGTAGTTCCCTGTCACGGCAATGCCACCGCTCAGCCCTTCGCCGGTGTTTTCAAATCCCCCGACATCGTCGCCTTGCCAACAATGGAGTGAGATCGGAATGGTGGCCAATTTTGCCATGGCCGCCTCAGTATCTACGCCGAGACTGGCATAGGCAGTTTGGGCGAGTTGATAGGATTGCGAAATTGATTTTGTGGATTTTTTCATGCGAAAGAACGCGAGTCCCTGTGATTCTCACTTGAAAATGATGAAAAAACCTCCACTTTTTTAACAAAAAAAAGCACGATTACGCCAATGAAACGAATCCTCAAAATCGACGATTGGTTCCACCCGGATGGATTCCCGATCACAGTGGAGCGCCGGGAGCCGCAGAAGCAATTCGGACCACATGCCCATGAATTTGCAGAGCTGGTGATTGTTACAGGGGGAAAATGTCTCCATATCACAGGAAATGAATCTTGGGAGCTGAGCGTTGGCGATGCATTTGTGATCGCCGGGCCGCGTGAGCATGAATACCGCGAGTTATCCGATCTGCGCTTAGTCAATATCCTCTATCAGCCGAATCAACTGCAAATAGGGCTTCAAGACCTTCCTTCCGTGGCGGGATACCATGCACTTTTCACGCTTGAGCCGACTTGGAGAAACCGCCAGCCCGCAAGCGGGCGCCTGCATCTTAGTGGCAAGGAACTCGCTCATGTGACGGAACTGGTGGATCGGTTAGAAGCCGAGTTAAAAGCCCGGGAAGCGGGATTCGGCTTTATGGCAACGGCTTGTTTCATGCAGATTATCGGTCTGCTTTCGCGCTGTTACGGGCGCAGTCCTTCGCGGGACGGACGGGCGCTCTTGCGCATCGGCGAGGCCCTTTCCTATCTGGAGAGAAATATCCATCGGGAAGTGAATCTGGATGAATTGGCCAGCATCGCCCAGATGTCCAAGCGGAATTTTCTACGAGTTTTTCAATCGGCCACTGGATCTTCACCGTTGGCGTGGACGCTCCAGCAACGGGTGAATCGAGCCTGCCATCTCTTGCGCAACAGTGAAAAGCGCATCACAGAAATCGCTTTCGATGTGGGCTTCAATGATAGCAACTACTTCACCCGTCAGTTCACCAAACTCGCCGGTCTCTCGCCGCGGAGCTATCGAGGGCAAAAGGCGGTGAACTGAACCAAGCCTTCGAATTAAACTGACACTTGGGTTTTCGGCGAAGCATTTGCTTCAGACCGCATCCACTCTTGGCCTATCAATTTCAGGACTGCCGCCGAGTTGTGACAGTAGCGCTGCGAGTTGGGTCTCTCATCGGATTTCTAACGCTACTCGGCCGGAAACAGGTTGATCCACTACCCATCGTGAATCCAGTAGCATGGCGGCAACTGGACGGTTATCCGAGAACACGCCACTGGATTTTTCGAACGCAGGCAACTCGACGCGAGCGGTCATGTCCTTGGGCAGTGTGAGCGAGAGTGTGAAAGTTTTGCCGCGCTTGTTATTCACGTCTGTGAGAATGAATCGACGCTAACAGCTACTTCAAACTCGTTCCCGGGGGCCGGAGCGGATACCGGCGGAGGATGAGTTTTCCGTCCGGACACGAAAAAAGCCCTCGAAACTGGGGCTTTTGGCGGATTTAAAGAAGTACCTCGGCTTGGATTCGAACCAAGGACCAATTGATTAAGAGTCAACTGCTCTACCAACTGAGCTACCGAGGCATTACAATGTTGCCGCCTCACAAGTGCTCAAACGAGCATTCAGGTGGGTGACGCCGGAGGTGTAGCAAGTCCGGACTGGAGGGCAATCGTAAAATGTCGGCGATTGGCTCAAATTTTCCACGACGACAATCTCATGGACAATTCATGGCGCCGAAACGACACAGCGGCCCACGAATGCAATTGATTCACGAATCCCGCATGACCCTCCGCCTGGCGCTGCCCTTGATGATCGGGCAGTTCAGCCAGATGTTGATGGGTGTGGTGGATACCGTGATGGTCGGCCATCTGGGCGTGAAGGATCTGGCGGCGCTGACCTTTGCCAATTCGCTGTTTCATGTGCCCTTTGTGTTTGGAATCGGGCTACTCACGGGCATTTCGGTTTTGACGTCGAACTCCCGTGGTGCAGGCAACGCCGCGCGAGCTCGTGGGAGCTGCCGGCACGGTATGTATCTGGCGCTGGGGCTGGGCTTGTTGATTGGCGCGGTGGCTTGGGTGATTTCCTATCACTTGGGAATGTTTGGTCAACCGCAGGACGTGACTGCTCGCGCCACGGTATTTTTTCGCGTGATCATGGTTTCGGTGATTCCCGCGCTGGCATCGATCGCTTTGAAAAACCATGCAGACGCACTGATGCGACCGTGGCCACCATTTTGGATTTTTCTCGGCGGAGTGGGCCTCAACGTGGTGCTGAATTGGGTGATGATTTATGGAAACTTTGGCTGCCCGCCGATGGGGTTTGAGGGGGCTGCGTGGGCGACTCTGATCTCCCGCAGCGCCATTTTGTTAGTGATGATCTTCTGGCTGCTCCATGCCAAGGGCTTGCGCGAATGGGTTCCTTATCGGTGGTTTCGGAAGGCGGATTTTGAGGATCTCAGGCGATTGTTAGCAATCGGTTTGCCCTCAAGTATTCAGATGGTCTGTGAGGTGACCGCATTTTCGCTTGCAGGTTTAATCATGGGGCGTTTCGGTGCCACGGCCATGGCTGCTCATCAAATTGCGATCACTCTAGCAGCGACGGCATTCATGCTGCCACTCGGGCTTTCCATGGCGCTCACCGTTAGAATGGGTGAGGCATACGGCGCTGGCGAAACCACGCGCCTGCGAGAAATTGCAATCTCTGGTTGGCTGCTAGGCGCGGGGTACTCCCTAATCAGCGCTGCCACATTTTTAATATTTGGAAAAACTCTCGCGTCCCTTTTCATCACTGCGCCGGACGTAATCGCGCTCACGGGATCGCTCCTAGTGATTGTGGGTGTTTTCCAACTTTTCGATAGCATCCAAGTCATTTCCTCCGCGATGCTACGGGGTCTGAGGGATGCACGGGTCCCGGCGGTGATGGGATTTGCGGCTTACTGGCTTGTCGGGCTTCCGATCAGCGCCGGCTTGGCATTTGGCTATCATCTTGGGGCGATCGGCGTCTGGTGGGGACTGGCCGCCGGGCTCTTCGTTGCATGTGTGACTCTGGCCCCGCGCTTGTGGAATCGTACCAAATCAGCTATCTTCACCTCGTGAGAAAAATCTTCCCTCTTCTATTTTTGGCGATTGCTCCCCTTTTATCTGGCGCGGAAATCACGAAATTATCGAACTGCGTGCTGATTCCCAGCGAGTGGGCCGACGGCGACAGCTTCTCGGTTCGACTCCCGGACGGCAAGGTGCAGACCGTCCGACTTTATGGTGCAGACTGCATCGAAATCCATTTGCAAGGCGATGATTCTAACGCGCGTCGGCTGAGAGACCAACGACGCTATTTTGGGATCGACGATATTTTGACGGCGAAAACCTTCGGTGAAGCTGCGAAGGCGGAGACTTGCAAGCAGTTGTCGAAGCCATTCACGGTCTATACCAGCTTCGCCGATGGCCGGGGCGATGGGCGTTTCAGCAGGATTTACGGATTTGTGGAAACCGCCGATGGTAAGGATCTTTCCGAGTGGCTGGTTGCCCAAGGCCTCGCGCGAGCGTTTGGAGTGGTCCGGCAATTGCCGTCAGGCACAGCCGGTAATGAGTGGAAAGAGCAACTCGCCGATCTGGAACTTACCGCCGCCCGTTCGGGACGCGGCGCTTGGGGAAAGACCGACTGGGAGAAACTGCCGAAAATCCGCAAGGAAGCCCGAGATGAGATTGCCGAAATTGAAGCGGCAAAAGGCCACCTAAAAGCGGACCCCGCCAACGCGATCGACCCTAATACCGCCGCCCGCGACCAACTCATGACGATACCAGGCATCGGTGAGAAAACCGCAGATGCGATCATCGGAGCGCGCCCTTACAAGATCATTCAGGATCTTCTCAGGGTGGAAGGGATCGGCCCTGTTTCTTTTAAAAAAATCGAGCCGTTCCTGACCATCAAAACGCCGTGACTACCCGCTCACCTTCATGCGCCAATATCCGTCGCGTTTTAAAATAAATGTCCTGCGGGTCGCCTTCCCTCGCCCCGCGCTTCCATCCTCCACTTCCACTACGAGTCCCTCTCCGTGTGGCTTGAATGCATCCATTTACACCCGATAAAATTCACAGAAAGCGCGACAAATTACCGGGATTTGCAACTTCATAAAATTTTATAGATAATTTAGTTTTCCTGATCATTTGGATAAACAAATGAAATAATGAGACGCAATGTATTGAAAATAAGACACTTACGCGCCAACTGATTTTGATCTTTTTAGCCCATGCACAACAATATTGCCAAGGATATGTTGATGGTCTTG
>JAYVNE010000094.1:0-5485 GCA_043758615.1 Akkermansiaceae bacterium
CCGTTCCGTGTTAGCAAGTGTGCTTATTCCCTCACACGGATTTTTTGTGAGGAAACAGGCGTGGATTACTGATGGCTATGGGCTCGCCAGCCAGCGGACGGACGGGACTTCGGCTAACTCCTACTTGTTCAAGGAATCCCGTGCCACGCTTTTGCGCTGGGTTTCAGATAGTCCCGCTAGCACGTTCTTCGTGTTTCAGGAAAACCGCCGCCGCCCGAAGGAACGTGTTCTCAATGCTTTTGCTTATGGAGAGAATCCCTATGTGCAGACGCTCCAACACGAAGGAACTCTGCTTGGAGTTTATGCGGTTCCCGAGTCATACGGCTTTTGGCGGATGACTGCTCCATTCACGACTCGCGGCGCGATTTGTGCAAGGTTAGAGCGGGACGGTTGGGTGTTCGCCCATGGTGGAACGGTTTTATTCGGCTTTAGGTCGGCCGCACCGGCTGCATGGGGTAATTCTAATACGCGTGAGAAGTTTGATCCCTACATCTGTCAGGAGCCCCGGAATGCATGGGTGATCGAGTCGTCACCGGTTAGGGATTTCGCTGGCGGGGGCAACGAAGCTGAACTGCGACGCTTTTCGGATGAAGTTCTAAAACGCACGAGTCTTGAAGTGGATCTCACTACACCCGCACTCAAGGCCATTTATACCAACCTCAAGGGAAAGAAGCTGGAACTCGACTGGACAGAACCCGGGAAAATCTATCAGGGGAGCTGTCGGGTGGATGGGCGTGTTGTCGATTATAATTCCTATCCGCTTCTCGGCGTGAATGGAAATACTATCTACAAATAGTATGTTAGAAAAGATCTCCGTTTCCCCTGAGAGATGACTTCGTTTCCTAATATGAGAAGTTTAATGCGCTACTTTACCTTCACATTGCATTTTCTTCTGCTCGCCGCGTCCGCCTCCGCAGTGGAACCGGTGGCCAATTCGCGCAATAAGGCGGAACGCTTGGAATGGTTTCGTGATCTCGGCTTCGGTATGTTTATTCACTGGAGCGTGGATAGCCAGCTCGGCTCGGTGATCAGCCATTCGATGGTGGGCGCGGACAAGGACTATCTCGACCGCTTCGTCAACGAACTGCCAAAGACGTTCAACCCGCGCAAGTTCGCCCCACAGGACTGGGCGGCTCTAGCGAAACTGGCCGGTATGAAGTACGCGATGTTCACCACCAAACATCATTCGGGATTCTGCATGTTTGATACGAAAACGACTGACTTCGGCATCATGCATACGCCTTTCAAGCGCGACATCACGGAAGAGGTCTTCGACGCTTTTCGCGCCCAGGGCATCTCTGCGGGTGTCTATTTTTCTCCGGATGATTTTTGGTGGTTACGAGAAAACAAGATCACAATCCAGCGGCAGATTCCCGAGGTGCAGCCGCACAATAATCCGGGGTTGATGAAACACGATCAAGCCCAGCTCCGCGAGTTGATGAGTGGCTATGGGAAAATCGACATGGTATTCTTTGATGGGGAGCCACAAGGTCTTGCCGATCTCGCTTGGGACCTCCAGCCGGATACAGTGGTAACTCGCGGCGCGATCAAAACACCCGAGCAACATATCCCCGGGACACCGATCGACGAGCCATGGGAATCCTGTCTAACGATGGGCACCCAATGGCAATACAAGCCGACCAACGAAGTGTACATGTCGGGCGGGGAGATTATCCGGAAACTCATCGAAACCCGCTCCAAGGGTGGCAATTTCTTGCTGAACGTAGGCCCCAAACCCGATGGCGAGCTGCCCATCGAACAGGAAGAACGGCTGCGCGAGGTGGCGCTTTGGATGTTTGTGAACGGCGAGTGCATCTACGGCGTGCGCCCTTGGATCGTCACGAATGAGAACGATCTCTGGTTTACTCACAATCGTAAGACGGACACGCTTTATGTGATCGTGAAATCGAAGGACCGCTGGAAATACGGCGAGTGGAAGGATCTAGTTCTGCATTCAGTGAAAGTCACCGACAAGACTGAAATCAGCGTACTCAGCCAGAATGATAAGGTGCTCGAATACCAAGCGGATGTTATCCCGCAATCGACCTTCACGCAAACCGACGACGGTTTGAAGATCCACGCCATGCGGGCGCAGCGACTCTACAATGATCGCAAGTGGCCCAATCCCGTGGTCATTCGCCTCACCCACGTGAAACCCGCTCTGGATCCCCCCGGGGTTGAGACTCTATCAGTCAGTCGTGGGGGACTAGGTAAGGTTGAACTCCATGGCAGACTTTTTTCGCTAGGCGATGCCAAGTCCCTCGAAGTTAGCGCCGAATACCGTGATATCACCGGACTTGATGTGAACGAGCGGTTGGAGAACTGGGTGGACTCTCCTGCGATTCCCCGTGACTCGGTCGGGGAGTTTAGTATTTCAGTTCCAGGTCTTCAGTTAGGACGCACCTACGAACTCCGCGCCAAGGTGAAAAGCCCACTGCTCACGGTCTATGGTGCCGAAGTAAGCTTCAGTCCGCAGAAGTGAAATTGTATTCCCGTTACTCTGTCTTGATAGGCGCATCCTTTTTTCTGGTGGAAAAACGGTGCTTTCCACAAGGCGGCGGGCAATGATGCCGGAAGGGTTTTCGGCTGACGTCTTGATCAAGACGCGTGTGCGGGTTGCAGGACGGATCGCCCATAGATGGTTTTTTGTGGAGGAGCTTGAAATACGAGCGGCTACCCCTCGGTGAGGCGGTTGCCGGATCCATTAGGAGCCATCGCGTGTGCTGACGGATGCGTCTTCATGCAAACGTTTGAGTTCGAAGCCGCCCGTCTCCTCACTGCGGTACATCATCACCAGAGTACGGGTGGTGGAGCCATAGGGCCAGCGGTTGGCAAACACACGCACCAGCCCCGATTCCGTATGACTGAAGATCTCGATGCGCTGGACTTCCCCGCCGGTTTCCGGCCTGCCTTTGACGGTGGCTGATTTTTTGGATGGAACCAGTGCTTTCTCCCCGCCGCAGTCAACTTGAAGCTTCGCGGTCGAAAAATTGTAGAAACAGTAGCCGCCTGGAGGAATGTTTTCATTGTCGTCGTTCATCGCGACGATTTTATAGTTTCCGGGAGTCTCTGAGGAGGGGAATAGCAGCAACAGGGTTTTGGAATACAGTTGGTTTACGGGGATCGTGGCGGCCGGTAAGTAGATGGGTTTGTTCTCGGCATTACGTGCTTCCCTGGCGAAGACGAGCGGTTTGTCTCCGGTGTGGGTGAAGAATCCGGAACGTCCATTCGGCAGGATTTTCAGCTCAACGGGACTGCCTTCATTCTTCATGTAAAGCAGATCAGTGATCACGGTATCCCAGGACAAGACACGGAACTTGTGGCCCGCTTCCTGGGGACTGCCGGTTGCATGGTTTCCGGCCATCAGGCAGAACCCAAAAGCGGCGATCCCGGTTGCGCGGGTGATGAAATGAAACAGGTTTTTCATGGATTTAGATTTCTTTGTCGTTGAGCCAGCGGAAGGACACCATCTTGAAGCGGCGGCCGAAGGTTTCGTTGGTTTTATTCACGATGGCCTTGGGAACGGGTGGATTCTTGGTTTTGTCATATTCATAGACCGGTGTGGCGTCGCCCACAGTCAACTTGGGGTCGCTCTGATCGATGAAATCGGGCACGCGTTGGATCACCGCCTCACACCACGCTCTGGCCACAACAACACTGCCGTTCTTCGCCTCGCCGTATCCACGCACTACAAAAGTATCGGAACGCACCGTCATGATGGGCGAGAACGCCTGCACCAGATCCTGCTGCATCAGCCAGCCGGGGATGCCGACTGCCGTGCTCTTGGGAAGCTGATCCAGATACAGCTTGTTTCCGGGCTTGGGCCCTTTGATGTTCACTCCATTGACGACGTCGCCACATGTGTTGCCGATGTTGCCGATGTTATCCGCATTGATGCTCGTGTTATCGATGGCGGCTTGAAGCGCGCCCTTCAAGCCTTTGGTTTGATCCGTGCTCAAGCGGCGGTTGATGAAATCCGACATGCTGAGAAAAGGGCCGCGGGCTTTCACCTCAGCGACGATCTCCTTGGCTAAGGCGGTGACCTGAGGTGGGCTCAACGCGTGGATGCCTCCGAACGGAGTATTAACCGGGTTGGTGCCATCGGTGCTGACCACGGAGGGGTATCGTGGAATCGGCACCTTGTTGCCGAGGTTTAAGGCGGTATAGCTGCCGTTGTTGAGATAATTCATGGTATTGCCGGAAAGGCTGCTGATCAAAGCGGCCCACGCGTTGACGGAGGTGGAGTTGACGTTGAATGCGCCGTCAAGCAGTAGGTTGGAGGCACATTTTTGGGAGTCGGGCAGGTAGTTGGTCTCGCGGGCTTTGCTCTTCTGAGGAGCCTTGCCGTTCTTAAAATAAAATTTCATGCGCGAGTTCGGCAGTATCAGCTTGTTGCTTTGGATGTTATCGTCGGTGAAGGCATCCGCGCCGGATGCCAGCTTGGGCAGAACGGCGGAATACGGCGCGTCAGGACTGGCCGGTGGCACGGAGGAGAAGAAGCAGGAGTCAAACAAGGCGTCATTCATCATGTAATTATCGTCCATGACGAAAGTCTTTCCAGAGCCTTGTCCGGGCACGGATGTATAACTCTTATCCAGTGGGATGAACGGATTGCACAGGGAGCCTCCCACCGGCATCATCACGCTGTTTTGATCCACTTCCTCTCCGCCCTGGCGGGCGGCCATGGAGCTTCGCAATGGCATGTGCATGAACTGGCCCAGCGAGAGCAGCGGTTGGCGCGGTACGTCGGCCAGCACGAATCCGTTGCGGTCGGAACCATCGCGGGCCACGTCCTTCATGCCCCAGAATGAGGACAGATTAGGTGCGCTGCCGATGACTTGAATGGCGGTGGATTCGTTGGGATTCTGCGTGGAGAGCTGGAAATCGACCGTCACGTTCGGAGCGTCGTAGCGATAAGGGTAGGGACTGAAGTTGCCGTCACAGCTGGCAAACACCGGTGTGGGCGTTGCGGTGCCTCCGTTGGAGGTGGTCGATTGTATGACACCGCGGGAGCGCATCACGAAATAGGCGAATGCGGAACCCTCGCTGGTGCTTTGAATGTTGCCAATGCTGGGGAAATCGACGCTCATGGCTTTCTGTGCGCTGTTTTCATTGAAGAAACGCCCGAGTTGAAGCGTGCCTGAGGCGGACTTGGGCCAGATGTCGGCGGCGGGCATGGCGATGCTGTAGCGCCCATTGTTCGAGGTGTAGCTTTGCGCCGGGATGTCGATTTTGATCGAGTCCGTGTCGGAAGCCAGGCCAATCCACTCGGGTGCTTTGGAGATGGTGCCTGCCGGAGGAGTGACGGTCACATACCCCCACTGGCTCTGTCCGGCATCGGATTCAAGATACGAGTGTCCGTTTTTACCGTCGAAGATATACATTCCGCCGCCGGGAATAGGACCGGTCTTTTTGCCCAATCCGAAAACTTTGAGTTGGCCGGGAGGCATAGTGAGATCCGCCTTGGCGGGATCTAGATTGGTGG
>JAYVNE010000095.1:0-5453 GCA_043758615.1 Akkermansiaceae bacterium
AGCATTTCCTCTGGCACATGCGCCTGCGCCTTTGAAATGCTGGCGAGATCCATGGCGAAGCAGCGATAGCGCCGCTTGAATTCTTCGAGTTCGGAAGCGCGGCACAGACCGCGCAACGTGTCGCAGGTGAGGACGTAAAGCCCTAACAGCATAAACCCAAGGTAGTCCTGAATCGAGAAGGTGCGGTTGCCATGACTCCATGTCGCGAGATGCTGCGGTTCAGGAGCTTTGCGAGAGGAAGGCTTGGGCACACGGCCATTCAACCCATTCCCGGAAAAAGTACAAGGGACAGTTTCGTCACATTATCTAACAGGAGGACTAGGAAAGGAGAAAAGCAGCGAAGATTTTCGATGGAGAACTCCGGATAGGCGGTCATGGATTTCCAACGGTAAATTCTCCGAACCTGTTTCCGCCCGCTCCGTGCCCGATCAACTCTAGGGGCGTATCGCGAGGCACATTTCGCACAAACGCGTTGCACGCCGCCGGGATCGGGAGAGAATCCCGCACTAATGACTCCTGATTTCATCCGCGATGCCCTCCGCCAAGTCCGTTACCCCGGTTTTTCCCGGGACATTATCTCCTTCGGCCTCGTCAAAGACGTGCGCTGCGAGCCCGGTCTCGTCACCGTGAACCTCGAAATCGCCACCCGGGATCCAAAGGTGCCTGAGCAAATTTTTCAAGACTGCCACGCGATCCTCGATCCCCTGCCCGATATCGGCACCGTCAAAATCGAAATCGACGTAAAAGACGCGCCCGCCGCCGCAGGAGCTGGTAGCAGCGTTGGAAAATCCTCCATCCCCGGCGTGAAACGGATCATCGCCGTGGCCTCGGGAAAAGGCGGTGTTGGGAAATCCACCGTCGCCGCCAATCTAGCAGTCGCTCTCGCCGCAGCCGGCGCGAAGGTGGGCCTCTGCGATTGCGACCTCTACGGCCCGTCCGTCGGACAAATGTTTGCGGTGAGCGAAAAGCCGATGGCCAACGAACACGACGAGATCATCCCGATGGAAGCCCACGGGCTGAAATTGATGTCGATGGGTTTTCTGCTAGACGACCGCTCCCCTGTCATCGTCCGCGGCCCGATGGCCACGCGCTACACCCAGCAGTTTCTCCGCCAAGTCGCATGGGGCGAACTCGATTACCTCGTGTTAGATCTCCCGCCCGGCACAGGAGATATCCAACTCACCATCGTGCAGACGGTCACCGTCGATGGAGTCATCATCGTCACCACCCCGCAGGAAGTCGCGCTCATCGACGCGCGCAAAGCGGTTTCCATGTTTGCGAAAGTGAACGTGCCCATCCTCGGTCTGATAGAAAACATGGCGTGGTTCGAATGCGATGCGGGGAAAAAGTATTTCCTCTTCGGCAAGGACGGCGGCGTCAAAGAAGCCGAACACCTGAACGTCCCCCTGCTAGGCCAGATCCCTATCAACATCGAAACCCGCGAACGCGGTGACAGCGGTGCTCCGATCGCGCTCGTTTCTCCGGAGAAAAACAAAGTCTCCGCCGCCTTCCATCAAGTCGCCGCCCACATTCGCGCCAAGCTCCCGGCGTGAAACAGACATTCCTGTCTGTTCTTCCCGTCGCCTTGACAAAATGAGCACTTTCGAGCACTTTTGAGCATGTCTGTCGAACAAACCTTACTTTTTCGCGCCAGGGTACCCGCCGACCGTTTGCACAAAGCGGAGGAAATTCTCGCCCGTCTCGGCATGAAACCGGGCGACGCCTTCAACATGCTTCTCGCGCAGATCGAACTCCGCCAAGGCCTTCCCTTCGAGGTCACCACTCGCAAGCCGTCCATCCTCACCGCAGAACAGCAAGCCGTCGAGTGGCAGGAGGCATTCGGTGCCTATTGAGCCAAAACCCGGCGAAGTGTGGTTTGCCGAGCTCGGCATGGTCGAAAAAAGCCGCCCTGTCCTCGTATTGGCTTTTCCCGACCACGAAGACGCCCGCGCTCTCACGGTAGTCGCTCCGCTCACCTCACAGATTCGCGGCATGAGGGGTGAAGTCGATCTTGGCAAACCCCGCTGGCTCCCGAAGCACTCCGCCGTCAACGTGCAAGGTCTAGCAAGTTTCGATCAGCGCAAACTCAACCGCCGCTTGGGCGAACTAACCCGCGCACAAATGGACGCGGTGAAAGCAGCACTAAAGGATTTGCTGGCACTCTGATTGAATGTCATCCCGCTCTCCGATTCCTTCGCCAATACATCCGAAATTCCAATGACCCGAATTGGCGGAAAGTCAACCGGCCACGCTTTGGACTGCGTGCAGCCTGCTGCCGCTTTTATCTGCCAGCCTGCTGGCCGGGGTGAGACTCGCCTTTTTTATAAGCTTTCACCCACCCCCCCTGACCCGCCCCTGTCATGATGCCCTCGGAACCGCCCAAACCCGGAATCAAGTATTGCCTTCACTTTGGTGATGCATTTTATTGCAGAATCGCTAATGTTTCTGCAAATGAACGCTCTGGCTTACGAAGTTGAACAAACTCTTCAATCCGTCGATCAGGCTACAGCCACACGGCTGGAGCGCTTGGTGCGCGATGCGCTGGATTTGGTGAAGTCATCCCCTCCGGAAACGAGCTTGCAGCAGGATCGCAAAAGATGGCTCCAACGGCTCGACAGCCTCCGCGCGACCGTCGGCACTGGTCGGCCAGGTACCCGCTCGGAAGAAATTTTGGATGATCTCCGCTCAGACCGCTGCTGATGAGTTACTGGGACACATCTTGCATCATCAAGCTCTACACGCCGGAGCCTGACTCAGTTGAGTTCCGGGACTTCCTCGAAACAGCCGCCACTTGTGTTACCTGCGATCTCACCCCGCTGGAATTCTGGGCTACCGTGCGGAGGAAAGAATCCGAGGGCGTTTTGGCACCTGGCGAAGCACTGAAGGTACAAACCGCCTTGGAAGGTGACCTAGCAGACAATGCGATTCTCATGATCACCTGCGATACCGACGTTAGATCGCGATTTCAATGGATCGTGGACCAGTGCCACTCACAAGTTCCGCCAATTTTCATCCGGACCAACGATGCACTGCATCTGGCCGCCGCCCACAGCGCTGGAGAAACAGAGATCGTCGCTACGGACAAGCGCTTGCGGGAGGCTGCGCTTGCTCTCGGGCACACGGTATTTCCCCTCGAAGTGAGGGTCTAGCAAGTTTCGATCCGCACAAACTCAAGCGCGGCCTGAGAGAACTAACAAACGCACAAATTGGAGCGATTTTGTTTATGAGACTGATTCGCATGAGCGTGTTTCAATTTGTTACGCGTAATCATTGGTTTATTCAGGCAAAGGATGCGAGATGTGGCCTGCAATCTCATCGCAAGACCGATTCACTGAAACCTGATTGAGCATCCAACACGCCTATGAATTCCACTTCCATAAAGTCACAAGTCCCTGCCGAACCCGACCACGAACTCACCGATCACAGTGGCGTAGTTCGGGTCCGTCCGGACCTCGTGCATGCGAAACTGGAAATCGACTTCGATCCTAACAAACTAAGCGAAACGGAGGTTCGTAAATTGGTAAAAGAACACAGCGCTCAGGTTTCGTCCGTGCTCGAAAAAAGCATCTATCGGCTGGAAGGCAGCGCGTGCGAGGCGTGCGCCCTAAAGCTGGAGCGCAGGGTGGAAAAAATCCCGGGTGTCCGTCGGGCAACCGCCACCTATATGGGCAAGGTGTTGTCGGTGACTTTTGATTCAGGCGTCGCGACCGAAGCACAGGTTCTCGGCGATATCATCAGCACTGGGGCGGATATCCAGCCAATGGTGAAAAAGGAGAAAGACAGCCGCACGCTCTGGCAGAAGATTCTATCAGGCGAACTCAACGAAGAACTCTCCTGCGGCCTCGGCCTGGTTTCCCTCATCGTCGCTTTGGTGCTGCACAAGAGCCATGGCTTTAACGCGCTGACCAACAGCCTCTATTTCGCCGCCTATGTCTTCGCAGGGCAGGAAGGAGTGCGCTCCGCCATCGCCTCGCTAAGGGAAAAGGTGTTAGACATCGATGTGTTGATGGTTCTCGCCGCGCTCGGAGCCGCGATCATCGGCCAGCCCTTCGAGGGCGCCTTGTTGCTGTTTCTATTCAGTTTTTCTAACGTGCTCCAACGCCATGCGATGGAACGCACTCGGAAAGCCATCGAATCGTTGTTAACCTTGCGCCCCAGCGAGGCACTGGTCAAACGGGCTAACGAAACCGTCAAAGTCGCTGTCGAGGAGTTGGAAGTCGGTGAAATTGTCATCGTCCGCCCCGGTGAGCAGATCCCAGTGGATGGTGTGATTTCCGAAGGCAGCACGAATGTGGACGAGTCCTCCCTAACGGGTGAATCGATGCCTGTTTCAAAGTCGTTAGGGAGTTCGCTTTTTGCAGGAACTTTGAACCAAAGCGGCGGCATCGAGCTGCGTGTCACCAAACGCTCCGAAGATTCCGCCTTGTCACGCATGGTGAAACTGGTAGCCGAAGCCCAAGCGGAAAAATCCAATGCCCAACGATTTCTCGAAACCGCCGAGCAATATTATGCGATGGGCGTGATTGCTCTAACCATTGTCGTTTTTCTCATTCCCTATCTCTTACAAGGGGAGACTTTCGCCCACGCCTTCTACCGTGCGATGACCGTGATGGTCGTCGCCTCGCCGTGTGCCTTGGTCATCAGCACACCGGCCACCGTGCTGTCAGCCATCGGCGGCGCGGCAAGGCGCGGCATCCTAATCAAGGGTGGCTCGCATTTGGAACGCGCCGCAAAAATCGATATCGTGGCCATCGACAAGACTGGCACACTCACCGTTGGAAAGCCATCGCTCACTGAAATCGTGGCAGGCAATCAAATTTATCGCATCGCAGAACCTCTTCCATCAGAAACTCTTGAGCTGCTTCGCGCCGCGGCATCACTCGAAGCGAAGTCGGAGCATCCTCTCGCCCACGCCATCGTCAAAAGCGCCGAGCAGTTAGGGCTCACTCTGCCGCTGGCCACCGACTTTCAATCCACCGCAGGCAAAGGTGCGGAAGCCACGATCGAATCCGTCCACTACCTCGTCGGCAGTGAGAGATTGTTTCGCGAGCTCAATGCCGCCGGGCTCGAAGCGCTGGCGGCAGTTGCCAAGCCGCTTCAGGAAAAAGGCAAAACCTGCGTTTGGTTAGGCACCCGTGTAGGCGATGCCGTCGCAGCGAATGCGATTCTTGTGATGGCCGATACCATCCGCCCCGCCGCGCGATATCTGGCAGATGAATTACACCGTCAGGGTGTCAAAAAAGTCGTCATGCTCACCGGCGACCTTCGCACGGTCGCCCATGCAATCGCGCAAGAAGCCAAAGTCGATGAAGTCCGCGCGGAGCTATTGCCCGAAGATAAACTCGAAGTTATCCGCCAGCTCAAACTCGAAGGCACGGTGATGATGATTGGCGACGGAGTGAACGATGCCCCCGCCCTCGCGATGGCCGACATCGGAATGGCCATGGGAGCCG
>JAYVNE010000096.1:0-15996 GCA_043758615.1 Akkermansiaceae bacterium
AAAGAATAAGAAAAAGCGGTGGGGGAATGATCCAAGTGAATCATACGTTCACTCGTAGGTTATAATGGAATTGACCGTGTGGGGGGTGAGTTTTTCCCGGCCATTCAGGAAGCATAGTTCGATGAGCACGGAAATGCCGATGAGATTCGCACCGAGTTCTTCTAGCAGTTTCACGGCGGCGGCGGCGGTGCCTCCAGTGGCGAGCAGGTCATCGACTAGCAGAATCGCTTCGCCCGGTTGGATCGCGTCTTTGTGGAGTTGGACGATGGAATCGCCATATTCGAGCGAGTAGGATGCTTCTAACGTTTGCCACGGCAGCTTTCCCTTTTTCCTCACCGGGATGAAGCCCGCCCCCAAGCGATCGGCCACGGCGGCGGCGAAGATGAAACCCCGCGCATCGATGCCCACGACCTTGTCGATTTTTACCCCACCGGTCGTCGCGCAAAGCAGGTCGATGGACTCGCGGAACAGTGCACCGTTTGCCAAGATCGGCGTGATGTCCTTGAAAATGATCCCCGGTTTCGGGAAATCAATCACATCACGGATCGCAGAACGGAGGGAGTCGGACATCTCGTGCGGAGCTTACGCAAGCAGAAGGCCAATGGGGAATCCTAAAAAAGCGATCCGTGGATGATCTGCAGGATTTCAATGGAACGAGAGATCCTCTCTCAGATTTCAATATGGGATTAGAATTGCGTCTCCACCGGAATGTATCCATGTTCTTGGGAGCGAATCAACTGTTAGTCGAGAATAGAACCCATCATGCCGATACCCGATTTCCAGTCTCTGATGCGGCCACTTTTAGAAGCACATGCTGATGGGAAGGAGCACCTCAATCGTGATTTAGTTGCTCGACTCGCCGAGCAGTTTAGTCTGTCACACGACGAACGCCGCGAGATGTTACCCAGTGGTGGTGCCCGTCTATTTGATAACCGCATTGGCTGGGCGAAGTCCCATATTACCCAAGCGGGCTTACTGACAGCGCCTCGCAGAGCGATCTCAATGATCACAGATCGAGGTCGCGAGTCGTTACAGACACACCCCGAGCGTATCGACTTACGTGTCCTTAATGGGTATGAAGAGTATCGAGAATTCCGCAACCGTCGCAAGATCTCCGGCGAAGAAGAGATTGAGCCTCCTGAGCTGGGAATCCAAGACTTTCAAACACCCGAGGAATTGCTAGAGAATGCGTATTTGCAGGTTCGTAGGCAGATTGAGAGTGAGCTCCTCGCTCAGATCAAGAGTTCTCCACCAGAGTTCCTTGAGCGGGTGGTGGTAGATTTAGTGGTAAGAATGGGATACGGGGGCAGCCGCAAAGATGCGGGTGAGGCACTTGGACGCTCAGGCGATGAGGGAATCGACGGTATCATTAAGGAAGATCCTCTGGGGCTGGATATCATCTATTTGCAAGCGAAGCGCTGGGAAGGGACTGTTGGACGCCCTGAAATTCAGAAATTTGCTGGAGCGTTACAGGGCCAGAGAGCGAGGAAAGGTATTTTTATCACGACATCGACATTCACCGGAGAGGCCGTCGATTACACGTCAAGGATTGAGAGCAAGATCATCTTGATTGATGGCGCACGCCTAGCGAAGTTGATGTTCGATCACGGCGTGGGAGTGGCGACCGCGTCGAACTATGAAGTGAAGAGGATCGATTCCGACTACTTCACCGATGGCTAATCGTGGAGCTTGTCAAAACTAGCCGTCTGGCCAGGGACATCACTCGTGAAGATTTCACCCACGGCTCGGGGGCGAGGAATTCTCGGGAATCCGTCCAAATCCGACCCGGAAATTATGTTTTTTTAGTAAGGATATCCGTAACACTTACCATTTAATCCCCGTGTTTTCGGGGTTTTAGCCTCCATTTGAAGTAGGCATTTTTGTCTTGTTTCTACATTCTCAAGCGCTTATGTCGCCCGGGCCCCAAAGGGGACTAAACACGATGAACATGACCCGGAAACTAAGATCCGTGGCCCTGGCAATCGCCGGCGTCATCCTTGTTCCCAGTTGCGCGTCAACTGGGAATGCTAACACAAACCATCGAAACAACCCGGACGATCCGCAATACGCGGTGCGGTCCACCCAACTTGGCAAAGCCTCCTGGTATTCTGTCGCGACCAATTATGGAACGCGAACAGCCAGTGGCGAACGCCTATCGAACAATGCCTTCACGGCCGCTCACAAAACGCTCCCCTTGGGAACGAAGGTGCGCGTGACCAATGAGGCGAACGGCAAATCCGAAGTGGTGACAATCACCGATCGCGGTCCTTATGTCAAAGGACGCATCATCGACGTCACCATTGGCTCTGCGGAGCGACTCGGTTTTGTAAACAGCGGCGTCACTGCCGTTCGAGTCGAAGTGCTCGGTAAAATCGCAACGGAAGGCAACTGAACCTTCCGGCTCCCCTCCTAACCCGAAAATCCCGTGCTTCCCTTGTGAGGCACGGGATCTTCATTTTACCAAACGCTGCTCCACGCCATCGAGCACGCGTGTATTCGTCAGCATCAGCGGGTGCAGCAGTGCGGGAACTGCTAGATTTTCCGCGCGATCCCAGACCGAGTTACTGGGCGGTAGGATGATCAAGTCCAGCGGCGTTCGGTAGGAGGTTACGGGCATTTTTCCAAGTTGGCCCTGGGTGCGTTCTAAATTTGCCAGAAACTCGCTGCCGGGGCGCATTTCCTCGGCACCTTTCGTCGGGTAAAGCCAGGCAGCGTTCGTGCCGTGATGCGGCGAGGAAATGGTGATGAATTTCTGGCAACGCGCCGCTCCACCGAGCACTTGTAAATACTGGCGACTGACAACCCCGCCCATGCTGAAGGCGACGATGCTGATAGGGTCGTCCGGGCCGAATTTCGCGTCGATGTCTCGCTTCAGATGGAGTGCAAGTGTTTCTAATCCGCCGCGGCCATCGCTCGGATTGAGGCGCGGCACGTAGCATTCAATGCCGCGTTTTTCGAGACGTTCCTTGAGCATTTTGAGAGTATTGCCGGTCTCCAGAAATCCATGCACCAGAACCACCCGCTGGCCTGTCCGGGCTGCCGGAGGGGTAATGGCGCACGAAGGTCCACCCATGAGCATGGCCGCAAAAAATGGGAAAAATCGGAGTTTCATACCGGGAGAATTCTAACCGGGCGGCCATTCCATTTGCCGTCCGCCCAGCAAATGCACATGCAAATGCGGCACTGCCTCGCCGCCGTGCGGCCCGTTATTGATGACCAGCCTGAAACCGGAATCCGCCACGCCCTCGCTGCGGGCGACTTTTCCGGCGGTGAGAAGGAGATGCCCCAGCAGCGCTTCATCCTCCGTCGTGGCCAGCGCCACCCGAGGAATCGGTTTACGCGGAATGATCAGGATATGCACCGGGGCCTGCGGGGAAATGTCGCGAAATGCGATGCAGCGCTCGTCCTCATAGACGATCTTCGCCGGAATCTCCTTGTCGCAGATTTTTTCGAACAATGTCTTCTCGCTCATCCGCGCTCAGAATGGCAGGGGAGGCAGTGCTTGCAAGCTTACTGAATCGACATCCAGACTTTGAAAAATCCGCTTATCGTGCTAGAATACCTTATGAATTACGCCAGCGTCACCTGCCCGACTTGTTTCGAAGTTTTTGAAGTGGTCGTCCCGCATCCTGATGAGATGCCGACCGAAGTGGACTATGATTGCGAAATCTGCTGTCGGCCGATGATGATCGTTTTCACCGAGGAAGATGTTTACGCGAGGGGGCTGGCGGATTAAGGGACTTGCGTATCCGCTAGGCGAGAATTGTTAGGGCTGTGGCGCTTGCCAAATAAGGAGCCGGGACTTTATTATACCTCCCTGTCTAATGCAGCATGAAGAAATGACAATCAGGTCGTTGTTACTCATTTGCTGACGCGGACTTTCTATTTATCCGGTATGTCAGCCCACGAATTTTTACCCATCGCCTTCTTTGCCCACGAACGCGGCGATGCACGGGTGATGAAACGGATCGCAGCGCTCCAAGCGCAGGGCAGGGAAGTCATCGGGTTCACTTTCCACCGCGTCCGCAACAAGGCGGATGTTCCTCCCACATGGGAAAATTGCCATCTCGGCACCACCTACAATCGTCGCTATTGCCAACGCCTGTTAGTTTTTGCGAAATGTGTGGGTGTTCTGTGGAAGCACCGGCAGCGCTTGCGAAATTGTTCCACCCTCTACGTTGTCAACACGGACAACGCGTTGCTCGCGCTGCTAGGCCGATTTTTCGCAGGTCGCCGTGTGCCGCTGGTGCTCGAACTCGCCGACATCCAACCTGCCATGACAGGGAGTGGTATCATTTCTAAAATTCTCCGTAGCATCGAGCGTTTCGTGCTCAAGCGCACCTCATTGTTAGTTACGACCTCGCCGGGATTTGTCAGAAACTACTTCGAGCCGATCCAAGGCTACACGGGAGAAGTTTTTCTGCTAGAAAATAAAGTATATCCCAGTCACCGGCTCCCGCCCGCAATCTTAGAGGGCACCGGTCCCATCGCATCAGGGAGGCCGTGGGTGATCGGGTGTTTTGGAGCACTGCGCTGCGAGCGCAGTCTCGAAATCATGCACGGGCTTGCCTTGAAGTTAGGTGACCGAGTTCGCTTCGTGCTGCGTGGTTATCCTGCTGGAACCATCGCAAGCGATTTTAGAAAATTGCTAGGAAATCTGCCCAACTTGCAATTCCTCGGCCCCTACACCTACCCGGACGATCTCGCAGAAATGTATGCCGGGATCGACTTCAACTGGGCCTTCGATATGAGCGATCCCACCGGCAACTCCGCATGGTTATTGCCTAACAGGATTTATGAAGGCGGCTGTTTCGGTGTTCCTGTCATTTCCGCTAGAGACACTGAAACCGGCCGATGGATCGAGCAGCATGAGTTAGGCTGGACCTTTGCCGAGCCGCTCGATGAAAGTTTGGTTCACTTTTTTGAAACGGTTTCCCTCACTGACTGGCAAACGTGTAAGACCCGCTGCATGGCTGAGAACCGTGAAGCATTCACGGGAGAGTCCGATTACCGCCGCCTTGTTCGACGGTTCGATCCATAAGGGCCAAGGAACTTTATCTTGCTTTGGAATTGGCGATGCGGAAACTCGCGATCATGAAAAAATCCACGGTGCACTTATCCATTCTATCAGCCCTCGCCCTCGCCGCGAATCTCACCGCTGCAACGATCCCTGAAGCTGCCCGTCAAAATGGAATGGCCATCGGTTGTCAGGCATACTCCTTCAAAGAATTTACTGCCTTCGAAGCCATTGCGAAGACGAAAGAATCGGGCGGAAAAATCATTGAATTCTTCCCAGGGCAGTTGCTCCATCCCGGCTCGCCGAAGGATGAAGTTGTGTCACATAATTCAAGCGATGCCGATGTGAAGGCGCTCAAAGACGAGTGCGACCGCCAAGGAATTTTTCCCGTCAATTATGGTGTGGTGAAAGCTGCTGATGCTGCTGAAATCCGTAAAATCATGGAGTTTGCCAAGAAGATGGGTCTCTACTCAGTTTGTACGGAGTCCACTGAATTGGTGGCCGATTGGGAAGCGGCGGTGAAGGAATTCGATATCAAGGTTGCCTTCCACGAGCACGGCGGTTCGATGACAAGGCCGGAATACAAAGTCTGGCACCCGCTTTACATCCTCGGAGTCGTGGAGAGCCGGGACCCTCGGATTGGCGCCTGTGCGGACCTAGGTCACTGGTGCACTTCGGACCTCAAGCCCATTGATTGTCTCCGCATCCTCAAGGGAAGAATCATCAGCGTGCACCTTAAGGATAAATCCGAGTTTGGCCCAAATGGCGTCGTCGTTCCCGCCGGGCAAGGTGTCGTCGATGTTGCTGCATGCGTCGCTGAACTGAAGAAGCAAAATTTTAACGGCCACATCTCGATCGAGCACGAGAACGATTGGAAAGACAGCGTCCCGAAGATCAAGGAGTCCGTGAACTTCATGAAGGCTGAGTGGTCAAAATAAGATAGACGATTTCTAGCCGGTCGCGCCGGAATCAAATTGATCTAACTGTTTTTCGCTTGGGTCCGCCATCCGTGAATGAGCGGCACTTGGATCAGTGTCCCGGCAATCACGCAGAAGGTGATGTCCGGGATGAATGTTGGGTGCAGCGTGGGTGATAGATGATTCTGATAGGCTGCGACAGCGAGTGTGATCCCGATGAAAAAATGGAACGGGCCGAGTCGCAGGGCGTTCAGCCAAGCGCGGGAAGTCGGTAGCATTCGATTAAGGCAAGTTCGTGGCACCCATCAAGAAGCGGTCGCATTCGCGTGCGGCACCACGGCCTTCGTTGATGGCCCAGACGACGAGGGATTGACCGCGGCGGACGTCTCCCGCAGCGAAGACGCCGGGGACGTTGGTGGTGAACGTTCCGTGCTCGGCTTTGACGTTTGAGCGGGCGTCCGTCTCCAGAGCAAACTTAGAAATCACTTCCTGCTCAGGGCCGGTGAAGCCCATGGCGAGCAGAGCGAGTTGGCAGGGAATGACGCGCAGCGTGCCTTCGACGTCTTTGGGAACGAAGCGGCCTTGATCGTCCTTCGCCCATTCGATCTCGACGATTTCCAAGCCAGTGAGTTTGCCAGCGGCGTCCTTGATGAAACGCTTGGTCTGGACGAGGTAGTGGCGCGGATCGCGGCCTTGGATGGCGGCGGCTTCTTCTTGGCCGTAGTCCATTTTGTAAACTTTAGGCCACTCGGGCCATGGGTTGTTAGCCGCGCGCTTTTCGGGTGGCTGCGGCATGATTTCTAACTGGATCACACTCTTGCAGCCGTGGCGCAAGCTCGTGCCCACGCAGTCGGTGCCGGTGTCACCTCCGCCGATCACGACGACGTCTTTGCCCGTGGCGTTGAGTGGTGGGTTAGTGCCGTCGAACTTGTGGTCGAGCTGATAGCGGGTGTTCGTAGTGAGGAATTCCATCGCCATGTAAACGCCTTCGGCATCGCGATTTTCGATCGCGAGATCGCGGCCGGCGGTGGCACCGCAGCAAAGAACGACGGAGTCGAAATCCTTGCGCAGGCGCTCGGTGGTCCAGTTGCTGTCCTTGCCGATAGAGATGCCAGTTTTGAAAACAATTCCCTCTTCAATCATTAAGTTCACTCGGCGCTGGACGACGAGTTCCTTGTCGAGTTTCATGTTAGGAATTCCATACATGAGCAAGCCACCGACGCGGTCCTCGCGTTCGAAAACGGTGACGCTGTGGCCAGCCTGGTTAAGCTGATCGGCGCAGGCAAGTCCGGCAGGACCGGAGCCGACGATGGCGACCTTCTTGCCAGTGCGGATCGCCGGGATCTTGGCAGTGACCCAGCCTTCTTCCCAGCCGCGGTCGATGATGGCGCACTCGTTGCTCTTGATGGTCACCGGCGGTTGAATCACGCCCAGCACGCACGAGCCTTCGCAAGGTGCGGGACAGACACGGCCTGTGAATTCAGGAAAGTTGTTAGTTTTGTGGAGGCGTTGCAGCGCTTCCTTCCAGCGTCCGCGAAAAATGAGATCGTTCCACTCGGGGATAAGATTGTTCACTGGGCAACCGCTGGCCATGCCGGAAACCATTTGGCCAGTATGACAAAAGGGCGTACCGCAATCCATGCAACGCGAGCCTTGGGCACGCTGGTCCTTTTCGTTAGGATGAGCCTTGAACTCCCGCCAGTTTTTAATCCGCTCGATCGGTGCGGTTTCGGAATCGTTCTTCCGTTCCACTTCCATGAATCCTGTTGGCTTACCCATATTGATTAGAGATCTGAAATTTTTTGATTAGAAATGAAGGCGCTCAGTTGCCGCCGACGCGGGACAGGTCCTTGAGGTTTTCTTCGAATGCGGCCATCGCGGCATCGTCGCCGGTGAGTCCTTGTTCTTCGACTCGTTTGAATGCTTGGAGCATGCGTTCGTAGTCGCGCGGCAGAACCTTGAAAAACTTCGGAAGCTCGGCATCCCAGTTTTCCAACAGAAACCTGCCGCGTGCGGAACCAGTGAGCGCGACGTGTTTTTCAATCGTGATTTTCACGTTTTCGATATCCGCATCGCTGCACTCGATGAGTCGGTAGAGATTTACCATCTCCTTGTTCAGACGTTTCTCAAATAGCCCATCGATGTCATAAACGTATGCAGTGCCACCAGACATACCTGCGGCGAAGTTACGCCCAGTTTCTCCCAGCACGATCACTTGGCCGCCTGTCATGTATTCGCAACCGTGATCGCCGATGCCTTCGATGACGGTTCTCGCGCCGGAGTTACGGACGCAGAAACGTTCGCCACCGATGCCATTGATGAAGGCCTCGCCGGAGGTGGCACCGTAAAAGGCGACGTTGCCAATGATGATGTTGTCCTCCGCCTTATAGCGGGCGTTGCGTGGCGGATAGATCGCAATCTTCGCGCCGGAGAGGCCCTTGCCGACATAGTCGTTCGCATCGCCCTCAAGCTCAAAGGTCATGCCCGGAGGAGTGAAGGCGGCGAAGGATTGCCCCGCGCTGCCGTTGAACTTGAGATATACGGTGTCTTCGGGCAGGCCCTTGTTACCATACTTGCGGGAAATTTCGCTGCCCGTGATCGTGCCCACGACGCGGTTCACGTTGATGATCGGAAGCTCGACGCGGACTTTATCACCGCGCTCGATGGCGGGTTTGCAAAGAGCTAACAGATGCGTATTGTCGAGCGCGTCCTTGAGTCCGTGGTCTTGGGCCTTCTGATGATATGCACCGACTTCTTCGCCGACATCCGGCTTGTGGAAGATACTAGTTAGATCGACGCCGCTTGCCTTCCAATGTTCGGTCGCTTCGTTCGTGTCGAGGCATCCCACTTGGCCAACCATTTCGTTGATGGTGCGGAAACCCAGTTCCGCCATGATCTCGCGGAGTTCCATGGCAATGAAGGTCATAAAATTCACGACGTGCTCCGGCTTGCCTTCGAAATTTTTCCGAAGAACGGGATCCTGCGTGGCGATTCCAACCGGACAGGTATTTTTCTGACAGACGCGCATCATCAAGCAGCCGACCGTCACCAGTGGAGCGGTGGCGAATCCGTATTCTTCAGCGCCTAGCAGCGTGGCGATGGCCACATCGCGACCGGTCTTGAGTTGGCCGTCGGTTTCTAACACGACACGGCTGCGGAGATCGTTGAGAAGGAGGATCTGGTTCGTTTCTGCAAGGCCGAGTTCCCATGGGGCTCCGGCGTTGAAGATGGATGAGGATGGGGATGCGCCCGTGCCGCCATCGTGACCGGCGATCAGGATGACATCGGCGTGGGCTTTTGCCACACCCGCTGCGATTGTGCCGACGCCGACTTCTGCCACTAGCTTCACATTGATGCGGGCACGCGGGTTGGCATTTTTCAAATCGTGAATGAGCTCTGATAGATCCTCGATTGAATAAATGTCGTGGTGCGGGGGAGGGGACACGAGGCCGACGCCTGGAGTGGAGTAGCGCACCTTTGCAATCCACGGATAGACTTTCGAGCCGGGGAGTTCGCCGCCTTCGCCGGGCTTCGCGCCTTGGGAAATTTTGATTTGGATTTCGTCGGCATTGACGAGGTATTCGCCCGTGACACCGAAGCGCCCAGAGGCAACTTGCTTGATGGCGGAACGTTTGCTGTCGCCGTTCTCCATTGGAATATAGCGCTCGGGATCTTCGCCACCTTCGCCGGTGTTTGATTTGCCGCCGATTCGGTTCATGGCGATGGCGAGAGTTTCATGGGCCTCCTTTGAAATTGAGCCGTAGGACATCGCGCCTGTTTTAAAGCGTTTAGTGATGGCTTCGATAGAGTCCACCTCGTCTATCGGAACCGGCGTGCGGTTCGTCTTGAATTTCATCAAGCCGCGCAAAGTGGATAGATTTTCGCTCTGGTCGTTGACCTTTTTCGCATACTGCTTGAACACCTCGTAGCTGCCGGTGCGGGTCGCTTTTTGAAGTAGGTGGATTGTTTCTGGATTAAAAAGGTGAAACTCTCCATCGGCGCGCCACTGATAGACACCGCCGGCATCGAGTGCGGCTTCTTCTGCATTGATGTGACGGTCCGGAAATGCCTCGCGGTGGCGGATGAGTGCTTCTTCAGCTACCTTATGAATGTCCGATCCCTCGCAGCGGCTGGAGGTGCCGCGGAAATACTTGTCCACTAGATCCGTGCTGAGTCCGATGGTTTCAAAAATCTGCGCGCCACGATACGAGGCGACGGTAGAAATCCCCATCTTAGCCATGGTTTTCACCACGCCTTTAATTGAGCCCTTGATGAAATTGTAAACCGCCTTGTCGAAGTCGATTTCTAACATATCATCCTGAATCATCTTATAAATGGATTCGAATGCCATGTAGGGATTGATCACATCCGCGCCGTAGCCGATGAGAGTGGAGAAGTGGTGGACCTCGCGGGCCTCGCCGGTTTCGAGGATGATCGAAACGAGCGTGCGGGTGCCTTTTCCAACCAGATAGTGGTGAATACCACCCATGAGAAGCAGGGTGGGGAAGGCGGCGTGGTCCTTGTCGATGTTTCTATCTGAAAAGATCAGCAGGTTGTAGCCCTCCGCGATTGCACGGTCGGCAGAGGCACAAATTTTATCGAACGCGGCTTCGAGCCCTTTACCGCCTTGAGTGGCAGAGAAGAGAGCGTCGATGGTGGTGGCCTTGAATCCGTCAAGATTCACCTCGCGGATCTGGGCGAGCTTGGTGTTATCGATGAGTGGGCTATCAAGACGGATCATGCGGCAGCTTTTCGGGCCGGGTGCTAGCAGATTCCCTTCAGAGCCGATGAATGTTTCCGTCGCGGTGACGAGCTCCTCGCGGATGCAGTCGAGTGCCGGGTTCGTGACCTGTGCGAAGATCTGTTTGAAATAATGATAGAGATGCTTTGGCTTGTTAGATAGCACGGCAAGTGGCGTGTCATTACCCATCGAGGAAATCGGCTGGACACCGGTTTTAGCGGTGGGTTCTAGCAGCATGCGCAGGTCCTCGTAAGTATATCCAAACGCGAGTTGACGCTCGGTAACGCGGTCAACTTCCACGGCCATCGCGCCCTTTGGTGCGGGAAGATCATCCAAAGTGATGCGATTTTCAGCGAGCCACTTGGCGTAGGGCTTCGCGGAGTAAACGCGCTTTTTGACTTCCTCGTCCGGCACGATACGGCCTTCTTTCATGTCCACGAGGAACATTCGGCCCGGGCGTAGGCGGCCTTTTTCGATGATCGTGTTAGGATCGAGATCCGGAATGACGCCGACTTCGGATGCCATGATGACGAGATCGTCATCGGTGACATAGTAACGGCTGGGGCGCAGACCATTACGGTCAAGAACGGCGCCGATTTGTTGGCCATCGGAAAAGGTAATAGAGGCCGGGCCATCCCAAGGCTCCATCATGCAAGCGTGGTATTCGTAGAACGCCTTTTTATCCTCATCCATCATGGTGTGGCGTTCCCATGGCTCGGGAATCATCATCATCATCGCATGGACGAGGTCGTAGCCGCCGTAGTGCATGAACTCAAGAGCATTGTCGAAACGCGCGGAGTCAGAACCATCCTCGTTGATGACCGGGAAAATGTTTTTAATTTCCGTGCCGAAAACATCGCTTGCGCAAAGCGCCTGACGCGCCTTCATGAAGTTCGCATTGCCCATCACCGTGTTGATTTCCCCATTGTGGGCGATAAATCGGTTAGGGTGGGCGCGGGACCAACTCGGGAAAGTGTTCGTTGAGAAACGCGTGTGCATCAGCGCCAGTGCAGACTCGAAATCCTCGTCGAGGAAATCCGGGAAATACTCGGACAACTGGCAAGGCGTGAGCATGCCTTTATAAATCATCGTGCGGGCGGAGAGGCCGGTCACATAATGATAGTCGGCGCCGGGGAAGGAGTTGCTCTTCGTTCCATGCACGTCGCGGTATTTGTTAGGCACCTCGTTGTTACGGATCGCATAGCCCACGCGCTTGCGGATCACGTAGAGCTTGCGTTCGAATTCCATCGGATCAGTGATGTCCGGATCCTTTTCGATGAAGACTTGTTTGATGACCGGTTCGTAGCGGCCGGAGGTTTTCCCGAGAATCGAGCTTTTCACCGGCACCGTGCGCCAGCCGAGGAACTTTTGCCCCTCATCGCTGATCATGTTTTCGAAAACCTGCATCGCCACCTCACGCACGGCGGCATCCGGTGAGAAAAATACGCAGCCCGAGCCATAGTCACCTTCTGGCGGGAGTGTGACGCCCTTTTTCGCCATTTCCCGCCGCAGGAACTTGTCAGGCATCTGGATGAAAATCCCCGCGCCATCGCCAGTCGCGGGATCGGACCCACTCGCTCCGCGGTGGTCCATTTGGTTGTTCATCGTGAGGGTTTTCAGGATGATATCATGTGAGCGCTTACCTTTGAGATGGGCGATGAAGCCGACGCCGCAAGCGTCTTTCTCACGTGACGGGTGCCAAAGTCCTTGAGGGGCGGGCCAACCAAATGGGGATGTCTGTGATGCTGACATGGGATATATGAAGGAAAAACTTGTCGAAATTAGCGGTGCCGGGTCACGGCGCAAGATGGCGGGTCGAGAAAATTAGCAGTTTGGAAGCTCCTGATTCATTTCGGAAACTTCCTAAATTCATGGAAGCAACGCCGATAGGTAAAGAAACGGACGGAAATCTGCTTTCCACGAAGAACTGTGTCAAGACCGGGAAAACTGGGTATCCCGGGGGTTCTTCTACACGGGAACGGAGAGGGAGATTGATTTCAAAAAACTTCTGAAGAATTCCAGCTTCACGCCGGGGGAGGAGTGAGCAACGATACAATTCTTTAATCACTTGCGCGAATATTTTCGGAACCCGAATTCAAGGCCCGCGTGGCGCGGGACCCCAATCATCCCCCCGGCCCGTCGATTTTGGGAAGCCTCCGTTCCAGGCTCCGCATTTTACTGGGCTACGCACCGCAGAATGCAACGCCTTACACTCCGACTTCCCAAAATCGGGTCCCCCGCCACTCCACCCTTGATTCAGAATCCCTTATCACCTACAAGTTCCCCGTAACCCATCCACTTGGCTTAGTTTAGTCCTTCGTTGTTTAGCCCCTCCATGGCCGAACTTTTGGGTTCGCCTCAATCCAATAACATCGACACTCTCAGCTTAACTCCACTTCTGATCTTTGTGAAAATGCGGCACTTTCCTCTTTTTTCTGCCATTCTTTTGAGCGGCCCGTTCTTGGGTCAAACGCAGGCGGATACAATTTATAGCAACCTCCAGAACATCGCGATCCCAACGGGCTTCGATGGCGTCTATCTCGACGTGGACACTGGCACAACAGGCATCGCTGAGTTTGCGGGCTGGGACATCAACCCGTTTTTCGGTGGTGTGGCCATTGGTAACAGCCCCGCCTTCCAACCCGTCCGCGCCGGCACCGATATTCTGGACCGTGTGCTCAATCTCGCACCTGGCTCGGTGATCTCAGGCGGCCTAACATATTCTAGCGGCTATGGCGGGTCGGGAGATGTGGGAAGCGAGCACATTGGAGCAGGGGGGGACCAGTTTCAGGTGGGTAGCGATGGTTATTTGGGTTTCAAATTTACCACGAACGGAGGCACCACCCCATTGTATGGCTGGATCCGAATGTCGCTCACCAACAACATCGCCGGTGCCCTCATCAAGGATTGGGGCTATGACAACGCCGGTGGCTCGATCGTGATCGGCCGTGTGCAGCAGAGTGCGGCATCTGGCGGTGCACAAACCGTTACCCTCTCGCCCGGAATCGGTGAGAGTTTCGCACTTGGCTCCGCTATCACTGACACAGGCGGAAATGTCAACAGTCTCATCAAAATTGGATCGGGCACCACCACACTGACTGCTTCCAACGCCTATACAGGCACCACTAGCATCTCGAACGGCTACTTAAACATCGGCACAAACAACGTCACGAGCGGATCTAACGGACCTTTAGGCAATGCGACTAGCGCCATTATCATCGGCGACGCTAATACGGTGGCGAGCACTTACAATGGTGCCGGGCCGAACGTGGTATTACTGGTGGAAGGTTCTAACGACACCGTGGCCAATAGCTACACGATCAATCGGAACATTGATTCCAGCGGGTCTGCGAATGTGGTGGGCAGTAATGACATCGGGCTCGTAAGCTCAAATGCGGGCGCTACTAGCTCTCTAACGATCAGCGGCAACTGGGCATTGAGTACTGGAGCGAGTCGGAGCAATGGCCTCTGGGCGCAGAAGGTTGGGCAAACCCTCAACTTCACTGGACTTATCTCTGGTGGTAATGCCTCAACGGGCTTGCGCGCGGGTGATTACGGCGAAGGTGTCGGCACAGTGCGCCTGAGCAACGCGAGTAACAACTACACGAGTCAAACTTATGTCAGCGCAGGCACTCTCTTGATCGCGGGCGATGCTCTTGCAGGCAGCGGTGTGCTGGGAACCAACGCCAACTTGCTCATCGGTGACTTCAGCGGTAAGGGTGGCTCAGCGCTGACGGATGGAGCTTTCACCGTCGGCAAAACCATCACGCTTCAAGACATCGGGAGTGCTGCGAACACTTGGACTTTGGGTGGCAACACGGCCAACGCCTCCTCGTTTACCGGGAACATCACCCCGAACTCTCTGGCTTTCTCCGCCACTCTCAACCTCTCGCAGGTGTCCGGCGGCACGACGAGTTTCTCGGGCATCATCGCTCCTAACCCGAACTCCAGTTTCGTTGCAAACGTGGTAAAGGTCGGTGGAGGCACGGTGATCCTCACCAATGCTAACACCTATGATGGCACCACTACCGTCACTGCTGGAACCTTGCTAGCTAACAATTCCACGGGCTCGGCGACTAGTGCGGGCGCGGTCGGTGTTTCATCTGGCGCAACGCTCGGCGGCAGCGGCTCCATCAGCGGTGCGACGACTATTTCATCAGGCGGCATTCACACCGCAGGCACTTCGGTGACGGCGGTGACCCCGACGGCCACTCTCGCGCAAGAAACTTTTACCACTGGCATTACTTATGACGCTGGCTCGATCTTCGAGTGGAACCTAACGGCGAATGCGGATAACTCCAGCGGCACTCGAGGTGTGAACTACGATGCCGTCAATACGGCCAGCTTAGCTTCAAACGGCACGTTGGCCATTTTTCGGGTGGTGTTGAATGGCAACCAGAACTTTGGTGAAAACTTCTGGAATTCGAACCGGACGTGGGGAGATATCTTTACCAATGTAGCCACTAACAGTAATTTAAATATTGCCACGGTCTTTGCGAGCACCGTGGAGTATTATAACTCTGCGGGTTTGGTCTCTAACGTGCCAGCCACCCAAGGTTACTTTACGATCAGCGGCAGCACGCTGAGCTGGACAGCCGTGCCAGAGCCAACCAGCGCTCTAGTGGGTCTGTTGATCACCGCTGGCCTGCTGCGCCGCCGCCGACAAGATGCCTAGTGGACCGTCACCTCGCCGAGATCGAGGTCATCAAATCAGCTCCTCATAGGTCGTCAGCTCTCGCTCATCCGGGCGATGAAACTTCTACCGTGCCACTGATATCTTCTCTCCAGAAACCTTGACGACATGTCTGTGGCCACTCCAGTCTAAATTATGTTAGGCGCTGATCATACAGTCGTCCGCACGCGCACGCACCGGACCACGCGCTCTTCAAATAAAAGCAGGAAGTTGTGGGCGAGGCATTCGAAAATCGCGTGACTTTGCTTGGCTTCTAACGAACTGGCCCAAGACTTGCGCTCGTTCAATTTAATTTTGAGCTGGTGGAAGATTTTTACGGGTGTCCCAACGATGTTTGTAGAGCAGGATGAGCTGGTAGGCGGAGAGGTTGAAGTCGGCGGTAATGTTGGATTTTCCCAAGGTGAGGAAAATAGATACCGTGGGTGTGTTTGAGTGTGTGCCAGAGGCGGTAGTCGATGCAGGCCTTGTTCCAGCTGCGGAATTCGGGGCAAGAGGCGCAGGGATCGGCGACGGCCGGAGTCTGAAGATTGATCCGACCAACGGCCATATCCTGGATGATTCGGAAGCCGCCAAACTGTGGACTTGCGAATACGAGCCAAGTTGGGAAGCTACTGTCTGTCCCGCCAAA
>JAYVNE010000097.1:0-5400 GCA_043758615.1 Akkermansiaceae bacterium
CACCTCTCATGGCCTGCGATCTTCGAACTCTCCTCCATGAAAATCACCATCCCCTACAACATGGTCTGCAACAATACCTTCAAATGAAAAAGCCGTGGCCAATTCCGTGCAAAACGCCACCTTGGCCGAAGCCTCAGTCAAGTCCTACATTTACGACAACGACACCACCCTCCGCCCATACCGTGATTGGCTAGCCGCACACTTCACGCCCGCCCAACGGAGCAATCCCGCCATCATCGGCAACTGCGCTGATCCAGACCACGATGGTGTGTCCAATGGACTGGAGTTCCTCCTAGATTCAGACCCCGCCAACCCCAGCAGCGGCCCCGGCTTGATCCACAGCCGCTCGGTCGCAGGCAGTTTCAGCGCAGATATTTCCGGCCTGCAATCCCGGCGCAACATTTTCCTGGTCAACGTTACCTACAGCAAAGATCTGCTCAACTGGGCGGACCCTGCGCCCGCCGATCTCGTGGACATTTTCACCGCACCAGACAATTTCCTCTACGGCATCAAAGTTTCCGAAGCCCTCTACCTACGCCTCTTCGTGAGCTTCGGCATCGTCTGCCTACCCTTCGATCCCGAGCCGTGAAGCAGGGCAGGTGTAGTGTAACAGCTTGTCTGGCAAACTGTTGTGGCAATGTTAACCATGAGGGGAATTTGGCAAGAATTCGGGCAATAGAAAAGGAGGATTTTTGGGGGTGAAACTGCGGATGGCCAAGGACGCTGGACGAAGACTGGGTTATGCGGGTTATACGGTTTGCAGGGGGCGGATGCGGTCGATTTCCTTGCCGTGTTGGCGGTTAGCGAGTTCGAGATCGTGATGGAGTTGGAGACGAAGGAAGAATCCGGGGGACATTCCCAGGAAGCGGGAAAGCCGGAGATCATGAACAGGAGTGATGCGGCGTTTGCCGTGCTTCATTTCCGAGATGTGGCTGGGGATGATGCCGCAGGCGGTGGCGAAATCTTTCTGGCTGAGGGGAGAGTCCTCAATGATTTCGGAGAGTGTTTCGGCGAAGGGGTTGAGAAGAGGGATAGTCTGTTTCGTTGTCATGGGTCAGTGGTAGTCTGTAATTTTCACGTCGTGAGCATTTCCGTTTTCCCAACGGAAGGTGATGCGCCATTGTTTGTTGATGCGGATAGAATGGAGTCCTTTGAGGTTTCCGGTGAGGGCTTCGAGGTTGTTGCTAGTAGGATGGGTGAGGTGCTGGAGTTCGGTGGCAAGGTGGATGGTGGTGAGCTTGACTTTGGCCCGGGCTTGGATTTCACCGGGGAGCTTGCGAGAGAATTGGCCTTCGAAAACTTGGGCGGTGGCTTTATCTGAGAAACTCTCGATCACGGGCAGAAAATACCAGATTGGGTATTTTGGCGCAAGGCGCAAATACCAATTGAGGTATTTTTTTCGCAGTGACAGGTCATCAGCACGTCGCGGATGAGGATGAAAAGCCGGGGACGAAACCGCGCGGGAGCGATTCGGAAGTGACTTCACGACCTTGGCGGCGGAATTAGCATTGCCGTCCTTGATCGGTCGCAGGGCGGAGTTGCTCCGAATGACGCAGGTGTTGCTGCAAATCCGCAAGAACAACCTGATGCTGGTGGGTAAGCAGGGGGATGGGAAAGACTGGGTTGGTGGAAGGATTCACACAACGGGTGAGCGGAGGCGGTGGGGGGGGGGATTGGAAGTTGGCGGGGTGAAATTTGAATCTCTGGCGGACCTGTTCTATTCCTGGATTTCTTTTCGGTGTCAGCTTCAATGAGACAACGCTCCCGCTGCGATGGCGTCGCTTCTCCCTTGCCCATCGGCGCGGGGGGCACTAAGTTCCGCGCCCCTGCCGATGAGCACCAAACCTGTATTTCTCTACGACACGACCTTGCGCGATGGCACGCAAGGAGAAGGATTCCAACTTTCCGGCCTCGACAAGCTGCGAATTGCCGAGCGCTTGGATGAATTCGGGATCGACTACATCGAAGGTGGCTGGCCGGGCTCGAACCCAAAGGACATTGAGTTTTTCCGGGAGGCGAAGAAGCTCAAACTCACCCATGCGAAGCTCGCGGCTTTCGGCTCCACGCGGCGTGCAGACGTGCCGGTGGACGAAGACCCACAAGTGCGCTTGCTGTTGGAGGCGGAAACGCCAGTGGTGACGATTTTCGGAAAAAGCTGGGAACTACAAGTCACCGAAGTTCTGCGCACGACTGTGAAGGAAAATCAGTCGATGATCCGCGAAACGGTGGCCTATCTGGTAAAACATGGCCGGGAGGTAATGTATGACGCGGAGCATTTTTTCGATGGTTACAAAGACTCGCCAGAGCATGCACTGGCGACTCTCGAAGCGGCGGCCCAAGGTGGCGCGGCCTGTCTGGTTCTGTGCGACACGAATGGCGGCACGCTGCCCTCCGAGATTACAGAAATCTGCGCGGCGGTGAGAGAGCGCTTGCCTAACACACCGATGGGCATTCACACTCATAACGATTGCGAACTGGCGGTGGCTAATGCCTACGCCGCCGTCCTAGCAGGTGCCGTGCAAGTTCAAGGCACGATCAATGGTTATGGGGAGCGCACTGGAAATTGTAATCTCGTTTCCGTGATCCCGATGCTCCAGCTCAAGATGAAGATGCCGGTGGTTCCGCAGTTGGAAAAACTACGAGAGCTCTCGTACTTCGTGGATGATGTTTCCAACAACCCGCATTTCGCCCGCGCGGCATTTGTCGGACGGACGGCCTTTGCGCACAAGGGCGGCATGCATGTGAATGCGGTGCAAAAGCTGGCCCGCAGCTACGAGCACATCGTGCCGGGTAGCGTGGGTAACGAGCAGAATATCCTCGTTTCCGAACTCAGTGGCCAATCGAACATCTTGATAAAGGCGCAAGAGTTAGGAATTTCGTTAGAAAAAGGCTCACCCGAAGCAAGTGCGATTCTCCGCCGGGTGAAGGAACTGGAAAACGAAGGTTACTCCTACGAGGCTGCGGGTGGTTCGTTAGAAATCCTGATCCGCCGCGAGCTGGGAACCTATGTGAAAAATTTCGACATCACCGAATACCACACCAGTTTCCGCAAGTACCGCGATGGGCATCCGCCGGTTTGTGAGGCAACAGTGAAACTCTCAGTCAATGGCCAACCCGAGCTCACCGTCGCAGAAGGCCACGGCGTGGTGAACTCGCTAGACCTCGCGCTGCGCAAAGCGATGCTGCCGTTTTTCCCTGAAATTGCGGGCGTTTCACTGGTCGATTACAAGGTCCGCATTCTCGACGGTCACGAAGCGACCGCTGCTAAAACGCGCGTGCTCATCGTCTCCACCGATGGTGAAATCAACTGGGGCACCGTCGGCGTTTCAGACAACATCATCGAGGCCAGTTGGCTGGCGCTGGTAGATGGAATCGACTTGTTCCTGCAGAGGAAAAAATCCGCAGCGAAGTGAGGCATGCGGGCACGCTGACTCCCCTCTCAATTCATCGGCCCATCCAGCCGCCATCGACGACGAGGATTTCGCCGTGGACGTAGCGCGATGCCTCACTGGCGAGAAAAACGACCGGACCTTTGAAGTCATCGACCTCGCCCCAACGGCCAGCCGGGATGCGCCCAAGGATCTGCTGACTGCGGACAGGATCATCGCGCAGGGCCTCGGTATTGTCCGTAGAAATGTAGCCGGGAGCGATCGCGTTCACGTTCACGCCCTTTGATGCCCATTCGTTAGAGAGAGCTTTAGTGAGCTGACCGATGCCGCCTTTCGAGGCTGCATAACCCGGGACGGTGAGACCGCCTTGAAACGTAAGAAGCGATGCGGTGAAGATGATTTTCCCACTTCCACGCTCGACCATTTTTGCACCGATGTCGCGACTGAGGAGGAACTGAGCGTTGAGGTTCACTTCGATGACTTCGAACCAAAACTCGTCCGAATGCTCGGCGGCGGGCTGGCGCTTGATGGTGCCCGCGTTATTGATTAGAATGTCAGGCACACCCTGCTCAGCCATGACTTGGGCAGCGAAAGCTTTGACAGCCTCGCGCTGGGTGAAGTCGCACTGATAGGCGGTGAAAGTGCGGCCGAGAGCGGTGACTGCTTTTTCGATGGCACTGCCACTGAGTTCAAGATTGGCGCTAACACCAATAATGTTAGCACCCGCTTCTGCGAGGCCCTGGGCCATGGCGAAGCCGATGCCGCGCTTGCAGCCGGTGACGAGAGCGGTTTTTCCGGTGAGGTTGAACATGAGTTGAGAGTTGAGAGTTGATGGTTGAGAGTTGATAGTGAAGAGTTGATGGTTGAGAGTTGATAGTGAAGAGGAGAATTTGAAGACGGCGCGATTCTTGATCTTTCCATCAACTATCAACTCCCGACTCTCAACTTTTTCACCGCAGTTCCGCGATTTCGACGCGGTCCATGTCAGTGAATGCTTGGTTCTCACCCCCCATCGCCCAACAGAAACGGTAGCTGGCGGTGCCGCAACCGGTGTGAATGGACCATGGCGGGGATAGCACGACTTGTTTGTCGGCAACCCAGAGCGCGCGCGTCTCCTGCGGTTCCCCCATCATGTGGAGGACTCGGTGGGCGGAGGGGACATCGAAATAACAATAGACCTCGCTCCGGCGGTCGTGGGTGTGGCAGGGCATCGTGTTCCAAATGCTGCCGGTTTTAAATTCGGTGAAGCCCATGACGAGCTGGCAACTCTTGATGCCATTTTCGTGGATGTATTGGAAGATGGTGCGCTCATTACACTCATCCTTGCTGCCGAGTTCCACGCGGTTGGCATCGGCGCGCGTGGCTTTGGTCGTCGGATAGGCGGCGTGGGCGGGGTAGCTCACAAGATAGAAAACGGCGGGATCGCTGGCGGCGGCGCTGTTGAATGAAATTTTCTGAGTGCCACGACCGATGTAGAGACAGTCGTGAGAGCCCATTTCGTAAAGAGTGCCATCGACGGTGACGCTTCCGGCGCTGCCGAAATTGAGGATGCCGAGTTCGCGGCGTTGGCAGAAGAAGTCGGCTTTGAGTGCATCGTCGTTGCCGAGTTCGAGGGCTCCTGAAGTCGGAATGACGCTACCCACGATGGCGCGATCGAGGTCGGTATAAACGAGGCAGACTTCACCTGTTATAAAAAGTTCCTCTAGCAGAAAAGCAGCGCGAAGTTCCTCGGTGTCGAGGACGGCGGCTTCGCGAGGAGATGGCATGAGTCGGGTTTCCATGATAATGAATAGTGGTTATGCGATTGAGAAATCACCCCGGGGAATGAGTGAAATTTACTTTTACTCGTCGCAACCGCATTCTTCATTCGACCCACCTAATGGCAATCGGAATCTCAATTTCCCTGTAATCACAGCACGGCATTTTCTTTTTGAAGGGAATATCCGCATAGGTTCCTGATTTCGAAAAAATCCTAGACAAACCTCCCCGATTCGACTCTGGTGGGGTTGGA
>JAYVNE010000098.1:0-15923 GCA_043758615.1 Akkermansiaceae bacterium
CCGAACGCCGTGCCCAAACAAAAGCGGAGCAAGTCGCCTGACCTGCCCGCTCCCACCGCCTAACAGGAGCTACACAGGGGTGGAATTTAGGACGCTTACTGTGAGACTGCGGGGACTGACCCCAAAGAGACCCCAAAGAAAATGGGTTGGTACTGCCAATGCCATTAGTTGGCATGTGGGCTCATTTGAGGGATGGTGCGGGTGGTAATTTGGTTCATTTTTCGCCCTTTGCATTTGCTGCTTTTTCCCATACTTCCTGAACATAATCCGCAGCGGACGCACGGTCGCTTTCTGACAGCTTTTTAAAGTAAGTATTGGCTATAATTGTTCTTTCTTCTTTTGTGAAATCAGCTGATTTGTACGATGCTAACAAACTGCGCTGATGTGCAAGTAATCGATCACCAGCTGAGTAAGAATTGAATGATATGCCGATACTATTAAGAAATGGTCTTCTTGAACTGACCATTTTTATTTCACCAAGACCATCATTTGGAGTTGGAAACAAGAACGGAAATGCCCTGTCGTCATGTGTATAATGCGCGACAAATGGGAACAGCTTGAGATCTTCTGTCATTGCGCCATTCCTTGTGGAGATGCCTATTTCTCTACTCAGCATAACCAATGCCACCGCATAACCAGAAAAAAATCCAAAAATGATTCTATACAAATTCTTATTTTTCATTTTCCGAGTGAAGCACTGATAAATTGTTTATATCGCTTTTCAACGTATTTGGTGTATCTTGGCTCGTCTTCATACAAAGGTGCCACATTTAGTGATTTCAAAAGATCAGGTCCTGGATCGGTCCATTGATCCACGTCGGATGTATTTAATATCGCATGAGACATTTCATGTGCAAAAGTTGCAGCCTGCTCTAAGGCACCTGATCCAAAGTAAATTGGACAAAAATGAATTGTTTTGGCAGGCGTGTAGGCATATGTTTCACTTCTTGTAATAAAATCAATCGTTTTACACGAACATTCACATTTGACATTAATTGATTTATTCTCCACAGCATCCAGCAAGGATTTATTATTTTTTGCCAGCATAGCTGTAAATTTTTCAGCCATTTTAAAACTTTTATTATCACCTGCAAGTTCAGGAAACGTGCCTGTTAAATACGTGTCATCTACTGCAATTGTGAAATTATACCAAGCTTCAAACGCATCTCTCGAAGCTGATTCTGCGGCTTTTAATTGATTTAACTGACTTTGGTTACAGCCAGTTGCTTTGCCCCAAAGTCCCAAGACATCAATTTTTTGAACTCCGCTATTTTTTAAAAACCCATATAGGTTAACTCCTCCCCTTTCCCCAATAGGATCTTTGGATAGCCAGCGGCCTAGAGATGGAATGTAATATCTACGTCCATAGTCCACAAAACCCGTTTCATCATCCGTATATTTGGTGGAGAAGCGGAACGGATTGAGTGTCGCGTATTCGCCGCTTTGCCGGAGGGGTTCGCCGAAGGGGCCGTAATCGTAAGTGGCGTCGGCTTGGCCCGTGGCGGTGTTTACGAGGAGGGTGACGTTGCCGTTGAGGTCTATGCCGTTGGCGACGGTGGTGTTGCTGGTGTGGAATGTGGTGGATATCAAGCCCCCTACTCCGCCTGCGCCGGATAGATTGCCGCTAAGATCTGTGCCCCAAGTGTAGGTGCGGAGGAAGCTGTCTTTGCTGCCGCCGGAACGCTCGGCGAGGATGTTCCAGCCGTTGAGTTCGTGGATGAAGTCAAATTGATGATGGAGTTGCCAGCCACCGCTGCTGGTGCCGTGCCAGACGGTTTTGCGAATGCGGCGACCCATAGCATCATAGACAAAGGAGAGTTTCCGGCGGGCGGGCAATGGAACGGTGGCGAGTGTTTCCATGGCGATGAGGCGGTTTTCGGCATCCCACGTTAGGGTGAAACGGCCATCGCCAATCATGTTCCCGTCAGAATCATAGGTAAAAGTTTCCGGGGTGGCAGGGAGGAATTTTCCGCCGTAGCGGCGGGTGACGGCGCTGCCGTCGGTAAGATCCACAATGTAAGGGATATGAATACTATTATTGCTAGTCGTTGAAACTTCCTTGTAGAAGTATTCGTCAAGCCGGGGTGCCGCATTTCCGTTGATATAGACATTGAAGGCCGCATTTGCTTTGCCGATGACATCGAAGGCACGGGGGATGGTGCGGCTAGCGATTTGGTTGAGATTGTTAGGAGTGTAGGTGGAGGTGCGGCTGTTGGTGGTGGTCGTGTGGCGGTTGCCAATTTCATCAAAGGTGTAGCCATAGTTCCAGCCGGGGACGGCGGTGTTAGGGCTGGCGGTTTTCTCGCGGATGCCGGAAGTGACTTCGCCTTTGTCATTGTAACCGTAGTTCCAGCGGGTGCCGTCCTCGCGGGTAATTTTCTTGCGGCGGTTCATGTCATCGAACTCCGAGACGCCGAAGGTTTGGGTCTGAGAACCGCCATAGGTGTTGGTGACGCCGTCAAGACGGTCGGATGTATCATAGCTTCGCGTAGTGGCAAGGCGGGTAGTGGTGCCGGATTTGTAGGTGAGTGATTGGATGGCGTCGGAATTTGCAAGGTAGCCGTAGGTGGCGGATTCCGTACCAGTGGTCACATCGTTGAGGCGAGAGGTGACGGTGTAGTGGTATTCGTTGGAATGAATGGCGGTGCCGGAGGTGATGGCACTAACAGATTGGCGTTGATAGGTGTCTCGTGTCCTGGTGCGGGTGACATTTTTGAGAATGCCGTCTTCAATGGTCTCGGTGGTAGTGAGATCGTCTGGATAGGTGAAGGTGTGATTTCCTGCGGCATCTGCCAGAGTTTTGGGGCGTCCGGCGCGGTCGTAAGTCCGGGTGGCGGCTGGGGTGCCGTCGCTATGGGTGACGCTTTCTGATAGACCGAGGGAGTTCCATGTGTAGGTGGTGATGGGGCCACGGGCGCGTTGGCGGGTTTCGGGTTTGCCGCTGGCGGCGTAGTAAGTATAGGTGGTTGCCTTGGAGGCGGCGTCGATTTTCTGATGGATGAGACCGGTGGCTTCGTTATAGCTCCATTCTGTGGTATCGGCGGTGCCGGGTGATGCTGGCCAAGTGGTGCCGGTCCATCCGGTGCCTGCGCGGTAAGTTTTGAGCAATTGCTGCTGGCCGTAGGTGTCGTAAATGCGCTCTAGCGGATACGTGGCTCCGCCCCAGACGCGGAAAACTTCGCCGCGTAGGGTGTAGGAAGTGCGGATGATTTTGCTGTCCGGCTGGGTCTCGGTGGCGATGCGGCCCGCACCGGGACTGCCTGCGGGGTGGTAAGTGTAGGTGGTTTGTTTTCCGGCGTGGGTAACGGTGGTGACCTGTCCTGTTGTCGGATGATAGGCCGTGCTGGTGACGACTCCACGCGGTGAGGTCACTACGGTCGACCGCCCGAGTGTATCGTAGGTGGTATAAACAGTGGGCGTAGAGACTGTTGGGGTGGTGGTGGAGTATAGCTTGCCGTCGATGGTGATTTCCACGGCGTCCAAGGTTGAATCGGGAACATCGGTAGTGGTGATGACGGTGCGGGTGCTGCGGTTGATGGCAGTGGTGCTAGTGGTGATGTGGCCTTGGGAGTCGATGGACTGAGTGATGGAGGCGATGCCGGTGCCAAGGCCGGTTAGTTGTTCGCGGGTGGTAGTTAGAGTATGGGGAGTGGCGTTTCCGTCAGTCTCGTAGCGGCTGCTCACGATTTGGCGGAACCAATTTCCACCATCCTGAATGTAAGAGCTGTGTGTTTCTTGGATGGAGTCCGAATCATCATCGATGACGTTGTTTGCGTTCAGATCTCTCGCCTGCCTAACCAGCGTTCCGGTGTCGGGATCGTAAGAGAAGAGGATTTTGGCTTCACCAGGAACCGTGCGAGCGATGGGCCGTCCGACATAATAGGGATCGAAAGTGGTCGCGGTGTAGATCGGGCCGGAGGGTCCGCTAACAGCAGAAAGCCAGAACTCGCCTTCCTCGTTCCGCCAACTTTGGGAATAGCGCGGTGATGTATCCGATCCAAGGGATTCCTTGGTCCAAAAACCACTGGCATCGGTGCCGTAGTCGAAATAGCGAGCGACAACTCCGGTGCCTGTGATGGATTGTGTCTGACCATCCAGATAACGGGTGGTGATTTCCGTTGAGGTGTCGGAATTGGTGCGTGTGCTGATCCTGCCTCCGGCAGTGTAAACAGTTCCAGCCGTCAAACCGTCTTCCGACGTTTCGGAAGTCATCCGGCCTGAGAGATCATAGCCCGTCGAAGTTCCGAGACTGAGACCGCCCGAAGTGCGGGTTGTCGAAGTAAGCCGCCCAACGGGATCATAGACACGGGTCGTGACAATTCCCAATCGGGTGTCTTGGGTTACCCGGCCTTCCGCATCATACACATCGAATGTGGTGGTGGTGCCCTGCTCGTCGGTTTCTGAGGCAAGTTTACCGTTCGCCCAAGATGCTTCGTAGGTGGTGCGTCCGTTTACGGTTGTAAGATTGAGGTGGCCTCCTGAATCATAGCCGTAAAGGGTGGTGGTCAAAGGAACGAAACCTGATTCTGTTTTTATTTGCGTCTCTTCCTTCAGGACTCCGCCTCCAGGGCCGGTGATCCTGACGGTTTGAAGCGATTTACCATCCACACCGGAAGAACTGCTGTAAGTCACCTGAGCTACGAATTCACGGATACAATCGCCGGAGGACGAAGCGTTGAAAGCGAGCGTGGAAGAATTATAGGTACCCTTTTCATAAGCGTGAATCTCCAGACGGTCATCCGGTTCCCAAATGTAGGCCATACGCCCTCGTAGATAGTCAGGAACGTCTGAACTTGTGTCAATGGTGGCGGTTATCTTTTCATTGCTGTAAGAACCCTGTCCCCTAACAATGATGGGGAGATACTCCATGTCATCGAAATCATCCCATAGAGGCGAAATCCAAGAATTGAGGTAGCTGAGGTAAGGCCAGATGTAGTTGTCAGCAACCTCCACTCCAAGAACACTGATTTCAGTATCCGAAATTTCGGAACGAAAATACGAATATCCAGGAGAGGCATACTCATAACTCGTCAGTTGGCAATTCGTCAGGGTCGCAGCCGATGGAGTAGCCGGCAGGTTCTTCCAGGGGCGATAAGTGTGGCAGATTTTTCCATTACACCCGGAACCGACCCCATAGTAGTCAAAACGCTGCCATGAACCATCGGGCTGTATCACCCACTTTAGACGGGCGTAATTGTCGGGATCGGATGAACTCTCGTAATAAGCCCAAGTGGTGGTCAGGGCGTCGCCATCAGGATCTTCCACGGAGCTGATTTTCTCAGTTCCCCATGGGAAGGCATGATGGACATCGCGCACCTTCGAAGCTGGCACGCCACTGGTCGGATGGAACACGGTGGTTTCAATCTGCTTGTCGCCACCGGAAAGAACAGTTTCGGTCCGGGTTTCCGCCCTGGCTCCGGCGATTTCGGACATCCAGGTTCCACTAATGAAGCTGAAAATTTGGTCGGTTTGGACGGTCCCCTGGATTTCAGTTACTTGGATAACGGGAGTGGTCGCGGAATTCGTCGGGCTTGAAAACCGCCAGATGTGCGAAGGGCTTCCTGTGACGGCATAGAGTCCTCCCGCCGGGTTTCCTGATACTGGATAGGTTCCAGCCGCTTTGGTTCCCACCTGCGCGGAAGGGTAAAACCTGATCTCATAAGAAGTCGCGGTAAGGGTGATGATGTCGGCTAGAACTTCAGGAGCCTTGATCTGGCGTAAAACCTGGGTTCCAGAATCACGGACCACATCGACATCCGGGGAGATGTTCTCGTAATTCAGCACGGCTGGCGTGAACAGGTCTGGGGTTATCGTTCCGGACGAAAAAGAAATTTCCCCGGCTGAGTCGTTGGGCGAACCACCCATCGAAAAATCCCCGCTCATCCCTCCTGAGCTGGAACCGCCCGCGACGTTTCCATTACCTCCCGTGCCGGTTCCCCCGGAACTCATGCGTTTGATGATCACCGTGAAATTCTTTGTAAGGCCCTGCCCATTGCCACACCCCGGTCCTGCACCGTCGTAAGTAGACGTTTCCACACCATCGATGTAAACTTTGAAACAAGTCGGACAGGTGACTTCCAGATGAACAGAACTCAGCCCTCCATCAGATCCATTGGGAATGGCCGTTAGTGTCATCGTATAGGCTTTATTCGGCTTCAGTTTCACCTTCTCAGTCAAAGGCGGCGATTCCGTGTATGATCCACATGTCGTCCCGGTCGCCGAGTCGGTGGTCTTGGTGGACAATTGCACGGTAAAGGAACCCTTGATGCACATAGCTCCTTTGAAATCCACATTCACGTCTCCGTCGCAGGTAGTGCATTGCGCTGCGGACCGGTCAGTGATGGCAACAAGCGCGAATGTCGTGAGTAGAAGTAGTCGTTTGATAGAAAACATGATTCAGAAAGAAGTGAGATTGAAAACATCTAGCGATCGGGACGATGAGTCTGAAACCGGATCGGCCGTTGTTGGATCACGGTCGGCCAGATACTCTTCCGCGTTGTTCATGCCGTCGGAGTCATCGTCTGCCGTGGCGTTATTGACCAGAGGAGAGGTGCCTAGCAGAACTTCAAGGCCATCAGGAATCAGATCGCCATCGGTGTCCCACTCTGTTGGAAAAGTGTGAGAAGTAGTCACCTCAGAAAGATTGCTGATTCCGTCCCCATCAAAATCCGCATTTTGCGCCTGCGAAAGGGTAGTCACGGTCGCGTCATTGACTCGATGAAGCCGGACGAAAAGTTTTTGCGGGCTTGAATCCATGAAAAACTCATGCCCTCCGGTCCCGAAAGCCATAAACGGCGCGTAGTGCCAAGTCACCAAATCAGTTGTCCATTGATAGAAATACGTCCGCTGCGCGACGCCAGGCCACTCAGACTTGAAAGTGCCGCCTGTCCACTGGGTGAAGGTCATCTGCTCGTCAAGCGCGTCGGCGGTAATAGAACCGGATGCGAGGAGAAGGCAGGTTGCCGTCGTTTGAAATTTGATTGAAAAATTCATTGGGATTTTCGACTCGATTTATTTGCGGTCCGACTGATCTCGCTGCCAGAAACGGATTACGATGTCCTCGGGTTTCGGCGGATTTGCCAACAGATAGGCGTGCCTTTCGGCGTGGGCTTTTTCCCTAGCAAGGTAGGCCTCCTCCATCCTCGCGCCCTCCTTACGGTATAACTCATGGGTTTGAATCAGAGTGGTCATCGCCTCCCCGTCTTTTTGGCCTTCGATCACTACGAAAGAAGGTCCGCCCACCGCGAGGTCTGGCATTTCGGGGATTTCCGGCTCCTGATAGTGTCCCTGCTTCGCCCGGGCGAGGCGTTTGCGAGTTTGATAGGTGTCAGTGTTGCCTATGCCCATCAGCAAGCCGATGTCTTGAATTCTTCCGTCAGGACTCTTCACCCGGAATAGGGAAAATCCGCAAAAATGGCTGAAGTCGATGTTTGACCATGCGGTGATTTCTCCTTCGATCTTTCCGCTCGGATAGATTCGTAGAAGCGTTCTCGAATGGTCATAGACGGTCGCGGACAAAAAAACTAATTCCGTACCGCGGTGATTTTTCCTGAGTTCCTCCATTCTGGCGAGAACAGCCGGATCGTTCGGCGGTAATTCTGGTAGAGGCGGAGGCGGATCTGGCAAACCGGGATCTGCAACCATTTGCACGGTGACATTGATCGTTCCCTCGATCGGTGGAAGATCGGGCATTTCCGGGGCTTCGGTCACCTCCATGCGCTGCGTTTGGGAAGTCAGAACCTTGAAGTCAATCGGCTCAGATTTTAGGGCTGGTTCCGCCCGTGTGCCATCTGAAACAGGTCCGGGGATTTCCAACTCCCATTTCAGCGGGATATTTTCTTGGCTGTGTAATGGCAACAATCCCCCTAGCAACGCGAGCGGAATGGATAGAAATTTCATGGTTGTTAGGTTACCGTAGCTTGAGGAAGGAAAGCGTAGCAGGCAAATAGAAATCATCTAATTCCAGCCTGACAACGTTCTATTCGACCCATAAGAAGTAGGTTGATTTGCTGTACATAAACAGCAAGAGCAAAATTCTTACAGGATAGTTCACCATTGATTTATGAAAAGCAGTGTCTTGTTTTTCAGACTCCGTAGATTCTGGTTCATTTGGGTCCGGCGACCCAGATGAGGCGTATCTCCGGCGACTGGTCTTGAAACTGAAAGAAAGACGCGAAGCCCGAGGGATGACGCTGCGGGATCTGGAAAAGGTGATGGCGGTAAGTAATGGTCATCTCTCCCGAGCTGAACGCGGTCTAAGCGAACCTGGGGTCGTGATTCTGCGGCGCTGGTGCCGTGCCTTGGAGTTAGAATTTAAAGAAGTCTGCTGGGTTGCGGAACAGGAATAACCACATCTTTCTCTCCTTGTTAAATCTTGTAACTGATTGGATTTCAGTCAAACATTCACAAAATGTGGGTCTTATCGGGAAAATCTTAGGAAAGAGGCTTTTTCTGGCGATTAACGGTGATTTTGCGGAAATTCGTAAGTTTGCCCAAAAAGGTCTTGCAGGGTCGCCCGCTATTTCTATGTTCGCCGCCCCCGAGTGGGGTGTCGATGTTTCATACGGAACATTTCACCTCGCTGGAATCAACCTAACATCTTTCATGAGCCGTATCAAGACGCACGTCAAAAAAGGCGACCAAGTCGAAATCATCGCAGGCAATCACAAAGGGAAGCGCGGCACCGTGCTCCTCGTGAATGCTGCCAAGGGCAAAGTCGTCGTCGAAGGCGGCCGCCCGATCCAAAAGGCTTTCAAAGCCACCGAAGCTGAGCCAAACGGCGGTATCAAAACCATCGATGGCCCAGTGCATATCTCCAATGTTAAGAAAGTGGGCTGAAGCATTTGCTTCGAAAGAAGCGACTGCACTTCCGCCCGCGCTTAAGCGACTAACCAATAATCGCTGACCCGCAAAAAAATGAGCACACCAGCACTCCAACAACACTACAAGGACAAGGTCGTCCCGGCTCTCAAAAAGACGCTCGGCTACACCAACCTCCATCAGGTCCCACGCCTCGAAAAGATCGTGGTCACTTCCTGCATGGGTAAATCACCGGATCGTAAAGTCGCCGTCGATGACGCCGTCAACGAAATCCAAAAAATCACCGGCCAACGCCCGTCGATCACATTCTCGAAGAAGGCCGTCGCCAACTTCAAGCTGCGTGAAAACGAAGCCCTCGGCGCGCGCGTCACTCTCCGTGGTGCACGCATGTGGGAATTCCTTCACCGGTTCATCAACGTCACCGCCCCTAACATCCGCGACTTCCGCGGGATTTCCTCCAAGTCGTTCGACGGCCGTGGAAATTATGCGTGCGGCGTGAGCGACCAATCCATCTTCCCGGAAATCGAAATCGACCAGATCAAGCGCCAGATCGGCTTTGACCTGATTTTCGTCACCTCCGCACCGACTGACGCCGAAGGCCGCGCGCTCCTCATGGAGTTGGGCATGCCGTTCCGCGACATGAAAAAAGCTAACGAAGTTGAAGCCGAAGCCGTCGCTGCCAACTAATTAAACAACGGACCCACTCAAAAACGGAATCCCCTATTATGGCAGTTCTTACCGATCCAATTTCTGATTTCCTCACGCGTTTCAAAAACGCTGCCCGCGCTGGCAACGAGGAATTCACCGCCCCTTATTCCAAGATCAAGGCCGATATCGCCCGCATTCTTCAGGAAGAAGGCTACCTCTGGAATTACGAAGTCGTCACTGGCGAGCGTACCACTCTGAAGGCTAAACCCAAGTTCATCGACGGCCGCTCGGTCCTCACCGATCTCAAGCGCGTTTCCACTCCTGGCCGCCGCAAATACGTCGGCTCCGGTGAAGTTCCACGCGTCATGTCCGGCCTCGGCATCTCGATCCTTTCCACTTCGAAAGGCGTCATGTCCGGCGGCTCCGCCAAGAAGCAAAACCTCGGTGGCGAGCTACTCGCCAACGTCTGGTAACCCCCAACTCGTAAAAGGAAACTACTACCATGTCACGAGTCGGACTCAAACCAATCTCCCTCCTGGAAAAAGTCGCCGTCAAGCTTGATGGACGCACCGTCATCGTCGAAGGCCCAAAGGGCAAACTCGACTTTGCCCTCCCAGACGGCATCTCACTTAAAAGCGAAGACGGCAACGTCATCGTTTCCCGCGCCACCGAACTTCGCCAGCATCGCGCCCTTCACGGCACGGTCCGCAGCCTCGTTCAAAACATGATCCTCGGCGTTTCGCAGGGTTTCGTGAAGGATCTTGAAATCCACGGCGTCGGTCTTCGCGCCACGGTCAAGGGCGCTGACCTCGACCTTTCCCTGGGTCGTTCCCATCCTTTGCTTCACCCCATCCCATCCGGACTTAACGTCACGGTGGTGGAAAACACCAAGATCAAGGTCGAAGGCATTGATAAGCAACTCGTCGGCCAGTTCGCCGCCGAAGTCCGCAGTTTCTATCCACCTGAACCTTACAAGGGCAAAGGCGTTCGCTATGTCGGTGAAAAAGTTCGCCGCAAAGAAGGCAAAAGCGTCGGCAAATAATCCATTACCGTCGCCCACTACCTCAACACAATTACGGCACCATGAGCACAATCAATCGCAAGTCGATCCGTCGCAAGATCCACAACCGCATCCGCCGGAAAGTTTCCGGCACTGCCGAACGTCCACGTCTGGCTGTTCACTATTCCAATCAACACATTTACGCCCAAATCATCGACGATTCGATCGGCAAGACTTTGATCTCCGCCTCGACTCTCGACAAATCTTTCGAAAAAGCCTCCTCGAACATCGAGAGCTCGCAGAAAGTCGGAGCACTCCTCGCCGAGCGCGCCAAGGGTTCGAACATCAGCGCCGTCGTCTTCGACCGCGGCGGTCACCTCTATCATGGTAAAGTCAAAGCCCTCGCCGATGCAGCGCGCGAAGCCGGCCTCCAATTCTAACGCTCCGACCAGACACATATCATGGTAACAATTCCAGAAAACGAAACTCCAGCAACACCGGCAGCTCCAGCAGCCCTTCCATTGGGCCCTGTTGCAGGCTCCGCACCTAACCAAGGTGGCTATCAAGGAAACCGAGGCCAAGGCGGCGGTGGTGGCGGCGGCTATCAAGGTGGCGGTGGCCAAGGCGGTCGCGGACGCGGCGGCCCACGTCGTGAAGAGCGTGCTGCTCCGACCGATGCCGAAGGTAACGAACTTTCCGAAAAGGTCGTCTTCATCAACCGATGCGCCAAGGTCGTCAAGGGCGGTCGTCGTTTCAGCTTCTCCGCACTCGTTGTCACTGGCAACAAGGTCGGCAAGGTCGGACTCGGCTATGGCAAGGCAAACGAAGTGGCCGATGCCATCAAGAAAGCCAGCGAAGGAGCCCGCAAGGTGCTCGTTTCGATGAGCATTGTTGACGGAACCATTCCTCACGAGATTTACGCCGAATTCGGTGGTGGCAAGGTTCTTCTCAAGCCCGCATCTCCGGGAACGGGCATCATCGCCGGTGGCGGTGTGCGTGCCGTTTGCGAAGCAGTCGGTATCCGCGATATCCTCGCCAAGTCGATGGGTTCATCCAATCACGCCAACGTGGTGAAAGCCACACTCAAGGCGCTGTCCCAACTCCGCACCCGCGACCAGATTCTCTCCGGCCGTGGCAAAAAGAAACGGGAAAAGGCGATCTAAGTTAAGAGTTAGAAGTTAAAAGTTATTTGGAATACAATACTCTTCACTTCTAACCAATAACCTTTAACCAATAACTCTTCTAATACAATGGAACTCCACTCATTCAGCCCGAACCCCGGCTCCAAGCACAAGGTCAAGCGCCTTGGTTGCGGCGAAAGCTCCGGTCACGGCAAGACATCCTGCAAAGGCAACAAGGGCCAGAAAGCCCGCTCCGGTTCCGGCACTCGTGTCGGTTTCGAAGGTGGCCAGATGCCTCTTCATCGCCGCCTTCCGAAGCGCGGTTTCAACAACTACGACTTCCGCGACAAGTTCTGTGTCTTTAACGTAGGTGAACTCGACGATCTTTTCGACGCCGGAGCTACCATTGACGAAGCAGCACTCCGTGGCCAAGGTTTGGTCAATGGTCGTTGCGACAAGGTCAAGGTTCTTGGTATTGGCGAAGTGACTAAGGCATTCCACCTCGTGGTGGAAAACGCCAGTGCTTCCGCTCGTGAAAAGATCGAAAAGGCCGGTGGTTCTGTTACGGAACCCATCGCTTGATCACTCCCATTGATCTCTGATTTCCGATGAGGAAGCGCTTCTGCGCTTCCTCATCGTTTTTTTAACCTACGCGTCATTTTTCTCATCCTTCTATCATGATTTCTGCGTTCACTAACACTTGGAAAATTCCGGAACTCCGGGACCGCATTCTTTTCACTCTCGCCTTGATCGTCATCATCCGACTGGGCGTGCACATCACCCTTCCCGGGGTGGATGCCACGGTCATCAAGGAGTGGCTGGACACCGTGCAGAAGCAGGATCCGAAGAGTTCGGGCGGCGGCATCGGTGCTTTGCTCCAAGTTTTCTCCGGGGGCGGGCTCCAGCAGGCTGGGATTTTTGCGCTGGGAATCATGCCTTATATTTCCGCGTCGATCATGGTGCAGCTCATGACTGCTGTCGTGCCGAAGCTTTCGCGCCTCGCCCGTGAGGACGGCGGACGCCAGAAAATTACCCAATACACCCGCTACATCACGATCGGCATTGCGCTTGTCCAAGGGTTCTTCGTTGCCAAGTCTCTGGCGGCTGGAAACTCACCTTTGATGAAGGGAATCGAGTTGGTCGGGCGTCCTTTAGTGCCCGACCCGAGTGCGATTTGGATGGTGCTCACCGTGGTCACCATTGTGGCCGGCACCGTTCTGCTTCTTTGGATCGCGGATCAAATCACCGAAAAGGGTATTGGTAATGGAACTTCTATCATCATTACGGTTAACATCATCTCCGGTCTTCCTGGCGCCCTGATTGGTGCATGGAGATACTTCGTCACCGGCGAAGGGGTCAGTCCATTCAACTCGATCATGATGGTAGTGATGATTGCCCTCTTGTTAGTGGTGATCGCCGGAACCATTGCCATCACCCAAGCGCAGCGACGGATCGCGGTGCAATACGCCAAGCGTGTCGTGGGTCGTAAGCAGTTCGGCGGGCAAACTCAGTATTTGCCCCTCAAGGTGAACTACGCAGGCGTAATGCCAGTCATTTTCGCAACCGCCATTCTCTCACTGCCACCGATCATGTTGCAAATGATCCCCGGCGTGGGTAGCCAGCCATGGGCAGTGAAACTTTCCGGCCAACTCTCCCAAGGGGGGGCATGGTTCTATGTGCTTGGCGGGGTCGGCATTTTCCTTTTCTCCTATTTCTGGGTGGCGATGATGTTCCAACCTTCCCAAATCGCGGAAGATCTCAAGCGCAACGGCGGTTACATCCCGGGCGTGCGTCCAGGTAAGCCAACGGCGGATTTCCTCGACTTCACGATGACCCGCCTGACCTTCGCCGGTGCCATTTTTCTTGCGATTCTCTTCGTGCTACCGGTGCTCACCGGCCACTTGGTCGGTTTGCCTCCGGGCTCGTTGATTCTTCACTTTTTCGGCGGCACCTCGCTGCTGATCATGGTGGGTGTGGTGCTTGATGTGATGCGCCAAGTGGAAACCCAGCTTTTGCAAAAGCACTATGATGGGTTCCTCCGCAAGGGTAAGCTCAAGGGTCGCTACGATCGTCTCAGCCAAACCAGCGGTGCAGCTCCGAAGACCGCGATTATTTATCTTTGGACAGTGATCGCCATCCTGATCGTGGTGGGTATCACGGCCGCCATTTACAATCGCTGACATTGACTGATTCTGCCGCCAGACCGCTCCGGATTATTCTGCTAGGTCCACCCGCCTCTGGCAAAGGCACGCAGGGGCGGCGCTTGGCCCGCGATCTGGGCCTAGGCTACCTGAGCACCGGGGCCCTGCTCCGGGAAAATGTGGAAAATGCCACCCTACTAGGCCAGCAAGCGAAGCCGATTCTTGACCGCGGCGAATACCTGCCAGACAACCTGATGTGCCCAATTCTCGCCGAGTGGCTCGCCCATCAAACGAGTGGCTGGGTGCTTGATGGATTTCCTCGCAGCCTGCCTCAAGCACTTTTTCTCGATGAGTGGCTTTTGGAAAATAATATCGAACTGGATGCTGCGGTTTCGCTCGACGTGCCGATTGCAGATCTCCTCGCACGCATCCTCGAGCGCGTAGAATGCCCAGCGTGCCGTTGGACAGGCCAGAATCAGCAACTTCTTCCCGGCGATCTTTGTCCCGTTTGCAATTCTCCCGCAGGCCCGCGCGCAGATGATAGTGAAGAAAACTTCCGCAGACGCCATGCTGAATTTATCAGTTTGACTCACCCCGTCATTGATCACTATCGCGATCTGGGTAAACTTCGCGTCTGTGATGCAACGGCCCCTCAGGACGAGGTGAGTGCCCGCATCTTTTCCTTTTTCTCCCGGCCGGTTTGACGATCGGAAAATCAATCATCAGCATTTCTAACTAGGTGTCCCGCAGAAATCGTATTCCTATCAAAACGCCGCGTGAAGTGGATTTCATGCGTGCCGCGGGTGCCATTGCTTCTTCCATTCTGCAAGCATTGGCCAAGGAAGTCGCGCCGGGTCGCACCACTCGGGAGATTGATCTGCTCGCTGCGGATCTCATGCGGCAGCATGATTGCAAAAGCGCTTTCCTGGGCTATCGCGGCTTTCCCGGCTACACGTGCATTTCTATCAACGAAGAAGTCGTTCACGGCATCGGCGGACCGCGCAAAATCCTGCCGGGAGATATCGTGAAGATCGATGTAGGAATTGTGAAAAGCGGATTCATCGGCGATAACGCCACGACGGTTCCGGCAGGGGATATCCCGCTAGAAACCAAACGCCTGTTAGCCGTCACCGAGCAATCTCTTTTTGAAGCGATCAGCCATGCCCGCGCGGGTCGAAAACTTTCCGATCTTTGCGCTTCCGTGGAGGATTTCGCCAAGCCGCGTGGTTTCACTATTGTCCGCGAATTCGTCGGGCACGGGGTGGGCCGCCGCTTGCACGAAGAGCCACAGGTGCCTAACTATCGACCGCAGGGCAAGTCCGCCACACTCATGCCCGGCATGACGCTTGCCATCGAGCCGATGGTCAACGCGGGCGTTCCCCAAGTGAGAATTCTCGATGATGGCTGGACCGTCATCACAGAAGATAGAAAACCTTCGGCTCACTTCGAGCACACCGTACTCATCACTTCCGGTGATCCCGAAATCCTTACTTGGCGGCCTCGTGAAGCACTGCCCGAGATGATGGGGCTACCTGCTTGGTAAAGTTTTACCGAGCGCTCAAGTGATGAAGCAAATCATGAAGCTTGCGCCGGGGGCCATCAATCTCCAAACTCTCCAAACAAATTATGAATGAACGGCGCGTCGTAATCACCGGCATGGGTTGTCTGTCTCCACTTGGCAACGACTTAGACACCACTTGGGACGGCCTGAAGTCGGGTCGCAGCGGGATTTCTCGGATCACCCAGCTTGATACAGAGTCCTTCGATTGCAAAATCGCGGGGGAAATCAAGAACTTCAACGCAGATGGTTATTTCGGCGTTCCGAAAGACGCGCGCCGCTCGGATCGCTACGTGCAGTTCGCCGTGGCCGCTTCGAAAATGGCAATGGCAGACTCCGGTGTGGATGTTTCCAAGATCGATCCCCGCCGCTTTGGCGTCATGGTGGGCAGTGGCATCGGTGGGCTATCCACTCTGGAGCGCGAGCATTCCACCTTTTTGAACAAGGGGCCGAAACGCGTTTCACCTTTCACGATCCCGATGATGATATCTAACATCGCTACGGGGATTATCTCAATGGAGTTTGGTCTTCTGGGACCTAACATGGTCATCGTCACTGCTTGTGCGACATCTAACCACAACATTGGTGAAGCCTGGCGGATCATCAAATTCGGAGATGCGGATGCGTTTCTCTGC
>JAYVNE010000099.1:0-1629 GCA_043758615.1 Akkermansiaceae bacterium
TGGGTTTTGGAGTAATAAGGAGAAGGGGTTTGAAACCCCATTCTTCTATTAAGCACCGAAAAATGCCCTGCCGGTGAAAGGGGTTTCAAACCCCTTCTCTCCACAGCCGCATCCGCCTCGCAGGGATTCCACAAAACTTCATGCGCGGCAGTATATCATATCCTAGAATTCGTTCCCATCTTATTGGGCCTTGCGATTATCGTGATCTTCGTCAAGATCATCCAAGAAAATTAAATTTCCTTAACACCTCCCCATCCCCTATCACACCATGAAAAGCTCAAATCTAACTATTATTGGCGTCATCATGATTCTGCTCGGAGCAGGCGTACTGGTTTACCGTGGCTACACGGTCACCCGCGAGAAAACCGTTCTCAATGTTGGCCCACTTGACGTGAAAGCGACCACCCAGGAACGTGTACCGCTACCCGCCCCGCTCGGTTGGACCTTAGTGATCGGCGGCATTGTGGTGTTAGTGGGTGGGGTCACCCGGAAGTCAAATTGAATTGCCGCATTCGCACTGCGGTCGCTACATTAAGGACAAACGGCGAGGGATGGTGCTGTCCAAGTCCTTCTGCTAGTTCATTGATGAGTAAGCAGCGGTTTACATCAGCGATGAATGCATTGCCGGCAGATTGATCCACGGACGCGGGCAATGTTGTGACATTGAATCCTGCAGCGGAAAGACGCAGGCCGTTAGGTTCTAATCCAAAGTGTCACGCGAGATTCAGGCCTTCCTCAAGGTGAAGATAATGTCCGAATGTTTCCGCCCAGTCTTCCCATGGATGGCTGGAGGCATACGCTGAAATATGAGTCTGCGCCCAGTTAGCAGGAGCCCCAGTCTGATGATGGTTCCGTAGCGATGTGTCGTAGTTCTGCCGTTCATCTCCGAAACAACTGCGAAAGACTTCTAACCATGATTCATCGTGGCTCAGCAGATCCCAGTAATAGTGACCCAGTTCGTGGCGAACATGGCCCGCCAAAGTACGGTAATTTTCTCCCATCCTTTCGCGCATGGCTTCTCGTTCCGAATCATCCGCCTCGCTGATATTCAGAGTAATCACTCCCTCTTCATGACCTGTTAAAACGACTTCTCCCGGAAGGGAGGCCATGAACTTAAATCCGAGGCCAGTGGGACTTGCTGCTTTGCTCTTCATCGGCAGCCCGAGCCGCAAGAGTTGGATGAGAACTCGGCGTTTCGCCGCTTCAGCCCTGCCCCAAAGTTTTGGATTTCCAAGGATATCGAGTTGGGGAATCAACAGCGTAAGTTGGCAGGAAAGACAATGATCTCCATTCGTTTCCGATCGGAGCATCCAGTTGCAATTGCATTCCGAAGCTCGCTGCCTACACATTCGAAACGCCTTCCCGGAAAGTGCGGGAATAGGTGTCTGCCAATAGCCCGTTACTTGATCTTCGGCAAACGACAAAACCCGCTGTGAAACAGGATCGAAGCCAACCATTGCACCACAGGCCACACATTGGGTATTATGGGGACTTCCAAAAACTCGCTTTTTAAATTTCGGTTTTGAGATCAAGTAGGTTTTTCAAGGGGTTTGGCGCGATTGCTGTGCTCCGGTGGGTGGATTTTCTGGTCGAAAGACGGTTTCAGGCGGTTTCCTTAGGTATATCTTT